>JAZNQG010000001.1:0-3288 GCA_045590035.1 Clostridia bacterium
TATCAGAGTATCTTGAAAATATTTTTAAAGATTACGATTTACTTTTACTCCCCGCAGCATCTAAGACTTCATACACAGTTAATGAAGCTAAGGAAAACCCGTATATCGCATATGAAGAAAGCTTATATACTGCTCCCGCTATGATTTCGGGAAATCCCGCAGTAGTTACAGACGGTATTCAGCTTATCGGAAACAAGCTTTCGGATATGAGTTTAATAAGCTTCCTTGAAAATCTTGATAAGGAGGGCAAATAATATGAAATACGAAACCGTCATCGGACTTGAAGTACATGTTGAGCTTGCGACTGAATCCAAGATTTTCTGCTCATGCTCTGCAAAATTCGGTGCCGAGCAGAATGACCACGTTTGCCCCGCCTGTGCAGGTATGCCGGGAATGTTACCTGTTACAAACAAGCATGTTGTTGACCTTGGTATGACTGCAGGTATGATGCTAAATTGTGATATTAACAGAACAACAACCTTCGATAAAAAGAGCTATTATTATCCCGACCTTCCCAATGCCTACCAGACAACACAGTGGTTTTCACCTGTTGCGGTAAACGGGCTTGTTGAGATTGAGACATCTTCTGGTAAAAAGGGAATCAGAATTAAGCAGATTCATATGGAAGAGGACGCAGGAAAGCTCGTCCACGATGACTGGACTGATACAACTTTGGTTGACTTTAACAGAACAAGCGTTCCTTTAATCGAAATCGTAAGCCAGCCTGATATTTCTAATGCTGAAGAGGCTATTGCATATCTTGAAAGACTAAGATCGCTTTTAAGATTTGCCAAGGTTTCAGATTGCCGTTGGGAGCAGGGCTCAATGAGATGTGATGTTAACCTTTCTATCCGTCCCGAAGGCAGCGACAAATTAGGTGTCAGAACTGAAATGAAGAATATGAACTCATTATCTGCTATTAAAAGAGCGATTGAATATGAAATTTCAAGACACACAGACGCTTTGGAAAACGGAACAGAAGAGCTTGTTCAGGAAACTCGCCGTTGGGATGACATAAAGGGCAAAAGCTACGCTATGCGTAACAAGGAGACTGCAGGCGACTACAGATACTTCCCCGACCCCAATGTTATGCCTATCGTAATTGATGACGAGTGGTTTGACGAAATCAAAGCATCACTACCCGAATTCCCCGAAGTTAAGACAGAAAGATTCGTAAACGAATTAGGTCTTACCGAATATGATGCATCACAAATCGTCCAGAGCCGTCAGTTTACAGATGTATTTGAAGAAGCTTTAAAATACTCAAAGGACGCTAAGGAAGTTGCAAACTGGTTAATTACTGACTGTATGACAATCCTAAACAAAAAGCAGCAGACTCAGGATATGATTTCAATTTCAGGTAAAGCTCTCTCAGAGCTTATAAACCTTGTTTCAGAAGATAAGGTAAGCCGTGCGAATGCAAAGAAAATCCTAGCTGTTATGTTCCAAGAAGACATTGATCCGCTTTCATATGCTAAGGAAAACGGCTTTATCGTAAGTAATGATTTAGGTCTTATCGAAGATGTTGTCTTAAAGGTTATGGCAGCTGATGAAAGATCTGTAAATGACTATAAAAACGGTAAAGAAAAGGCACTTCAGGCACTTTTCGGTATGTGTATGAGAGAATTAAAGGGTAACTGTAATCCGCAGGTACTCCGCGAAATCTTGATTAAAAAAATCAGCGAAAGCTAAAAACAAAAAAGCTGTTGACATCAACAGCTTTTTTTATATTTCTTTTTCACTACCCATAGCCGAACGATTTTAGATGCTTAAATTAAATGTTTTTGCTGCACAAATCACTTATCTCACAGTTCTCACAGTCGGGCTTTCTTGCCGTGCATCTTAGTCTTCCGTGCCACACCATCTGATGGCAGAATTTTATGCTATAATCTGGCGGAAGTAGTTTTCTAAGTTCAGTTTCTATTTTTTGGGGGTCTTTTTGTTTTGTTAAACCGATTCGGTTAGTAAGTCTTATAAAGTGTGTGTCAACTACAACACAGCCTTCTTTCCCGAAAATATCGCCAAGGACTAAATTGGCAGTCTTTCTGCCCGTACCTGCTAAAGATACCAAATCCTCCATAGTGTCGGGGACTTCCCCATTATAGACTTCGATTATCCGTTTTGCGCAGGCGATTATATTTTTAGCTTTATTCTTATAAAATCCCGTTGACCTTATAATTTCTGATAGCTCGTCAATATCCGCAGACGCATAATCATAGACGGTTTTATATCTTTTAAATAAATCCTTTGTTACTATGTTTACTCTTGCATCGGTGCACTGAGCCGAAAGCTGAGTTGCAATAAGCATCTCGAGTGGTGTTTCATAATCTAATGAACACTTGACGTCAGGGTAAACTTCTTCTAACCTTTCCCGTAAAAGCAGGATTTTTTCTTTCTTGGTCATTTTTTTATACCTCGTTATGATAAAGGGGCTGCCTCAACAATCAAAATCTATGTATAAAATATTCATACTGTAGGGGTCATTCACGAATGACCCGCGGGCGAATCGTGATTCGCCCCTACAAATTGGATATTTATTCACAGAAAATGCCTATTGAGACAGCCTCTTTTAAATTATTTCAAAAATTTCTCTGCTTCAGAAATCGCCTTTAAAACAATCTCTTTTGACGGACCGCCAATAACCTTTCGGTCATTTACGCAGGTTTCCATACTGATTGCATCGAAGATATCTTCTTCGATAATAGGAGAAAACTCTTTGTATTCCGAAAGTGAAATCTCGTCTAATGCCTTATCCTTGCTGATTGCATAGAAGACAAGCTTTCCTACAACCTCGTGCGCTTCACGGAAAGGCATACCCTTTTTAACAAGATAGTCAGCCGCATCGGTTGCATTGGTAAATCCGCCCTTTGCGCCCTTTAACATATTGTCCTTTTTAACGGTCATAGTTAAAATCATATCGCAAAATACAGGCAAGCACAATTTAACAGTATCAACCGCATCAAAAATCGGCTCTTTATCTTCCTGCATATCCTTATTGTATGCAAGCGGGAGTCCTTTCATGGTTGTTAAAAGTCCCATAAGATGCCCATAGACTCTGCCCGTTTTACCACGTATCAGCTCGGCAACATCGGGGTTTTTCTTCTGCGGCATAATTGATGAGCCTGTAGAATATGCATCGTCCATTTCGATAAATGAAAACTCGTGGCTTGACCACAGGATAAGCTCTTCCGAAAATCTTGAAAGATGCATCATAATAACCGAGAGAACGAAAGACAGTTCAATTACAAAGTCTCTGTCGGATACGCCGTCTAATGAATTCATTGTAAC
>JAZNQG010000002.1:0-21298 GCA_045590035.1 Clostridia bacterium
CTTGTTAGCTTCAGCCATTTTGTGAGTGTCTTCACGCTTCTTAACTGAGCCGCCTGTGCCGTTTAAAGCATCCATAAGCTCGTTAGCAAGTCTTTCCTTCATTGTCTTCTCATTGCGTTCACGAGAATAGCGTGTAAGCCATCTAAGACCAAGAGTCTGTCTTCTTTCCGGACGTACCTCCATCGGTACCTGGTAAGTAGCACCACCAACACGGCGAGCCTTTACCTCGAGCACGGGCATGATATTGTCGAGTGCTTCTTCGAATACCTCAAGCGGTTCTCTGCCTGTCTTTTCCTTTATGATGTCAAATGCATCATAAACAATTTTCTGTGCAACACCCTTTTTACCGTCAAGCATGATGTTGTTGATAAGCTTTGTAACAACAATGCTGTTGTAGATAGGATCTGCAAGAACTTCTCTTTTAGCAATATAACCTTTTCTTGACATAGTTGCTTCCCTCCTTCATAAATTTGACGTCTTCTTTTTGAAGACTATGAGTATCATAGGTACTCTGAATCCGTTTTAGGATTCCGTTTTATGCACAAAGGCTATATGCTTTTATGTTAAAAGATATAACCGTAATGCACATTTTTAGAAGCTTATTTCTTTTCAGCCTTGGGCTTCTTAGCGCCGTACTTTGATCTGGACTGCATTCTGTTTGCAACGCCCTGAGCATCGAGAGTACCGCGGATGATGTGGTATCTTGTACCAGGCAAGTCCTTAACTCTTCCGCCTCTGATCAAAACTACGCTATGCTCCTGAAGATTGTGGCCGATACCGGGGATGTAAGCTGTTACTTCGATACCGTTTGTAAGTCTTACTCTGGCAATCTTTCTTAAAGCTGAGTTTGGCTTCTTCGGTGTAGCAGTTCTTACAGCGGTACAAACGCCTCTCTTCTGCGGAGAGCTGTGGTCGCTTGTCTTCTTCTTAAGAGAGTTAAGACTCTTCTGAAGAGCAGGAGCAGTTGACTTTTTAATTGAAGTTTCTCTGCCCTTTCTTACCAACTGATTAAATGTAGGCATACGGAATATCCTCCTTCTTTAAATATTTATCTAAAAGCATTTTCTGCCTTTGATACAAAGTAAATTATTTTTTTATTGCTGAGACTGCCGCACCTACGTCAATCCCGCAAAGCTTACCGAGCTCCTGCATTGTGTCAACATATTCAACATCGGCAAAGAGTTCTTTTATCTCGGTTTTGATAATTTCGGAAGCGTCACGAGCCAGTAACACTCTTGTAGCTCCCTCTTTGATAGCTTTTCTTGTCTGCTTCAAGCCGACTACTAATCTGGTTCTTTCACTATCGGTAAACATCTCTTTACCTCCTTTGGTCCACATTATAAGCCCAGCTTACCTAGTATACCAAACAAACACAGTGTTTGTCAAGCTATTTTGTCCATTTTTTCACGAAATTTACATATTTTTATAAAAAGCACAAAAAAGCTGTGTTAAGACTCGTCCAACACAGCATTTTTCACTATTTATTTATAACTACATGATTGAAAGTCGGAACAATTTCACGGAGCTTTGATATTACCAGATGGCTGTCGTTTTTATCTGCCGCTTCAAGTATATCAATAAGTTCATTTTTAAACTCATCATGATTTATCTCTATCTGTCTACCGATAAATATCTGTTTATTGGAAGTCTTTTTTAGCCCTTCTTCTTCCATCAAAAGCTCTTCAAACAGTTTTTCACCGGGTCTTAGTCCCGAGAAGATAATATCTATATCTTCATACGGTCTTTTTCCGTGAAGCTTAATTAGATTCTCGGCAAGCGATAAAATCTTGACAGGTTCACCCATATCGAGCACAAATATCTCTCCGCCACGTGCCATATATCCCGCTTCAAGTATCAGGGATACTGCTTCGGGTATGGTCATAAAAAATCTTATAATGTCAGGGTGAGTAACTGTAACAGGTCCGCCTTCTGCAATCTGTCTTTCAAAAAGCGGAATTACAGAGCCGTTTGAACCCAATACATTTCCGAATCTTACCGCAACAAACTCTGTATTTGTTCCTTTCTGAGCAAAATCCTGAACAATCATTTCGCAGCATCTCTTTGTAGCGCCCATTACATTGGTCGGATTAACCGCTTTGTCTGTAGATACAAGCACAAACTTTTTAACGCCATATTTTGCAGAGAGCTTGGCTATATTATGTGTACCCCTTACATTATTCTTAATCGCTTCTTCAGGGTCATTTTCCATAAGCGGAACATGTTTATGAGCTGCAGCATGGAACACCAAGTCAGGTTTTATCTTTGTAAACAACTTTTCCATCTTGCTTTCATCTCTTACAGAGCAAATCCATACCTCAAGATTTAGACTTTCTCCGTATTTAATAACAAGTTCCTGCTGAATGTCATATGCATTGTTTTCGTAAATATCAACTATTACAAGCTTTTCGGGATTGTATGCTGCAATCTGTCTGCAAAGCTCAGAGCCGATTGAACCGCCACCGCCTGTTACAAGACAAGTTTTCCCTTGTATTAGCTCTTTAGTCGATGCCTTATCAAATGTTATTACATCACGACCTAATAAATCTTCAACATTTATTTTCTTTGCCTGGGAAAGTAAGTTGTCATTTGTCAAAAGCTGACTCATTGCCGGAATATGTTTAACTTCACAAACTGTTTCTGAACAGGTTGCAAGAATTTTCTTTCTCTTATCCTTATCAAGAGTTGATATTGCAATAATAACAGTGTCAACCTCGTAGTTCTTGACTGTTTCAGGAATAAGTGCAGTTGAGCCAACAATTTCTACACCGTTTAAACGTCTTTTATACTTTTCGGGGTCATCATCAACTATTGCAACGGGTAAATACTCAGAGTCAGGACTATTAAACATCTCATCAATAATTGCATTTGCAGTCTTTCCTGCCCCGACCACAAGAGTTCTTTTTCTTGCACCTTCACCATTTGAACGTCTTAACATTTTATATATGTAACTGTAAATTGCTCTTGTCATTATTATACCAATAATTGAAAACAATGCAGTAATAAGCGTAATAATGTCAGAAAACCTGATTTTAAATAAGATCACAGCGAGATAAAATACTGCTGTTCCTGTAAAAACTCCTGATATGCATGAAATAAAATCGGTAAGCGACGCATATCGCCAGATGTTGTTATATACTCTGAAGCTCCACAGTCCAAGCAAAACCAATACATAATGAAGCAGAACAGAGCCATAAAGAGCATTTAAAGTTTGTGTAGAAATCGAAAGACCCAAGAATATGTTACACAAAAAGAAGGCAATCAACGATGCAATAAGCATTGTCGCCAAATCAACACAAATAAGAACAACCTTTCTCTTACTTCGAATAAAACGGATCATTTCTATCCTTCTCCTTTAATTATACTTTCCCCGCCATCTCTTTGGAAACTACGAAAAACTTTACTATTTTATTAACCGTTTTATTTTTAAAGAAAACAAACGGATATGCTAAAAGTGAGAGAACCACTCCCCAGAAAACATCGATAATTGAATGTTGTTTAACAAATACTGTAGATACACAAATCAAAATGCATACCACTACATATAAAATTTTTAAAGAAATACTTTTAATCTTCTTTGAGTGTACTGCAGCAAACATCACATTAAATGAGCCTATCACATGGATGGATGGACATACATTGGTATTGGTATCAAATGCATACATCCACCTTGCAACATCGTATAAGAAGCCTTCCTGAGTTAAATCAGGTCTTAATGGCTGGCTTGTCGGAAAAACAGCATATACCAAAAGTGTTACCGTATATGTGATCATAAGATACAGCATATATTTTACAAATGCTTCTTTGTCACGGAAGAAAAAATAAACTATATCAAGAATTATATACAAAAACCAGAAATAATACGGTATTAAAAACCATACATTAAAAGGGATTAAACTATCCACTGGCGACGATACGGAAAAATAATTTCTCCACGTCATTGCCTCCATAGACCAGAAAACTATCCCGAACAGCACCCAGTATAAAAGTAAAAATGCGTGTCTGTATTCTGTTGTAAGTTTATGTAAAAATCTTTTTCTGAGTTCCGCCATTTTAAAACCAACCTTATTTATACCTACCCAAGCTAATTATATATTCTTTTTTCGGTTTAGTCAATAGGTATTATTTACAAGAATTAAAATATAAACTATGCAAAAACTAACGACAGAAAGGATGATTAATATGAAAAAGAAACCAACACACAGAATTGACTATAATAATCCGCTTTACAATCAAAATGCCGCAGCCAGTATGACCGAGTGCACAGGTCTTGCCCCGACTCCCATTACAAATCAGGCCCAAAGAGACGCTTTAGGGGAAATATTTGAGTTTTTCCCTGAAGACATTGTAGAGAAAAGACGAAAATGATAAAACCCCTGCTAAATTGGCAGGGGTTTATCTGACACAAAATGTCAACAAATGACAAACTATAAACTTTTTCGTTTTTTTATTGATTTTAGAAAGAAAATGTTATAAAATAGATCATATATAACTTATTGGCAGGTTTTTTAAATGGTAATTGATTTTCATACGCACATATTTCCTGACAGGATATATGAAAAAACAATAAAGATTTTAGAAAGTAATATAAAAGAATACTCAGGCATCGACTATAAAGCCGTAGGCACCGGAAACCTTACAGGGCTTATATCAGATATGGAAAAGGACGGAATTGATATTTCGGTGGTTATGCCTATCGCAACTCATCCTAAGCAGACCGAAAATATAATCTCGTTTGCAAATGAAATTAACGGCAAAAACGGAGTTTACTCATTCGCTTCACTCCATCCCGAAAACGATGATACCGACGGTATTTTAGAGAGAATTAAGGAAATGGGATTTCGTGGGATTAAACTTCATCCCGAATACCAGTCATTTTATATCGACTCGCCAAAATCTTTAAAAATCCTTAAAAAATGCGATGATTTGGGACTATATACAGTTCTTCATACAGGCAAGGACCACGGTTGTCCCCCGCCTTACCACTGTATGCCAGAAAGGCTTAAAAAGGTTTTGGAATTTGTATCGGGAAAATACATCATCGCCGCACATATGGGCGGATGGAATGTGTGGGATAAAACTTCCGAATGTATAATCGGAACACCTGTTCTCATTGACACGGCATTTTCACTTCATATGTTGGACAAAAATCTTGCCGCCGATATGATAAAAGCACACGGAGCAAATAAAGTTTTATTCGGTACAGACTGGCCGTGGTTTTCCCAGGCTAAGACACTAAAGCTTTTAGAAGATCTTCCGATATCTGAAGAAGACAAAGAAAACATAAAACATAAAAATGCCGAAAAGATACTCGGTATATAAAGGAGATAAAAATGGATAAGAGTAAACTGTCAAATGACATTGCAATCGATTTTGGTACATCCAACACAAAAATTTATATAAAAGGAATGGGGCTTGTTTTAGACGAGCCGTCGGTTATCGCATACGATAATATCGCAGGCGAAACTATTGCCTCGGGTAAAGAAGCATACGAAATGTTAGGCAGAACTCCCGACTCGGTAACGGCAGTTTATCCCATTTCAAATGGTGTTATAAATGACTCTGCACTTGCAGAAGAGCTTTTGAAGGCATTTTTAAAAAGAGTATGCACAAAAACAATCATTAAGCCAAAAATCGTTGTAAGTGTACCGAAAAGTGCAACAGATGTCGAAAAAAGAGCACTCCGCGATGCATTGATTATGGTAGGTGCAAGAAGTGTTCATATAATGCTTTCCCCAATTGCCGCCGCAATCGGCTCAAACTGTGACGTTATGCCGCAGCGCTGCCTTATGGTTGCATCTTTGGGCGCAGGTTTAACCGAGATTTCGGGAATTTCAATGGGACAGGTTGTTTCAAATACCGAATCGGAAATTTCGGGAAATAAATTTACCGAAGCGATTATTACATATCTCCAGGAAAAACATTCGTTGTTAGTTGGATTTACATCTGCAGAAGAGCTTAAAAAAGCAATCTCCACTCTCAATCAGCCCGAACCTTCGGTTACATACAAAGTTTCAGGTGTAAACTTAAAAACAGGTCTTCCCGAAGAAAGAATTATAACGCAGACAGAGATTTATGATGCGATTTCACCGCTTTTAGATGCTCTTTCGGATGTATTTAAAAATGCGGTTGAATGTGTACCGCAGGAAAACTTGGGGGACATTTTAGAAGACGGAATTTTAGTTGTCGGTGGCGGCGCATCTCTAAAAGGTCTTGTCGGATGCATTAAAAATCTAACATCACTTAAGCTTTTCTTGGCAGAAGAAAATGAGTATTCTTTAATAAAAGGCTTAGCCGCAGCAGTTGAAAACCCCGACAAGCTACCGAAGGAATTATTTGAGATTTATAATGTGTGATATGGAAGTACATAATTTTTTAAAGCCCCAAGAGTCCTTAGAGGACCTTATGATAGGCGACTTAAAGCTGATACAGAAAAAAAGCGGATTCCGTTTCGGTACAGATGCGGTATTACTTTCTGATTTTGCAAAGGATATTGCATCTGATATGACACTTGATATATGCACAGGAAGCGGAATTGTGCCAATACTTCTCTCGCATAAAAGTAATGCTAAAAAAATATTCGGCCTTGAAATTCAGGAAGATATCCACGAGATGTCCGAAAGGTCGGTTAAGATAAATAATCTGCAAGGAAAAGTCGAATTAAAGAAAGGCGACCTAAAGGAAATTACAAAGCATTTCCCAAAACGGACATTTTCGTTGGTTACGGCAAATCCGCCGTATATGAAATCGGGAAGCGGAATTTCATCGGCTGATTATGGAAAATACATTTCCCGCCACGAAGCACTTTGCACATTGGAAGATGTAATTTCTGCTGCCGAAAGTATGTTATCTGTCGGCGGGCATTTTGTAATGGTACATAGACCCTCAAGACTTACAGACATATTATCTTTAATGAGAAAGTATAAAATCGAGCCAAAGCGTCTTCGTTTTGTTTTACCAAAGATAAACGAAGAGCCGTCGCTTATTTTAATCGACGGGCTTTTAAGAGGCGGAGAAGAATTAAAAATACTACCTCCCCTTGTACTCTATGACGAAAATGGCATTGAAACAGATGAGCTTAAAAGAATTTACGAAAGGAGATAAAAAAATGAGCGGAACTCTATATTTATGCGCAACACCAATCGGAAACCTGTCCGACGTAACGCTTCGTCTCCTTGAAGTATTAAAGTCTGTAGACCTTGTTGCCTGCGAAGACACACGCCAGACTTTAAAGCTTTTAAATCATTTTGAAATCCATAAGCCCTTAACAAGCTATCACGAGCACAACAAAATGGAAAAGGGTGAATATATTATATCGCTTTTAAAGGAAGGGAAAAATATCGCTCTTGTCTCCGACGCAGGCACTCCTGCAATATCCGACCCTGGTGAAGATTTAGTAAGGCTCTGTATCGAAAATGATATTTTGGTTACATCACTCCCAGGGCCAGTTGCAGGAATAAATGCACTTATCTTATCAGGTCTTCCGACAAAGAGATTTGCCTTTGAAGGCTTTTTGTCGGTCAACAAGCGTCACAGAAAAGAGCATTTAGATTCTGTCAAGTCTGACACAAGAACACTTATTTTCTATGAAGCTCCGCACAAACTAAAGACTACCTTAGCCGATATGGAATCGGTGTTTGGAGAAGACAAAAAAATCGCATTAGTCCGAGAGCTTACCAAACTTCACGAAGAAGTATTAAGATTTACTTTAGGCGAGGCGGTTTTGTATTTTGAAGAAAATAACCCCAGAGGCGAATATGTAATTATAGTTGACGGTGCTAAAGAAGAAATCAAAGAAGATGAACTTTGGTTCGAAAATCTCTCGGTTACAGAGCATATAGAAAAATATATAAATGACGGTGTCGACAAAAAAGAAGCAATCAAGCTTTGTGCAAAGGACAGAAATATGCCAAAGCGTGATGTGTATAATCTCTATCACAAGGAGGATTAAAGTATGAAGAAAAAGGCATTGCTTTTAGGTCTAACCACTGTCGCAGTTGATGCCGTTTACAGAGCGGTAAAGGGACACGGAGTATATAACAGAATAAAATATCCAAAAGAGCACGAAGCAGTTTCAAAGTATTTGAAAAGTCATCGCCCGTATGCCACATATTCATCAATCGGATATGCTTACGGCACATACTCGACCATAATTACAGACGGAATAAAAAAATTCGTCTTAACCTTTCAGGTAGACGAAAACGGACAGTTTATATTTGAAGAAAAAGAGATGTCAATTTGACATCTCTTTTTTATTTTACGAAAAATGTTTCAATTAAGACTACAACAGAAATCAAGAACAAAAGCATATGAACCCATAAAACCGCTTCGTGAGTTTTATACTGTTCTCGTTCTCTTAAAATTCTAAGTCCCTTTACAATCAACAAAGCAGGCAGACAAATGATTAAGGGTGCGAACATTAAAACCAAAAGAAGTCCGCCATTTTGGGTGTTGTTTAAAACAAACTGACACACTACCCCAAAATATCCGAATCCTGACAAAAGTCCTAATACAAGCTCACCGTATTTTAACTTAGTTAATTTACTTAGTCCTTTCATAAAAGCCCGCTCTCCTTTAACATCTTAACGCTCATAGCAATTCCGAGTCTTGCAGATTCATATGTAAGTCCGCCCTGCATATATGCGGTGTATGGTGGCTTAATAGGTCCGTCTGCCGAGAACTCAATCGATGCACCCTGAACAAATGCACCTGCCGCCATTATTACCTGATCGGAATACCCAGGCATATCCCAGGGTTCAGGGGATACAAAAGAGTCAACGGGAGCACCCGCCTGTATGCCTTTGCAAAATGAAATCACACCCTCGGGGCTTCCGAAGGTTATCGCTTCTATTATGTCTCCCCTTATGTCTTCGGGTTCAGGAAGAACCGAGAACCCAAGCTTTTTATAAATTACCGAGCATAAAATTGCCGCCTTTACCGCCTGCAAAACTGTATGCGGAGCTAAGAAAAGTCCCTGATACATACTTCTGTTAAAGCCCAAAGATGCACCGCATTCCTTACCTATTCCGACAGATGTAAGTCTGTATGCACAAAGCTCGACTAAATCACGTCTTCCTGCAATATATCCGCCGGTTAAAGCCAAGCCACCACCGGGGTTTTTGATTAATGACCCTGCAATTAAATCTGCACCGTATGCTGTCGGCTCATTTTCGCACACAAATTCTCCGTAGCAGTTATCAACCAATACTATTGTTTTAGGCGATACAGCCTTTATTCTTTTTGCAATCTCCCCTACTTCTTTTGCTGTGTAGCTCGGTCTTACCTGATAGCCCTTTGACCTTTGAATAAGGCACGCTTTTATAAAGCCTTTATTTAATCTTTCTTCAATTTTTTCATAATCGGGAGTTCCGTTTTCCAAAAGGTCTATCTGCTCATATTTTACTCCAAAGTCCATTAAAGAGCCGTTTCCCTTTTCACCCGAAATGCCTATTACTTCTTCTAAAGTGTCATAAGGCTTGCCTGTTACTGCTAAAAGAGTATCGAAAGGGCGCATTACGCCAAAGAGCATTGTAGATAAAGTATGTGTACCAGAGATAAAGCTGTGTCTTACAAGTGCATCTTCTGCACCAAACACTTTAGCATAAACTTTATCCAAAGTGTCTCTTCCCAAATCATCATAGCCGTAGCCTGTGGTTTCGCCAAAATGTGCATCGCTTACACGGTTATCATAAAAGGCTTTCATAACCTTCATCTGATTAAATGATGCAATTTCTTCCGCCTTTTTAAAATACGGCTCACATTCCTTTTCACATTCGTCTATAAATACACAAATTTCTTTTGAAATCCCGTATTCTTTTTCCATAAATTCGTTCTTATTCATAACTACTCCTTAAAACGGGTTACATAATAAAATAACCGAAACTATACCGATTATAAGTCCCATAGTTTTCTGTAAATTAAACTTTTCTCTGAATACCAAAAGCGATGCAATCATTGAAAGCACTAATCCGCCACCATTTACTACAGGGAAAAATATAAAGCTTTCCATAACACCCGAAAGATAGAGATTTATCTTGTTATTGGGTGCAGAACAAAGACCTGCCAAAACCATAAGAAGAACAATCTTTTTTGTTGCTTCTGTTTTTATTACTGTCTTTTTGTCTTCTCTTACAAAAAGGAGACAGATTATAGAAAACAGTGCCGACGCAAAAAATGCGATTACCAAAAATGCATCAAGCTCGCCTTTAAATGCGGTATTCTGATGCCATTTCTGCATAACACCGATTGCACCCTGCATAATAAATACAACCACAGTATAGAAAAGCCATTTAAAAGACGCCTTTTTATCATTTGCCTTAAAGTCAACAGAGAAAATAAAGCAGATAACCATTAAAAACATACCGATAATCTGCACAAAGCTTATTGTTTCGTTAAAAAACAAAAATCCCGAAAGAGCTGGTATAATTGTCGATAACGATGCTATTACCATTGTATAGGAAAATGGTCCTATATCAAAGGCTTTTAAATAATAAACAGTCTGAATGGCCGTAGTCACACCAAACACTATACCCAAAACCCATGTAAAAGGCGATGCGTTTAAATCACCTGACATCAATATGAGTAAAATTGCCGTTACAAAAGAAATTACAAAGTTAAACACGTGATACATTACATTTTTGTTTTGAAGCTTTGAGATAGTATGCTTTCTTGTAATTCCACCAACCAGACTTGCCATAAGTGTAATAGCCAGTAATATGTAGTTCATTTTATTATCCCCTATTTTCAAACTCCGTTACTAAATATACCATATCTTTCACCCAAAGTCCATATAAAAATTAAAAAAAGGACTTAAAAAAGTCCTTTTCTTTATCAATACATCGCCATATACTCGCCGTGTGTATCTATAAGTTCATCGACCATCTTCTTAATTTCATCAACCGAAAGTTCGCTCGATGTATGTGGGTCAAGCATTGCCGCCTGATAGATATGCTCTCTTTTCTTTGTTCTTGCAGCTTCAATTGTCAAAAGCTGAACATTTACATTTGTCATATTCATCGCTGCACACTGAACAGGAAGTGCGCCCACATAGCAGGGATGAATTCCTGCACCGTTTACTAAACACGGAACTTCTACACATGCATCTTCAGGAAGATTTGTTATAAGATGTCCCTTGTTTATAACATTTCCGCCGATTTCATAAGGTGTGTTTGTAGAAATGCTTTCCATAATGTGTGAAGCATATTCATTCGACCTTGTATGGTCTTTTACACCCATTTTAAGCATTTCGTCATATTCTTTTTTCCATGATTCAATCTGATTTACACATCTTCTCGGATATTCATCCAAGGGAATATTGTATTTATCAATAAGCTCAGGATACTTGGATTTTATGTAGAAATTATTATACTCAGCATTATGCTCGCTTGACTCTGTGCAGTAGTATCCAAAGTGCTTAATATATTCCATTCTGACTTTATTCTTTTTATCAGGATCTTCGATATATTGGTCTATTCTTGACTTGATTTCAGGATATAAGTCATTTCCGTATTTATCCTTAATTTCCAAAAGCCATCCCATATGATTGATGCCCGCAATTAGCTCTCTTCTTCCTTCAAGCTTATCTTCCATACCGAGATCCTTAAATAGACCTTCGGAGCAGGTCTGAACGCTGTGGCAAAGACCAACAGTTTTAACGCCTGTATATCGCTGCATATAGCCAGACAAAATTGCCATAGGATTGGTATAGTTTAAAAACCACGCGTCAGGGCAAACTTCTTCCATATCCTTTGCAAAATCTTCTAAGACAGGAATGGTTCTTAGGCCTCTCATAATTCCGCCGATACCCAAAGTATCTGCGATAGTCTGTCTTAAACCGTATTTTTTAGGTACTTCAAAATCTATAATGGTGCACGGGTCATAAAGTCCCACCTGAATTGCATTTACAACAAAATTTGCGCCTTTAAGTGCAGCTTTTCTGTTTTCAACACCTACATAACATTCAATTTTTCCAAATCCGCCTTTTGATGCGCGTATTGCCTCTAAAATTACACGGCTTTCTTCAAGTCTCTCGCCATCAATATCATAGAGTGCAAATACACTGTCGCGAAGTGCCTCCGAGCACATACAGTCGCCTATAACATTTCTTGCAAAAACGGTGCTTCCTGCACCCATAAATGTAATTTTCATATTTTTACCTCCTTGTCTTTATGTAATCATTATAACTTGACTTTTTACTAAAATACATAGTATAATGTAATTACAATTTGTCATTTTGTCGTTTTTTAAGGAGTCAATTATGAGTTTTACAAGTGTGATTGTAAATGATTTAAATTATGAAGGGTTAAATCCCGTGCAATTTGGGTTTGAGAATTGTGAGAAATCACATTCCTTTGGCCCTGCAATAAGAACTCATTGGCTTATTCATTATGTTGTGTCAGGATACGGCACTTTTAAAATTAAAGACAAAGAATATCGTCTTGGTGCAGGGGAAATGTTTATAATTCCGCCGTATGTTGAAACATACTATGAAGCAGACAGTAAAAACCCCTGGGAATATATATGGGTCGGTTTTACAGCGGGCGAAACTCTCCCAATACCGCTTCCCGATATAATACGTTGTCCTGAAGCATTTCATATTTTTACATCAATGAAGAATTCTAAAAATTTCACAAACGGAAGAAGTGCATATTTATCATCAAAGCTCTGGGAGCTTTTTGCACTTTTGCTTGATAACGAAATAGAAAAAACTGATTACATACAAACCGCTCTTGACTGTATTCATTCTGAATATATGAAACCGATAACCATAGAAGATATTGCAAACAGACTAAATCTTGACAGACGGTATTTTTCGCATCTTTTTAAGAAAAAAACAGGTATTTCACCAAAAGAGTATCTTTTAAATTACAGAATGAATATAGCTTCTTCTCTTCTTTTATCAGGTGGTGTCAGCGTAACGGTTGCATCCTGCTCGGTCGGCTACAGTGATGTGTTTCAGTTTTCAAAGATGTTTAAACGCCATTTTGGTTTTTCTCCTACAATGTATATAAAGCAAATGAAATAAGGCTCAAAAAAATCGGTTATTGCATAAAACTAATATTAACTTTATTATTGACAATCCGCCTTAATTGTGGTAACATACTTGTATTACAAAAGGGAGTAGCTGGGTGTTCATCACTTCGAATAACCGTCACCACGACTTTTTAAGTCCGGTTATTTGGTTCTGTTTTGATAGCAAGACTTTTGTAGCTTAATGCTACAAAAGTCTTTTTATGTATATAATAAAATAATAATATAATTTTTAAAGGAGAAAATTATGAAACACTATTTAAAAAATGCAGATGATGTAATTAAAACTGTCGATAGTGGAATTGACGGTTTAAGTACTTCTGAAGCAGAAAAAAGGCTTTTACAAAACGGCAAAAACAAACTGATTGAAGCAAAGAAGGAATCAATGCTTCACCGTTTCTTAAAGCAGCTTTGCGAGCCTATGACCATCATTCTTTTAGTAGCTGCAGTTGTCTCTGCTGGTGTAGAAATCTACGAAGGTATTCATTCAGGACACATGGGCTTCCCTTCCGATGTGGTAATTATTCTAGCCGTTGTCCTTATCAATGCTGTTTTAGGAGTATTACAGGAAAGTAAAGCCGAAAAAGCTATCGAGGCGCTTCAGGAAATGTCAAAGGCACAGAGCAAGGTGCTTCGTGACGGAAAACAGATATTTATCCCAAGTGAAGAGCTTGTTGTTGGTGACATTATCCTTTTAGAAGCAGGAGATTCTGTTCCTGCAGATGCAAGAATTATTGAATGTGCTTCTATGAAGATTGAAGAAGCCGCTCTTACGGGCGAATCTGTTCCTGTGGAAAAAAAGGTTGAAGCTCTGGCGGCAGGAGCAAACGGCGATGTTGCTCTCGGCGACAGAAAGAATATGATATTTATGGGTTCTACTGTTGTTTACGGCCGTGGAAAAGCCGTTGTAACTGCTACAGGAATGAAAACCGAAATGGGTAAAATTGCAGATGCTCTTTCCAAAGCCGAAGAAGGAAAAACTCCGCTTCAGATTAAGCTTGCAGGTCTTTCAAAAATTCTTACCTATCTTGTTATAGGTATCTGTGTTGTTATTTTTGCAGTTCAGCTTATCCGCGACGGTATCGGCTTTGATTCTATAATAAACTCCTTTATGATTGCTATTTCTCTTGCAGTTGCGGCAATTCCCGAAGGTCTTGCCACAGTGGTAACAATTGTTCTTTCAATAGGCGTTACCAATATGTCAAAACGAAGTGCTATTATCCGTAAGCTTACTGCAGTTGAAACTCTTGGATGCACACAGATTATCTGCTCAGATAAAACAGGTACACTTACACAGAATAAAATGACCGTTGTTGACCACTACGGCGATGATGAAAAGCTTCTTGCAAACGCTATGTCGCTTTGTTCCGATGCAGAGTTTGACATTGATACAAATACTGCAATTGGTGAACCTACCGAATGTGCTCTTGTAAACTATGCCGAAGTTCTTGGTGTTTCAAAAAACACTCAGAAGGATTTATATGTTCGAGTCGGAGAAGTGCCGTTTGATTCGGGAAGAAAAATGATGTCAACCGTTCATAAAACTCAAGACGGTTCTCTTGTTCAGTTTACAAAGGGTGCACCGGACGAGCTTTTAAAAAGATGTACAAAAGCTTTAATTGACGGAAATATCGTTGAAATGACCGAAGAAATCCGCTTAAATATTCTTGCGGCAAACAAAAAAATGGCAGATCAGGCACTTCGTGTTCTCTCAGCAGCAAAGAAAGACCTATCAAAAGAGCCATCTCAATATGACTCCGAAAGTGTTGAGATTGACCTTTGCTTTATTGGTCTTGTTGGTATGATTGACCCCGTCCGTCCTGAAGTTGAGTCTGCAATTAACGAGTGCCGAAGTGCAGGCATCCGTCCTATTATGATAACAGGCGACCACAAAGATACCGCCATCGCTATCGCAATGCAGCTTGGAATTATCAAGGATACACAAGAAGCAATTACAGGCGCTGAGCTTGACGATATTTCGGACGAGGAATTCGATACTGCTGTAGTAAAATATTCTGTTTATGCACGCGTTCAGCCCGAACATAAAACGAGAATTGTCAATGCCTGGAGAAAGAAAGGCAAAGTTACTGCCATGACAGGTGACGGCGTAAATGATGCTCCTTCCATCAAGAATGCAGATATTGGTGTCGGTATGGGTATCACAGGTACAGATGTTACAAAAAATGTAGCCGATATGATTTTGGCAGATGATAACTTTGCAACAATAGTTTCAGCCGTTGGCGAAGGACGAAGAATTTATGATAATATAAGAAAGGCTATTCAGTTCCTTCTCGCATCAAATCTTTCGGAAGTTCTTACAATATTCTTTGCTACACTTTTTGGTTTTACAATCTTTGCACCGGTTCATTTGCTCTGGATAAATCTTATCACAGACTGTTTCCCCGCACTTGCTCTCGGTATGGAAAAGCCTGAAACAAATATTATGAATCGTAAACCCCGTGACAGCAAGGAAGGAATATTCGCAGGCGGTCTCGGTTTTGCAGTTGCTTATCAGGGAATTCTTGTAACACTCATTACCATGGCATCATATATAATCGGCAGGTACTATCTTGCCGATCTTCATCACGCAGAAGCCATCGCCATGGGCACATATTCTGCAGAAATGCTTGGTACCTCAATGGCATTCCTTACACTTTCTCTCTGTGAAATATGCCATGCCTTCAATATGAGATCACTTCACGGCTCAATCTTTAAAATGAACAATCAGAACTTATGGTTATGGGGTGCAGGAGCATTGTCGCTTCTACTCACAACTTTAGTTGTTGAAGTGGATTTCCTTGCAAAAGCATTTGAGCTTGCACATCTTGACCTTTTAGAATATACTATCGCATTTATTCTTGCGGTTTCGATTATTCCTATTGTTGAAATAATCAAGATTTTTCATAGAGCATGGGATAAGAAAAAAGCGTAAAGACTTTTTTAAAAAGCAAAAGCGGTTGTTTAAAACAACCGCTTTTTTAATTTAATTATTCAAGCCACAAAATCATTTCTAAAAGTCTCTTTACTGAGGCTGCAATTTCATTTCTGCCTGCTTTTTCGATGATTTCTTTTCTATCTTGTTCAGCTTCCAGCCACGGCATACGGATATCGTTACCTGCTAAAATTTCTTTATACTTTTTAGCGTGGTTACACCAGTCGGTTGTAACAAGTCCTTTGTATCCCCATTCACCTCTTAAAACACCTTTAATAAGTTCAGCATTTTCAGATGCTCTTACATTGTTTACAACATTGTAAGCTGTCATAATGAGCTTGGGGTCGCTTTCCTTAACGCAAATTTCAAAGCCTTTTATATAGATTTCTCTTATCGCTCTTTCGGATACTACAGAATTAGATTCCATTCGGTTGGTTTCTTTATTGTTACAAGCGAAGTGCTTAGGTGTTGCTACGATATTCTGAGACTGAATACCACGAACCATAGCCGCCGCCATTTTACCTGATATAAACGGGTCTTCCGAATAATACTCAAAGTTTCTTCCGCAAAGGGGACTTCTGTGAATATTAAGAGCAGGAGTTAACCACATTGACATATTGTTTTCCTTTGTTTCCAATGCCCCTGCAACGCCGACTCTGTAAAGCAAGTCTAAATTCCACAATGCCGCAAGCATTGTAGCAACAGGGAATGCAGTTGTAGTAGCACCCACTTCAGGCTGAATTCTGACACCCGCTGGGCCGTCTGTTGTCATGGGCTTGGGTATTCCAAATTTAGAATTTCCGCCCATACCCCATGTATTTGCAACACCTGTAGGCTCATGACCGTTTAGAAGGTCTAAAAGCTCTTCATTTGTAAGCTGAGAAATAAAGTCATCTATTGAAACTTTACCTTCATATACGTCAATAAGCTTTTTGATGTCTTCATCATTTTGGGGAATCTTTTCTTCGCATACATACTCTTCTTTAAATGTCTTTGGAGTATAGTCTGTGTCGGGAACTTCCATATACTCTCCGTTTGAGAGAAGTCTCTTTCCAAGGAAAGTCGGAGTCATATATTCTGTTAATTGCTCAACTACTTTATCTTCTTCCAATGTATATGTAAAGTCTGTCTCAACTGCATCACGGACATTCTTTCCTACATATACCTTGTAGTCGCCCTTTTCCATTACCCACGCAGACTTTGAAACCTGACCCAAGTCGTCGTATGATGCCATATCGGAAATATCAAAGCTCATAACTAATGTTTCTTCTTCGCCTGGATTTAAAAGCTTGGTTTTTGAAAATGCAGATAATTCTCTTGCGGCCTTTGTAATCTTGCCTTCGGGAGCTTTATAATAAACTTCAACTATTTCTTTACCTGCAAATTTACCGATATTTTTAACCTTTGAGCTTACTACAATTTTGTCGCCCGAAACTGTAACATCTGTATTTGAAATATCAAATTCGGTATACGAAAGACCAAAACCAAAAGGATACACAACTCTTTCCTTTTTGCCTGGAATTGTTTCAAAATATCTGTAACCCACAAAAATATCTTCTGTATATTTTACATAGTCTTCTGACTCGTGAAAGCCTTCTGTTGACGGATAGTCGTCGCAGGAAACCGCACAGGTATCAACCAACTTTCCTGACGGGCAAGCTTCACCGACTAAAATATCTGCTGCTGCCAGAGCACCTACCATACCGCCCTGCCAGATCATAAGAGCCGAATCGATTTTATCGTTATTGGCAAACCACGATGTATCAATCATCGCACCTGTATTTAATAAAACTATAACCTTTTTAAAGTTTTCGGTAACTGTTTTTACCATTGCTTCTTCTTCACGGCTTAAGTTAAAATAGGAATCCTTACCGTCATTGTATCTGTCCCAACCTTCGCCTGAATATCTGCAGATTGTAATGATTGCTGTGTCAGTATATTCCTTAGCAGATGCTAAAAGATTTTCGGGTATTGGAGCTTCTGTTAATTTTCCGTTTTCTCCGCCATTTTTATATGCATTTAAAACATAGTCTTTATAGTAAAGTGAAAGTGTGTCAAATACATCTATGTCTTCCTTAGATTTAAGGCTTTCGTAAATATTTTTTACATACTCACAGTAAACGACACCCGATCCACCGCCGCCACGGACATAGTCTATCTGTGCATTTCCGAAGATTGCAACCTTTGTGCCTTTTTTAATTGGAAGTGTGTTGTTTTCATTCTTTAAAAGTACTGTACCTTCAACTGCCGCTTCTCTTGCAAGGTCTATGTGCCTTTTTGACCCTGTAATCTTAGAATTATTGTCTCCTAAAGGTAAGCACGGCTGAAAGTTAATTCTTGACCATTTTGGTAACATAATAAAAACCTCCTTTTTTCTTCATTGTAACAGTATGAAAAAAACAAAACAAGCTAAATTTATACAAAATATTCATCAAAATATGCTTTTCTTTTTATAATTATTATGTTATAATCAAAATACAGAAAGGTAAGTGGTTTAAATGCACCCATATTTTGAAAACAGACAAGACTATATTCGCATTTCTCACGGAAAGGAATCATATAATTATCCCGCACATTTTCACAAGCATCTGGAGATCTTCTTTTGTTTTTCCGGAAGAGAAAAAGTAAAGGTCGGTGAAACTGTCTATACACTAAAAAAAGGTGATGCAGTTGTTATTTTCCCGAATACCGTTCATGAGTATATAAAATGCGACGAAGTATTAAAAGAGCCAACCGAAACAGTTGCAATTATTCTTACAAACAAGTTAATAGAAGAAACCTTGCCCGAAATAATCTCAAAATACCCCAAAAATCCTTTTATCGACTCAAGTCTTATATCCCGAGACACTCTTCTTTCATTCAAAAGAGTCCTGACCGCAAAGGATTCTACCGAACTAATCGGCTGGACGTGTATAGTTCTTTCAAACTTAATAAGAGTTTTAGAATTAAATCCGACAAACGCAAGCTATGATTTGCCATCGGAGATAATTTCGTATATAGATTTGAATTTCAAGGAGGATTTATCAATCGAATATATTTCAAAGATATTCGGCTATCACCCGTCCTACATAGCACACATATTCTGCGACCAGCTAAAAATTCCGTTTCGTACATATTTAGGCTCTGTAAGGTCAGAATATGCCGCATCGCAAATCAAGACAAGCAAGAAAAGTCTTACAGAAATTGCATATGAGTCGGGATTTAACTCTCTTAACACTTTCTGCAGATGCTTTAAAAAGCATTTTTCAAAAACACCATCCCAGTATAAAAAAGAAGTAAGATAAAAAAGTGCCTTAAATGGCACTTTTTTAGATTTTGTTATATATTTTTCTAAAATTCTGCGGGGCATTAAATAAAGTTTTATCTTGCGTTAAACCATACAAGCATATTGCTCTCTCCCCTGTTTGCAAAGGAAGCGTAGGGTATCATTTTTAAAGTATAGTCTTCATAGTTTTCTGTAATTTTTGAATATAGTTTATCATTGGAAATTTTCCGAAAAGCTTTTACATCTAAAAGGTATCCCTTTAATTCGTCCGAATACTTTGCATCACACTTTAAGTTTTTATCGATGAATATACTGTGAAGGTTTTCTATATTATCTACAGATTCTGCCGCACAGACGAAAGGTCCCATTTGAACTGCAACCTTGCCCGAATTTTCGTGCACTCCGATATTTGATTCTACCAAATACGGAATCATAGGAAGGGAAACTTTAATTTCCTCTTTCGGGTTTTTAATTACCGCATAACCATTTTCTACCGTATAATCTCCGTCTATGCTGAAATTATCGCACCAGGAAGGGATTCTCACGCAAAGCTTTTTAACATTCTTTGTTTTTATAATTACAGAATCGGTCTTAGGAAAATCTGTAATCTGTTCGATTTCCATTCCATCAACATTCGCTACAGAACCTGCAAACTGGTTTACATAAATCGTTCCTTCCTCGGTTCCGTAAATATACTGACCTAATGTTGACAAAACTCTGTTTAAATTCGGAGGACAGCAGGAGCACCAGAATACTTTTTGTCTTTCTTGCATTGCAAATGTTTCTTTATACTGCTCGCTTGAGTATTTAGTATAGTTCTTTAAATCAATCTCAAGAGGATTTTCATAGAAAAATGCATCTCCCGACAAAGAAAGTCCCGAAATCATACCGTTATACAAGATTCTTTCGATAATGTCGGCATAGACCGAATCATTTTCAAACTGAAACATTCTGTGTGCAAAGAAGATAAGAGAAATAGCAGCACAGGTCTCGGCGTATGCTCTTTCATTCTCCAAGTCATAATCGGCAGTAAATGCTTCTCCGTGTCTTGTAGAGCCAACTCCGCCCGTTACATACATTCTTTTATTTACAATGTTATTAAATATTGTCTTGCAAGCATTATAAAGCTCTGTATCCTTTGTTTCATAAGCTAAATCAGCCATTGCAGAATACATATAGCACGCTCTTACAGAATGTCCGACAGCTTCTTTTTGTTCTCTTATGGGAAGATGGCTCTGGGACGGTATCGCATCATTTCCTATATCATCCTCTGTACCGCGAATATCAAGGAAATATTTTGAAAGCTCAAGATATTTTCTGTTCTTAGTTACTCTATACATACGAATAAGTGCCATCTCAATTTCCTGATGTCCTGGAGCTCTGAATTCTGCCGACTTTTCCTCTAAGAACACCTTATAGATATAGTCAGCGTACTTTTCCATAAGTTTCAGGAATCTGTCTTTTCCCGTAACCTCATAATATGCAACTGCCGCCTCAAAAAGATGTCCTGCACAGTAAAGCTCGTGTGCCCACCTGTATTTAAAGCGGTTTTCGGGTTCAATTACGGTAAAGAATATATTAAAATACCCATCTTCCGCCTGATGCTTCTCAATTTTATCTATAAGACTTTCAATCTTTTCTTCCAAATCTTTATTCGGTCCCTTGTGGAGAATATACGCAGCACCCTCCATCCATTTAGCAACATCGGAATCCCAGAAAAAGTGAGGCTTGTTTTCCTTACCCTCTTTCCATCCAAAGTCAAACGCACTTATTCTGCCTGTTTCATAGAACCTTTTATATACTGCATCTATGGTGACATTTTTGTTTAATAGCTCTTTTTCATACAAAAATCCACTGTTTAGTTTTACATTTTTAAAATCAAGTGTTTTCATTTCTTTAGCCCTCCAATTATTTGTTGACTATGTTATTTACTTGTATTATAATAAAATCAGGCTCAAGACACAAGTGAAATTATATTATAATAAAGTGAGATTTTCCAACATGTTAAATAATGATTTAAAAATTGAATATGTTTCGGCAGGGCATTTTAAATCAACAGATGTCTGGTGTCATCC
>JAZNQG010000003.1:0-14253 GCA_045590035.1 Clostridia bacterium
GATGCAGATTGCATTCCTTTTCTCCAACAAGGTCAATATGACCGAGTATTATCATAACTCAAGCTGGCTTGAATACGGCGGTGCACCCGACAAGGCGGTAAAGAATGCGTTTGTCTATGCAATCGACCAGTATTTAAAGAACAATAATAAGTATAAAAAGAACGAATCGAAAATTACATTTGTCGATGTTCAGGACTGCTTGGCGCTTGTTATAAATTCATTCTCAACACAGACAAGCTATGAAAACCAGACCAAAAAATCAATAACAAATAAGTTTATTCAGGAAGCGATGACCGAATTTTTACGCCATCAGCTTGAAGTTTACTTTATCGAAAACCGTGCCGATGCCGAAAAGATTACAAATCAGGTGCTTGCCAATAAACAGAGCCGTGAAAATGCCGAAAAGGTAAGAATTGACGTAAAGAAAAAATTAACAGGCAGTATGGACGTTACAAACAGAGTTAAAAAGTTTGTAGACTGCAGAAGTAAGGACGTAGAAAAAAGAGAAGTTTATATAGTTGAGGGTGACTCGGCTCTTGGCTCATGTAAGCTTGCAAGAGACCCTGAATTCCAGGCGATTATGCCGATAAGGGGTAAGATATTAAACTGCTTAAAGGCAGACTATGCGCAGATTTTTAAAAGTGATATAATTCTCGACTTAGTAAGGGTTTTAGGATGCGGTATTGAAATTAAGACAAAGCACAATAAAAATATCGAAACCTTTAATATAGAAAACTTAAGATGGGACAAGGTTATAATCTGTACCGATGCCGACGTCGACGGTTTCCAGATAAGAACACTTGTTTTAACTATGATTTACCGACTTATGCCGACACTTATAGATGTTGGTAAGGTTTATATTGCAGAGTCGCCCCTTTATGAAATTGAAATCACAAAGGGAAAAAGAAAGGGCGAACAGCTTTTTGCATATACAGACCAGGAAAAAGAAGATATTATAAAGAAATTAAACGATGACGGTCTTACCAAAGACCACGACGATTTTGATATCAAACGAAGCAAGGGACTTGGTGAAAACCAGGCGGATATGATGAGCCTTACCACTATGCATCCTGCAACAAGACGTCTTATCCGTGTTACTCCCGATAATGTAGAGAGAACTGCTAATATGTTTGATATTTTGCTTGGAAACAACTTAGACTCGAGAAAAGAGTATATTGCACAAAACGGTGCAAAATATATCGAAATGCTCGATTTGATGTAAGAAAGGGGGCGGGAAAATGGCAAGAAAGAAAAAAGACGCTGATATTCAGGAGATAATCGAAGCTCCGATTTTAGAACAGCCGATTACCGAAACGCTTGAGATTAACTATATGCCGTATTCTATGAGCGTTATCGTATCCCGTGCAATCCCCGAGATTGACGGACTTAAGCCATCACACAGAAAGCTCCTTTATACAATGTATAAAATGGGGTTACTTGGCGGAAAGCTTACAAAGTCGGCAAATATTGTGGGACAAACCATGAAACTAAACCCCCACGGCGACCAGGCAATCTATGCGACTATGGTTCGTCTTACCGAAGGAAACGAAACTCTCCTTTTACCGCTCGTTGAGTCAAAGGGTAACTTTGGTAAGCAGTATTCACGTGATATGGCGTACGCCGCTGCCCGTTATACAGAAGCAAGGCTTGCGCCCATATGTGCGGAATTTTTTGGTGATATAAATAAAAACACAGTAAAATTTGTAGACAGCTACGACGGTGAGATGCAGGAGCCTACACTTTTACCTGTGTCTTTTCCGAATATTTTGGTAAACCCCAATTTGGGTATTGCCGTTGGTATGGCAAGCAACATCTGTTCATTTAACTTAGCAGAAGTCTGCGAAGCTACAATCAACTATTTAAAGGACGAAAATGTAGACTTAATTGAATTTATGCCTGCTCCTGATTTCCCCTTGGGCGGAAACTTGATTTATGATAAAGAGCAGATGAGAGAAATATACAATACAGGCAGGGGCAGTTTTAAACTCCGTGCCCAGTATAGTTTCGACAAAAAGAATAACTGTATCGAAGTTACAGAGATTCCTTATACCACTACCGTTGAAGCGATTATAGAAAAATTGCTGGAGCATATAAAGGGAAATAAGCTAAAAGAAATCTCCGATGTCCGTGACGAAACAGGACTTGACGGATTTAAGCTTACTATTGATTTAAAAAGAGGCGTTGACCCTGACGCACTTATGCTTAAATTATTTAAAATGACACCGCTTGAGGACAGCTTCGGCTGTAACTTTAACGTACTTGTAAATTACACTCCCAAGGTAATGGGCGTAAAGGAAATAATCGGCGAGTGGGTTAAGTTCAGAATGGATTGTATCAAGCGCGGAATCCGTTTTGATATTGACAAAAAGACCGAAAGACTGCATCTTTTGACAGGTCTTAAAAAGATTCTTTTAGATATCGATAAGGCGATTTCGATTATCCGCCACACAGAGCTTGAATCAGAAGTTGTGCCCAACCTTATGACAGGCTTTGAGATTGACAAGGTGCAGGCGGAGTATGTTGCAGAGATTAAGCTCCGTAACCTAAACCGTGAGTATATCTTAAAGAGAACATCGGATATTGAGAACTTAATTGAGGAAATCGATAAATTAGAAAAGATTCTAAAGAGCGACAAGGAAGTTAAAAAGGTAATTGCAAAGCAGTTAGCGGAAATTTCCAAAAAATACGGAAAAGAAAGAAAGACAAGACTAATAGAAGGCGAAGAGGTCGAAGTTTACGAAGAAAATCAGGCGGTTGAAGATTATCATGTAACCGTATTCGTTACCAAGGACGGTTATATTAAGAAGATTACCGACCAGAGCTTAAGATTCTCGACAAACGACCATAAGCTAAAGGAAGACGACAAGATTGTAAATACAATTGATGCAAGCAATAAGTGTGAGCTTTTGTATTTTACCGATCAGTCAAATGTTTATAAGACACATCTTTATGACCTTCCTGACGGCAAGGTAAGCGCTATGGGCGAATATATGCCACAGGTTTTAGGATTCCAAGACGGAGAGAAGCCTTTATATGCAGTTGTAACTCCCGACCATAAGGGATATATGATATTTGCATTCCAAAACGGAAAGATGGCAAAGGTTCCGCTTTCTCAGTATGAAACAAAGACCAACCGTAAAAAGCTGATTTCGGCATATTCCGATAAATCGCCTGTTGTTGCAATTCATCATATTATAGAAGACACCGAATTTGCGGTATTTACCGATAACAATAAGGCGTTAGTATTTAACACAAGCAAGATTGCCGAAAAGACTACCAAGTCAACTCAGGGTGTTCAGGTAATGAAGATTACCAAAAAGGGTGCTAAAGTTACCCGTGTGGTTCCGTTGTCTATGTCAGAACTTGAAGATCCCGGACACTTTAAGACAAGGAACATTCCTGCGGCAGGCTCGTTTTTAAGAAAAGACGATCTTCAGCTATCACTGTTCGATGAGGAGATTTAAATAATGGATACAGTAAATATATTAGGTGCAAAGATTTCTATGCTCGGAATTGATGAGTCGGTTGGCTTAATTATGAATATGATGGAAGAAACTAAAAACCACGCGGTTTTTACTCCTAATTCCGAGATTGTAATGAATGCATATAAAAATCCTGAGTTTTTGCATCTTATAAACTCGGCAGATCTTTTAACTGCTGACGGAATAGGCTTGGTTTATGCGTCAAAAATTTTAGGAAAGCCTATCCCTGAGCGCGCGGCAGGTTTTGATATTGCAATGTCTTTGGTTGAAGAAATGGCAAAAAAAGGAAAAAGCCTTTTCCTTTTCGGAAGTAAACCGGGAACAGCAGAAAGAGCGGCAGAGATTTTAGAAAAAAGACACGAAGGACTAATAATTGCAGGCACAAGAGACGGATATTTTAAAATAGAAGATATCGACGACATCATTTCCCAGATAAACGGCTCAGGCGCTGATGTGGTTTGGGTGTGCCTTGGTTCTCCCAAACAAGAAGAATGGATAATGGAAAACAAAGACAAGCTCTGGTGTAAGGTTATGATGGGACTTGGCGGGTCATTGGATGCAATTACAGGCGATATGCCGAGAGCTCCCAAGTGGTACTGCGACCACGGACTCGAGTGGTTTTACCGCCTTATGAAACAGCCGACAAGAATCGGCAGAATGATGGCGCTTCCAAAATTTGCGCTTACCGTATTTTTAAAGGGCAGAAAATTTTTAAGGGAGGCAAGCGAAGAATGGGAAGACTGATTGCGGTAGAAGGTGTGGATGCGTCGGGAAAGCAGACACAGACCGAGCTTTTGTATAACTATCTTTTGGAAAAAGGTCTTGACATAAGACGCCTTTCCTTTCCAATGTATGATAATACTTCGTCTTTCGGCGTAAAGATGTACTTAAACGGCGAGCTTTCCGAAACTGCCGAGGGAGTGGGAGCATATCAGGCATCGACTCTTTTTGCGGCGGATAGATTTTTAAGCTACAAAAATGACTGGGGTAAGGACTACGAAGCGGGAAAGCTTATGCTTTGCGATAGATATGTAGGTTCCAATATGATTCATCAGGCTTGTAAACTTACGGGCGAAGAAAAGGACAAGTTCTTAGATTGGCTCGATAGCTTTGAGTTTGATATCTACAATCTTCCGAGACCTGACCTTACTTTGTTTTTAGATATGCCGCCCGAATATGCAAGAGAGCTCATTTCGGCACGACTTAACAAGATTGACAATTCCGAAGAACACGATATTCATGAAAGAGATACCGCATATCTTGAAAAAAGCTACTATAATGCTCTTACGGTATGCGAAAAGTTCGGCTGGACAAAAATCTCCTGCGTAAAGGACGGAAAGATAAGAACGGTCGAAGATATTTCGGCGCAAATCAGGGAAATTATAGATAGAATGTAATTTAAGAAAGGCAATATAGGGGGAAGAACAAAAGGAGAATAAGTTATGAAAGAATTTGAAAAAATCAGGGAATTTGTGTCAGAACAGGTTAAAAAGTGCGAAATCTGCGACAGAATTCCTTTAGAGCTCTATGATGAAATGGAAGTAAAAAGGGGTCTCCGTGATAAAAACGGCATCGGTGTCAGAGCGGGACTTACATCAATTTCGTCTATTGAGTCATATAAAATGGTGAACGGAGAGCGAATTCCCTGCGACGGAAAGCTCTGTTACAGGGGGTATAATGTTTTTGATTTGGTAAAGGGCGCGACAGGGGGAGACCGTTTTGCTTTTGAAGAAGCGGCGTATCTTATCCTGTTCGGCGAGCTTCCGACGGAAAAACAGCTAAAAGAATTTACCGAAATTCTTGGCAGTATGAGATCGCTTCCTAAAAACTTTACCCGAGATGTTATAATGAAAGCGTCCAGTAAGGATGTAATGAATACAATCACAAGAAGTATTTTAACGCTGGCATCATATGTAGATGATGCGGATAAGCTCGACATTGAAACCGTCATGAGACAGTGCCTTATGCTGATTAGCGTACTTCCGATGCTTGCGATTTACAGCTATCATGCGTTTAATTATTATGAATGTGAAGACAGTATGTATATACATCGCCCCGACCCCAATCTTTCGACTGCGGAGAATATTCTCATGATGCTCCGCCCTGATAAAAAGTACACCGACCTTGAGGCGAAGGTTTTAGATGCAGCACTTCTCTTGCATATGGAGCACGGCGGCGGTAATAACTCGTCCTTTACTACTCATGTGGTGTCATCGGCAGGTTCTGACAGCTATTCGGTTATGGCGGCAGCGCTTTGTTCGTTAAAAGGTCCCAAGCACGGTGGCGCGAATATTAAGGTAGTAAAAATGATGGCAGACCTTAAGGAAAATGTAGCAGACACAGAAAATGAAGCAGAACTTCGTGAATATGTAGGAAAGCTTTTGGACAAGCAGGCGTTTGATAAAAGCGGACTTGTTTACGGTATGGGGCATGCAGTTTATTCGATATCCGATCCCAGAGCGGTTATTTTTAAAGGCTTTGCGAAAGAGCTTGCTGAAGAAAAGGGTCTTATGAAGGAATTTGAGCTTTACCATAATGTTGAAAGAATTGCGGTGGATTTGATTGCCGAAAAGAGAAAGATTTACAAGGGAGTAAGTGCCAATGTAGACTTTTACAGCGGTATGGTTTACAGTATGCTAAAAATCCCCGAAGAGCTGTTTACACCTATGTTTGCGATAGCAAGAGTTGTAGGCTGGAGTGCACACAGAATTGAGGAGCTTATAAGCGGAGACAAGATTATAAGACCTGCATATATGAGCATCGCAAAAGAGAAAGAATACAAGGATATTGATAAAAGAGATTAAAAACCCTATGTGCAAATTGCACAAAATTTTAAACTAAAATTCTCTAACTTTGTAGAAAAATAAATTAAGAAATTTTATAAAAAAGCTTGCAAATGCTTGATTTTTACTGTATAATGGTAATGTTGCGGCATCTGACAAACGATGAAGCGGGAGGTTGCGTACTAAAGTACGGTTTTTCCGTGGAGAATGTCCGATTCTTGAAACCGGGCGACAGGTCGCACTTTATTGAAAAACGGGCATTATTGCGGCTTTTTTGCATATATAGCGGTATATGTAAATAAGCTCATATTGTGCGCTTTTTGGTAGAGTTGTGAAGTTCCCGGGAAGCTTTCAAAAAGCAAACCGGGTTTTATTTTCGGGGTGTTAGGAAACACCCGGCGGTGTTGTTAAGACATCCGCTGCTGTCGTGCATTCAAAGATGCCGTATAAAGATTTATTTTAACAGGAGGGAAACCACATGGCAGCAAACAACAAAATCAGAATCAAGCTTAAGGCTTATGATCACGCTGTTTTAGATCAGTCTGCAGAGAAGATCGTAGACATCGCAAAGAGAACAGGTGCTAAGGTATCGGGCCCTATCCCCTTACCGACAGACAAGGAGATTATCACAATCCTCCGTGCTGTGCATAAGTATAAGGATTCTCGTGAGCAGTTCGAAAGAAGAACTCACAAAAGACTTATCGATATCGTTGTCCCCGGCGCTAAGACAATGGAGGCATTGATAAAGCTTGACTTACCCGCTGGTGTAGAAATCGACGTAATCCAGAAGTAAGTCATTTGCAGTAGGCGGTATCACCGTCTATGATGCAGGTCAAGTTCCTGTACCGCTTTTTACGGGAACCAATAACTGTAAGAAAGGATGAAAAGTATGAAAAAAGCGATTTTAGGTACAAAAGTTGGTATGACTCAGCTTTTTGCCGAAGACGGCAAAGTAATTCCGGTTACTGTAATTCAGGCTGGCCCCTGCACAGTGGTTCAGAAGAAGACAGTTGACGCAGAAGGTTACGATGCAGTCGTAGTTGGTTTTGGCGAAGTTCGTGAGAAATCACTCAACAAGCCGCAGAAGGGAACATTTGCAAAAGCAGATGTAGCCGCAAAGAAATATTTAAGAGAATTCAGATTGGATGACATTTCCTCACTGAATGTAGCGGACGAGATTAAAGCAGACATCTTTGAAGCAGGCGAGAAAGTCGATGTTTCAGGTATCTCAAAGGGTAAAGGCTTTGCCGGCCCGATGAAGAGATGGGGCTTACACAGAGGTCCGATGTCTCACGGTTCAGGTTATCACAGAGGCTCAGGTTCAATGGGCGCTTGTTCAAATCCCGGACGTGTAATGAAGGGTAAGAAACTTCCCGGCCACATGGGCGTTGTTAAGGTAACAGTACAGAACCTTGAAGTTGTTAAGGTTGACGCTGAAGCAGGTTTAATTCTTGTTAAGGGCGCAATCCCCGGCAACAAGGGCGGTCTTGTAACTGTTAGAAACAGCGTTAAGGCATAACGGGTGTTCTTAAGAAAGGAGGAAACTGATTATGGCAACAGTAGCTGTATATAACATGGAAGGCGTAAAGACCGGTTCTATGGAAGTATCCGATGCGGTTTTTGCAGCTGAAATAAATAAAGCGGTTTTGCATTCAGTAGTTGTTAACTATCTTGCAAACCAGAGACAGGGTACACAGAGCACAAAGACTCGTACAGAAGTAGCCGGCGGCGGAATTAAGCCTTGGAGACAGAAGGGTACAGGTCGTGCAAGACAGGGTAGTATCCGTGCTCCGCAGTGGACAGGCGGTGGCGTTGCTTTAGGCCCCAAGCCGAGAGACTACCGTTACAGCCTCAACAAAAAGTTAAAGAAGATCGCTTTAAGATCTGCTCTTTCTGCTAAGTATGAAGCATATGAAGTATTTGTAGTAGAAGACTTAAAGGTTGAGGAAATCAAAACTGCAACAATCGCAAAGCTCTTAAAGGGCCTTGAGATTAACACAAAAGCACTTATCGTAACAGCTGAATGCGATGAGAAAGTTTACAAATCAGCAAGAAATATTAAGGGTGTAACTCCTACATTCGTAGGTGTCCTTAACACATATGATGTTCTTAACCATAGCAAATTCGTTATCGCTAAGGACGCAGTAGCAAAACTCGAGGAGGTGCTTGCATAATGAAGTTCGCACACGATATTATCAGAAAGCCGATCATCTCCGAAGCTAGCATGGAAAAGGAATTTGACCGTCAGGGCAACGAAATCAATAAGTACACATTCGAAGTTGCTATTTCTGCTAACAAGGTAGAAATCAAGAAAGCAGTTGAAGAAGTATTTGGCGTAAAGGTTGCTTCAGTAAACACAATGCGTGTTAACGGCAAAGAAAAGAGAATGGGGAGATTCGTAGGCAAGACTCCTGATTGGAAGAAAGCAATCGTAACACTTGCCAAGGATTCCAAGACCATTGAGTTCTTTGAGATGTAATTGAGAATAGGAGGAAACGTAAATGGCTATCAAAAAGTATAAGCCGACTTCTCCTGCAAGAAGATTTATGACAGTTTCGGATTTCTCCGAAATTACAAAGTTTGAGCCGGAGCGTTCGCTTTTGGCCGGCAAGAAAAAGAATGCAGGCAGAAACTCATACGGCAGAATTACCGTTCGTCACCGTGGCGGCGGCAACAGAAGAAAGTATAGAATTATCGACTTCAAGAGAAATAAGGACGGCATCAACGCAACTGTAATCGGTATCGAGTACGATCCTAACAGAACAGCTAATATCGCTCTTATTCAGTATGAAGACGGCGAGAAGGCATACATCATCGCTCCCCAGGGACTTACTGACGGCGATGTAGTAGTATCTGGCGAAGGCGCAGATATTAAGCCGGGTAACGCATTGTTCCTTAAGGATATTCCGGTAGGTACACTTATCCACAACATTGAGCTCTATCCGGGCAAGGGCGGACAGCTTGTTCGTTCAGCTGGTAACTCAGCACAGCTTATGGCTAAAGAGGGCGACTATGCACAGGTAAGACTTCCCTCCGGTGAAGTTAGAATGGTAAGACTTAACTGTAAGGCTACAATCGGCGTAATCGGAAACCAGCAGCATGAAAACGTATCTATCGGTAAAGCCGGCAGAAAACGTCATATGGGTTGGAGACCTACTGTTCGAGGCGTAGTTATGAACCCGAACGATCACCCGCACGGTGGTGGTGAAGGTAAATCTCCTATCGGACGTGCAGCTCCTGTTACTCCGTGGGGTAAACCTGCTCTCGGTCTTAAGACAAGAAAGCATAAGAACAGAACAGATAAGTTCATTGTAAAGAGAAGAAACGCGAAATAATTAAGCGTGATACGAAATCCTAAATAAAGGAGGAACAATCTAATGGGTAGATCACTCAAAAAGGGACCATTTGTCGAAGAGCGTCTTATGAAGAGAATCGACGCTATGAACGAAGCAAATGAGAAGAAAGTAGTAAAGACCTGGTCAAGAGCTTCCACAATCTTCCCTGAGATGGTAGGACATACAATTGCTGTTCATGACGGCAGAAAGCATGTGCCTGTATTCATCAGCGAGGACATGGTAGGACACAGACTCGGCGAATTTGCTCCGACAAGAACCTATAAAGGTCATGCGGGCGCAAAAACATCTAGATAATATACCTTATATATTTTCCTAATTCTGAAAGGAGGAAATCCGACAATGGAAGCAAGAGCTGTTGTTAAATATGCTCGCATCTCGCCCCGTAAGGTTAAAATTGTTCTTGATTTAATCAGAAACAAGCCGGCAGGCGTTGCTATGGGTATTATCAAAAATACACCGAAAGCTGCAAGCGAGTATCTTGAAAAGCTTTTAAAATCTGCAATCGCAAATGCAGAGAACAACCATAATATGGATGTAAACAAATTATACGTAGCAGAGTGTTATGCATCACAGGGACCTGTTCTTAAGAGAGTACAGCCCCGTGCTCAGGGAAGAGCTTTTAGAATCTTGAAGAGAACAAGCCATATCACTTTGGTATTGAAGGAAAAGGAATAATCAAGAAAAGGAGGTTAAAATCCTATGGGACAGAAGGTTAATCCGCACGGATTAAGAGTCGGCATTATTAAAGATTGGGACTCAAAATGGTATGCCGGCAAAAGAGACTTCGGCGACCAGCTCGTTGAGGACTATAATATAAGAAAGTTTGTAAAGAAAACCTGCTATGATGCCGGTATTGCGAAAGTAGTTATCGAGAGAAAGCAGAACAAGGTTTTCGTAACAATCTATACCGCTAAACCGGGTATCATCATCGGTAAGGGCGGTCAGGAAATAGAAAAGCTCAAGGTTACACTTGAGAAGATGACCGGTAAGGTTGTTAATGTAAACATCATGGAAGTTAAGCAGCCCGATGCCAATGCACAGTTAGTTGCAGAGAACATTGCAAAGCAGTTAGAGCAGAGAATTTCTTTCCGTCGTGCAATGAAGCAGGTTATGGGCAGAGCTATGCGTCTTGGTGTTAAGGGTATCAAGACTGCAGTTTCAGGCCGTGTAGGCGGTGCAGAAATCGCAAGAACAGAGTCATATCACGAGGGTACAATTCCTCTTCAGACTTTAAGAGCTGACATTGATTACGGTTTTGCAGAGGCTGCAACAACATACGGTATCATCGGCGTAAAGGTTTGGATCTATAAGGGCGAAGTTTTGCACGATAACAAAGCAGTAGCTGAGAAGGCAGAACGTCCCGAAAGACGTCAGAGACCCTTAAGAGGCGAAAGAAAGCCGAAGGGAGGCAAGCAATAATGTTACTACCTAAGAGAGTAAAATACAGAAGAGTAATGCGTGGCAGAATGAAGGGTAAGGCTACAAGAGGTAATGTAGTATCAAACGGTGAGTTTGGTCTGCAGGCTTTAGAGCCTTCATGGATTACTTCAAGACAGATTGAAGCAGCCCGTATCGCTATGACAAGATATACAAAGAGAGGCGGTCAGGTTTGGATTAAGATATTCCCTGATAAGCCTATCACACAGAAGCCTGCCGAAACTCGAATGGGTTCAGGTAAAGGTTCACCCGAGTATTGGGTAGCAGTAGTTAAGCCGGGCAGAGTAATGTTCGAAATCGGCGGTGTAGCTGAAGAAGTTGCAAGAGAAGCACTTCGTCTTGCTATGCACAAGCTCCCGGTTAAGTGTAAGATTGTTAAAAAGTCTGATGCAGAGGATGGTGAATAATAATGAAGGTAACAGAGTTAAGAGAATTGTCAACTGCTGAGCTTTTAGAAAAACTTTCCGAAAGCAAGCAGGAACTATTTAATCTCAGATTCCAGAACGCTATTAACCAGCTCGAGAATCCGAAGAGAATTGGCGAAGTTAAGAAGACCATCGCTCGCATCAATACCATCATTAACGAGAGAGAATTAGCAGAGGATTCAGCTGTCTGATTCGGGCGCGTGGCGTGATTTTTTGAAAGGAGGCAACACCTAATGGAAGAAAGAAACAGCCGTAAGGTAAAAATCGGTAAAGTTATCAGCAATAAAATGGATAAGACCATTGTTGTCGCAATAGAAGAAAGCGTTAAGCACCCGCTCTACGGTAAGGTAATGAAGAGAACTTACAAAATGAAGGCGCATGATGCAGAAAACGTATGTTCAATCGGCGACAAGGTTAAGGTAATGGAAACAAGACCGCTCTCCAAGGATAAGAGATGGAGATTGGTAGAGATTGTGGAAAAAGCTCGCTAAACAAGCGTTTTTCCAGAATAAGGAGGAAAGAACATGATACAGCAACAAACAAAGCTGAAGGTTGCCGATAACACAGGCGCTAAGGAAGTTATGTGTATTCGTGTTATGGGCGGCTCGAAGAAAAGATATGCAGCCGTAGGCGACGAAATCATCTGTTCTGTTAAGAAGGCAACACCGGGCGGCGTTGTAAAGAAGGGTGATGTAGTTAAGGCAGTTGTTGTAAGAACAGTTAAGGAGACAAGACGTCCCGACGGTTCATACATCCGCTTTGACGAAAACGCTGCAGTTATAGTAAGAGATGATAAGAACCCCAGAGGTACTCGTATCTTTGGACCGGTAGCGAGAGAACTTCGTGATAAAGAATATATGAAGATATTGTCACTCGCTCCCGAAGTACTTTAATAAGGAGGTAAACCAAAATGAAAAAGATGCATGTTAAAAGAGGCGATCTTGTAAGAGTTATCTCCGGTAAAGACAAGGGTAAAGAAGGTAAAGTAGTTATTGCAATGCCCGAAGACAACAAAGTAGTAGTTGAAGGCGTAGCAATGGTAAAGAAGCACCAGAAGGCAAGAAGACAGGGTGAAGAAAGCGGCATCGTTATGAAGGAAGCTGCAATCGACGCATCAAATGTTTTAAGAGTATGCCCTAAGTGTGGTAAGGCTGTTAGAACCGGCGTTAAGGTTTTAGAAGACGGTTCAAAGGCAAGATACTGCAAAAAGTGCGACGAAATGTTTAACGACTAATTCGGAAGGAGGTTCTATAAACGATGTCCAGAATGCAGGAAATGTATAAGGCTGAGGTTGCACCGGCTCTTATGGAGAAATTCAGCTACAAGAGCACAATGCAGATTCCGAAGCTTGAAAAAATCGTTGTCAATATCGGTCTTGGCGATGCAAAAGACAATCCCAAGGTGATTGACGCAGCAATGGGCGATCTTGCAGCTATCACAGGTCAGAAGCCTGTTGTAACAAAGGCGAGAAAGTCAGTAGCTAACTTTAAGCTCAGAGAGGGAATGAACATCGGCTGCAAGGTAACACTTCGCGGTGAGAAGATGTACGAATTCCTTGATAGATTATTTAATGTAGCACTTCCGAGAGTAAGAGACTTCAGAGGTATCAACCCGAACTCTTTCGACGGTCGCGGAAACTACTCACTCGGAGTTAAGGAACAGCTTATCTTCCCGGAAATTGACTACGATAAGATAGACAAAATCAGAGGTATGGATATTATTGTTGTAACAACAGCAAAGACCGATGAAGAAGCACGTGAGCTTTTAAGCTTGATGGGTGCTCCCTTCGTTCGTAGTTAAGTTAGGAGGAAATATCATGGCTAAGAAATCTATGAAGATTAAGCAGCTAAGACAGCCTAAGCATTCAACTCAGGCTTACACAAGATGTAAAATCTGTGGCAGACCTCACGCTTACTTAAGAAAGTTCGGCATTTGCCGTATCTGTTTTAGAGAATTGGCTTACAAGGGCCAGATTCCCGGCGTGAAGAAGGCTAGCTGGTAATAACAATCGAGTTCCCGATAATTTCGGAAGGAGGTAAATTAAATGCAAATCACTGATCCCGTTGCAGATATGCTAACCAGAATCAGAAACGCAAATACTGCAAGACATGAAACAGTAGATGTTCCCGCTTCAAATATGAAGAAGGCAATAGCTGAAATTCTTAATGAAGAAGGTTACATCAAAGGCTATCAGGTAATAGAAGACGGTAAGCAGGGTGTTATCAGAATCACCTTGAAGTACGGTCAGAATAAAGAAAGAGTTATAAGCGGTCTTAAGAGAGTATCAAAGCCCGGTCTTAGAATTTATGCCGGTGCAGAGGAGTTACCGAGAGTATTAAAAGGTCTCGGTATCGCAATCGTATCTACCTCTAAGGGCATTATGACTGACAAAAATGCAAGAGCTAACCACGTAGGCGGCGAAGTTTTAGCATTTGTTTGGTAATAAATATCTTTTAAAAACTGAAAACCCCGCAAAAGTGGGAGAAAATTTAAGTTAAGGAGGACAAACCTATGTCAAGAATAGGCAAATTGCCGATTACTATTCCAGCTGGTGTAGACGTAAAAATCGGCGCTGACAATGAGGTTACAGTTAAAGGCGCAAAAGCAACTTTAACTAGAAAGCTTCATCCAAATATGATTATCAAATCTGAAAACGGCGTTATCACAGTAGAACGTCCGAATGAAGAGAAGATAAATAAGGCCCTACACGGCCTTACAAGAACTTTGATTAACAATATGGTAATCGGAGTTACAGAAGGATTTAAGAAGG
>JAZNQG010000004.1:0-17927 GCA_045590035.1 Clostridia bacterium
TAAAGTATATTATCTTCCGCCGAGCAACAATTTGTTTGTTGCATTAAATCTTTTTAAAACAGCATTTATTATAATAGATAGACACAACACGCCTATAGTTTCTATAAATATACAGATGTAATTTATTCCTGTCAGAGAGCGTGTTATATAGCCGAGAATATCCGGAATAATAATACCGGAGATAATATATATCCCAAGTGTATTCTTGCCTAGGTATCCGGCAAGGTACTTAACTTTTTCGGGTAATACTTTCATTAAAGCGTATATTAAGTACATAGCAACAATACTTCCAAATATACCGATTGTAAATCTAAAGCAGTTATTATAGATTTGTGTTATAGCGTCTCCTTTGAGAATGTTATATCCTGATATATAAATATAAGAATCGTAATTATAGAAAAGTAACAATATTCCATAAATAATAAATGAGCTAAAAATGAAAGGTTTGCTCAGATATATTTTTTTAAATTTACTCTTGTAATCGTATGAGTTAAAAATATATGCAAGTAGGAAATACGGCCACATAAAGTTGTAAAGTGACAGGTTTAGGGTGTCAGGGAGTATCAAGGTAAAGAGAGTGCCCAAAAGGTAAATGACGGGACTGTCGGAAAAGAACTTTCTTACAAATATTATTATCAAACTGCACCACCAAACAGCCCATAAAAACCAAGGACCGTATATGAATCCTGATAGCAACTTTTTTATTATCCAGAATACATTTATTGATTCAGCTGATGTTCCCGTTACTGATTTGCCAATTGATATAAAAAGTGAAATAATGCTCCAGCAAGCTAGCGGGACTATCAGTTGTTTGAATTTTATATACAGTAATTCCTTCCAATCCTTGCTTTTCAGAGAGAATGCGAATAAATATCCGCTGATTAACATAAACAAAGGCATATGAAAACTATAAATAAACATGAAAACAGGGTTTTCGAAGAATGTCCCTAAAGCATAGTCCTTGCCGGAACCGTATTGAATACAATGGCCTAATACAACCAGTATGATGTTTATTGCCTTTAGTAGATCCAAATAAATGTTTCTTTCTTTCATAAATAAATCCCACCAATCTTTCTTCATTATTCTTTATAGTATATTTTTTTACGTTGGAGAATTTGTTTTATTGTGTATTAATGCAACCGTCTCAACATGATTAGTCTCGGGGAATAAATCAAAAGCTGTTACATCTTCAGTCTTATATCCGTTTTCTTCTAAGAACTTTAAATCGCGCGCCAAAGTTGCGGGGTTACAGGATACATAGACGATTTTTTCGGGGTTTGCCTTTAAAATAGCAGTAAGTGTCTTTTCGTCGCTTCCTTTTCTTGGCGGGTCTAAAATTACAATATCAAATCTTTCGCCCTTTTCTATTAAAGAAGGTACGATATCTTCTGCCAAGCCCACATAGAACTCGGCATTTTCTATGCCGTTTTTCTTTGCATTTTCCTTTGCGTTCTTTATAGCGTCGGGAACAATCTCGACACCGACTACATTTTTTGCATTTTTGGAAACGGAAAGGGAAATTGTCCCGATTCCGCAGTAGATGTCAAGGACTGTTTTATCTTTAGTAGAGTCGGCATATTCCAGAGCTTTGTTATAAAGCTTCTCTGTTTCTTCGTGATTTATCTGGAAAAAGCTGTGCGGAGAAATTTCGTAACGGAGTCCTAAGAGTGTGTCGGACAAGGTATCCTTTCCCCATAGTGTAATATTTTTGTCGCCAAGCACTAAATTGGTGCGTTTTTTATTTATGTTAAGTATGATTGATGTAATTCTTTCGGACAGGGAAGAGAGTCTTTTTATAAGCTCATCGGAATTTTTAAATCTTTCGGCATTTACAGAGATTACAACCATCATTTCGCCTGACTCATAAGAAACTCTTGTAAAAACTCGTCTTATAATACCGCGACCTGTTTTCTCGTTATAGAAAGAAATCCCGTTGTCTTTTGCAAAATCTCTCACAGTATTTAAAATTTCAGGGTTTAGACTGTCTCCTAACAGGCAATCCTTTAAAGGTACAACATTATGTGTTTTGGTTTCGTAAAAACCCCATTCACCCTTTTCGGAAAACGGAAAAATCATTTTATTTCTGTATCGGCAATATTTTTCGGGCGGAATGAAATTTACATCGGTATCAATGCCGCCGAGTCTTAAAAGTGCATTTTTTACAATGTCGCGTTTAAACTCTGCCTGAGCTTTTGAATTGATATTCATAAGCGAACATCCACCGCATTTAAAAAATGCTTCGCACTGGGGCGCTACACGGTCAGGGCTTGGCTCTATAACTCTATCAAGCCTTGCAAAGCCGTAGGTTTTGTTGGTTTTGGTAACGGTTGCTAAAACCTTGTCACCCTTTACGGCACCCGAAATAAAGAGAGCATATCCGTCTAAGTGCGAAACTCCGTCTCCGTTGGTGTTTTGTGATTCTATATATAATTCATACTGCTTATTAAGTTCACATACCGCCATTTTGCTTTTTCCTTTCCCGCTGTTTACATAAAATTATAGCAAAAATCTGTCGATTTGGCAATATGTTCACAGAATATTCATATTTATTTCACAGTATTTTCATTGACAATAAATGGGGAAAGAGTTATAATCTAATCAAAGGTCAAAGAAAGTCAAAGTCAAAAAGGAGAAATAAAATGGGTTTAAGTGACAGAATAGAAGCATTTATATGCGAACTTATGAAAGAAGATGACGGCTGGGTAGAGCTTGGAAGAAACGAGCTTGCAGGGATTTTTAACTGCGTGCCGTCGCAGATAAATTATGTAATGAGCACCCGCTTTACACCAAGCAGGGGTTATATAACAGAATCAAGGCGTGGCGGCGGAGGGTATTTGAGAATTAAAAGAATTTCGCCCCAAAACGATGAGATTTTGTCGGGTATTCCGAATAGAATTACTAAAGAGAGTGCGGTTGATTTGCTCGTACTTTTGGTGACACTCGGGATAATAGAAGAAAAAACTGCACGTGTTATGAAAAGTGCGGTTTTAATAGAATCGATAGATGACGAAAAAAGAGCGGAGCTTATTAAGGCTATGACAAAAGCGGCGCTTAGCTAAGGAGGAATTATTATGTACGATTTATTTTCAGATTTTTTTGACGGGTTTAATATCTATCCTGTTTACAGACAGGAAGCAGTCTGCAAAAAGTGCGGAAGGACATACACGGAATTTCAAAAGTCGGGAAAGCTTGGCTGTGTCGACTGCTATGAAGTTTTTTCAGCTCCTTTGGACAGTGCACTTAAAAATTTCCACGGAAATTTGGAGCATACGGGCAAAATCCCAGGCTTTGCATCGGAAGAAATTACCAAAAAACGCAGAATTGAAGAATTAAAAGCCGAAATTCAAAAAGCGGTTGCATCGGAAAATTATGAAGATGCGGCAAAGCTCCATAAAGAGCTTAAAAGTCTTTTATAAGGGGGATTTAAAATGATTTGGTATAAGAATAAAGAGAATAACGATATAATTGTAAGCACCAGAATCCGCCTGGCAAGAAATTTAAAAGGCTTTCCGTTCCCTGATTTAATTTCAGGAAAAGACGCAGAGAAAGTGGTTGAAACCATAGTTTCGGCGGTAAAGGATTCAAAAGACAAATTGGGCGAATTTAATGTAGTAAAGATGGCGGATGCCGACATAGTAGACCGTCAGGCGATGATGGAAAAGCATCTAATAAGCTCGGATATTTTAGGGAAACAAATGTCATCTGTATTGGTGTCTTCTGACGAAGAAGCGAGCATTATGCTTTTAGAAGAAGACCATATAAGAATTCAGGTGATTATGGGCGGATTTTGCTTAGACTCGGCATATAAAAGAGCCGACTTAATAGACGATGCAATTTCCGATAAAACCGAGATTGCATTTTCCGAAAAATATGGATTTCTGACTTCGTGTCCTACAAATACAGGTACGGGATTAAGAGCATCTGTTATGATGCACCTGCCTGCTCTTACAATGACAGGGAATATTGATAGAATCATTCGCTCTGCAGCGTCTTTAGGACTTGAAATCAGGGGACTCTACGGCGAAGGCTCAAAGGCAACGGGTTGCCTTTATCAGCTGTCTAACAGAGTAACCTTGGGCGTTTCGGAAAGTGAAACAATCGAAAAAATCAAAAGAATTACCGAACAGATTAAGAAAAATGAAGAAGAGGCAAGGGAGAGAATTAAAAATCTACCCGATGTCAAAGACCGTGTATGGAGAAGTCTTGGTACATTGAAATATGCAAGAAAAATTTCGGGCGTTGAAGCAAAGAGCCTGATTTCCGATTATATCTTGGGAAGAAGTATGGGCATAATTGATGAAGAAATCAAGATAAACTGGGTAGAGCTTATGGTTTTAACAGAAAAAGCCAATATACTTAAAATTTCAGGCTCGGATGACCTTTCGCCTGAAGAAAGGGATTTGAAACGTGCAGAGATGATTAGATCATCTCTCTAAAAACTACGGAAAGGAATGATTTATATGACATTTTCTAATTTTACCGAAAAAGCAAAGAAGGCAATAGAATATTCGCACGAGATTGCCTGCGAAATGGGACACGGATACATTGGCTCTGAGCATTTGCTTTTAGGTATATTAAAGGTGGAAGACGGCGTTGGAGCGAAGACGCTCAATAAAAGAAACATAACATTTGATGAAGTAAGAAAAAGTGTCGAAACTTTGATGGGAACGGGAGACGTGCTTGACAAAAACACAGAGCTTTCGCTTACTCCAAGAACTAAAAGAATACTTGAAATTTCTGCAATGGAAGCGAGAAAATTGGGAATTAACTATATAGGAACAGAGCATCTTTTGTCAGGAATCATAAGAGACGGCGACGGAGTTGCGGTTAAGATTTTAGTGAGCCTTGGACTTAAAATAAGCGAATTTTACCGCGAGCTTTTAAGCGATATGTCGGGAGATGCGGCAGTTTTAAATGTAGCGGGCAAAAAGGCTACGCCGACATCACACAAAACTCCGACTTTGGACCAGTACGGCTCCGACCTTACAAAAGCGGCTCTTGACGGAAAATTCGACCCCGTAATCGGAAGAGACCAGGAAATCCAGAGAGTTTTGCAGATTTTGTCCCGCAGAACAAAAAATAACCCATGCCTTATCGGTGAACCTGGAGTCGGCAAAACTGCGGTGGCAGAAGGGCTTGCGATGAAAATAGCAGAAGGTGATGTACCTGAAATTTTAAAGGATAAAAGACTTGTGTCGATTGACTTGTCATCAATGGTTGCAGGTGCAAAATACCGTGGCGAATTTGAAGAAAGACTTAAAAAGACAGTTGAAGAAGTGTCGGCTGCAGGTAATGTGATTTTATTTATCGACGAAATCCATACGATAGTCGGTGCAGGCTCGGCGGAGGGTGCGATTGATGCATCGAACATCTTAAAACCGTCGCTTGCAAGGGGCGAAATTCAGCTAATCGGTGCGACAACTATAAATGAATACAGAAAATATATCGAAAAAGATGCGGCACTGGAGCGAAGATTCCAGCCTGTTTCAGTCGGAGAGCCGAGTGTGGAAGAGACAATCGGAATTTTGGAAGGCTTAAGAGACCGATATGAAGCACATCACGGTGTAAAGATTACAGACGAAGCTTTGACGGCTGCGGCAAAATTATCGCAAAGATATATTACCGACAGATTTCTGCCCGATAAGGCAATTGACTTGGTTGACGAAGCGGCGTCTAAAAAAAGGCTTTCAATTCATACAGCTCCCGATGACATAAAGGAAATAGAAAAAGAGATAGAAAAAATCACTTTGGAAAAGCAGGAAGCGATTGTTTCTCAGGACTTCGAAAAGGCTGCGGTTCTTCGTGATAAGGAAAAGGAACTAAAGGAAAGAATTGAAAAAGGCAAATCCGAATGGGAAGAATCAACCAAAAGAGACGGAAATACGGTAACCGATGATGATATCGCAGACATCGTATCCGAGTGGACTAATATTCCTGTTAAAAAGCTCTTGGCGGAAGAGTCGGAAAGGCTTAAAAACTTAGAAAGCGTACTCCACGAAAGAGTTATAGGTCAGGAAGAGGCGGTTTTAGTGGTTTCAAAGGCGATAAGACGTGGCAGAGCGGGGCTTAAAGACCCAAAACGCCCGATTGGTTCGTTTATATTCTTAGGCCCTACGGGTGTAGGAAAGACAGAGCTTTCAAAGGCACTTGCCGAGAGTATGTTCGGAACTGAAAATGCGATTATAAGAGTTGATATGTCAGAATATATGGAAAAACATTCGGTATCAAAGATTATCGGCTCACCGCCCGGATATGTAGGCTTTGATGAAGGCGGTCAGCTTACCGAAAAAATTAGGAAAAAGCCATATTCTGTAGTCCTTTTTGATGAAATCGAAAAAGCACATCCCGATATTTTTAATATTCTTCTGCAGATTTTAGAAGACGGTATTTTAACAGATGCTCAAGGGCGACGTGTAGATTTTAGAAACACTGTTATAATTATGACATCCAACCTTGGCGCTAAGGAAATTTTAAATACAGGGTCAAAACTCGGTTTCGGAAGAGAAGACGATGACGGCGATAAGCTTGTTATAAAGGATAGGGTTATGGCAGAACTTAAAAAGGCTTTCAGACCCGAGTTTTTAAACAGAATTGACGATATTATCGTATTTGAAAGACTGACAAAAGACAATGTAAAAGAAATTGCGACACTTATGCTTGATTCTTTAAAAAAGCGTCTTTTGGAAAACGAAATCGAAGCTGAATTTTTAGAAAGCGTAGCAGAAGAAATTGCAAAAGAAGGCTTTGACCCGTCATACGGTGCAAGACCTTTACGCCGTGCTATTCAGTCAAAGATCGAAGATATGTTATCTGAAAAGATTATAGACGGCGAAATAAAGCCGGGTGAAAAGATTACAGTAGATTTTTCGGACGGCGAATACAACGTAAAATAACCAAATAAAAACCGAGAGATTTTTCTCGGTTTTTTTGGTACATAATATTTAAAAAAGGTCTTGCAAAAAAAATATGCTTGATGTATAATGTAAATTGAGGGAAAATTGGAGAATTTTGTTGTAAAAGGCAAAATTCAGAAGATATATAAACCATCATTTTCATAATATTTTAACGGAGGTAATACTATGGGAACAGTTGACAAACTTCTTGATTGTAGACGCCGTAGAGCCGAAATAGAAAAAGGCGGCGGAGAAGACAAAATCAAGTTGCAACACGATGCCGGCAAGAAGACTGCAAGAGAAAGAGTTCTTACACTTCTTGACGAAGGAAGCTTTATTGAAACAGATGCATTTGCATCTTTTGGTTCAAAAGCCGATGCTAATGCCGAGGGCGTTATAACAGGTTACGGTTCTGTTGACGGAAGACTCACTTTTGTCTATGCACAGGATGTTACTGTAATCGGCGCAGCCTTGGGCGAAATGCAGGCTAAGAAAATCATAAAGGTAATGGATATGGCGGCTAAAATGGGTGCTCCCATTGTCGCTATGATTGATTCAAACGGTTTAAGACTTAAAGAAGGTCTTATGTCGCTTGCAGGATACGGTGAGATATTTAAAAGAAATGTGGCTTTATCTGGCGTAGTTCCCCAGATTACAGCAGTTATGGGTAACTGTGCAGGAGCATTTTCGTTTGCTCCCGCACTTTCAGACTTTGTATTTATGGTAGACGGTACAAGCGAAATGTTTGTAAACTCTGCAAAGGTAATTGAGGGTGTAACAGGTGAGAAGACTGATGATATTTCTTCAGCTGATGTTCATTCTAAAAAGAGCGGAGAATGTCACTTTAAAGCATCAAATGATGACGAGTGTATTGCTATGATAAGAAAGCTTATTTCTTATCTTCCGTCAAACAATTTAGAAGATGCACCCGTTGATATAGCAGACGATATTAACAGAATTTCAGAAACACTTACAAACCTTATTCCCGATGATGCAGATGGTGAGTACGATGTTAAGGTTGCAATTTCTGAAATCGTTGACCTTGGCTCATTTATGGAAGTTCTTCCCGAATATGCCGAAAATATCGTAACAGGTTTTGCAAGAATGAACGGCCTTACAGTAGGTGTTGTTGTAAACAATGGTTTACTTGATATTAAGGCATCCAATAAGGCTGCAAGATTTGTAAGATTCTTGGATTCATTCAATATCCCTGTAATTACTTTAACAGATGTTGCGGGTTATAAAGAATGTGCATGTCAGGAACTAAGAGGTCTTTCAAGCCACGCATCAAAGCTTCTCTATGCTTATGCTGAAGCAACAGTTCCCAAGGTGAATGTGGTATTAAGAAAAGCATACGGTGCGGCATACCTTGCAATGTGCTCAAAGCACATCGGTGCAGATTTAGTGTTAGCATGGCCGACAGCCGAAATCACACCGCTTTCACCCGAAGCCGCTGCAAACCTTATTTATGCAGATGAAATCGGCGAAAGTGAAGATCCGATTAAGGCAAGAAAAGAAAAGATAGAAGAATACAGAGAAAATGATGCAAATCCGTATGAAGCAGCAAAGATGGGATTCGTTGACGATGTAATCGAACCTGACTCAACAAGACCGAGAATTATTGCAGCTTTGGAAATGCTCATGTCAAAAAGAGAAACTGCTTTATCTAAGAAGCACGGAAATATTCCTATGTAATAAGGAGGAATAGAAAATGACATTACAGGAAGCTATAAGTGAAGGCTTAAGAGTTACAGGTGTTGGTCTTACGATAGTTTTTTCGGTTTTGGTAATCCTTATGATTGTTCTTATACTTATGAAGAAAATCTTCTATAAAGAACCAGGAAAAGCAAAAGCGGAAGTGAAGACAGAAACAGTAATAGCTCCCCAACCCGTACCTAAAAAAACTACAAATGACGAAGAGTTAATTGCAGTTTTAACTGCGGCGATTGCGGCAAGTCTTAATACATCAACATATAATTTAAAAATCAAATCCTACAGAAGAATAGGTTCTGCTACTCCCGTATGGAATAAAGCAGGGGTTACAGAATCGGTTAACGGAAGATTTTAAGAAAGGAAGTAAATTAAAATGAGAAAGTTTAATATTACAGTAAACGGCACAACATATGAAGTAGATGTTGAAGAGGTAGGCGGCGTAAGCTATCAGGCTCCCGTTTCTGCCCCTGTAGCAGCAGCTCCTGCTCAGGCTCCCGCTCCCCAGGCAGCACCTGCACCCGTAGCAGCACCTGCTCCTGCTGCAACCGCAGCATCAGGCAGCGCATCAATTAAGGCTCCCATGCCCGGTACAATCGTATCAGTTAAGGTAAATGTTGGTGATATGGTTAAAAAAGGCGACCTTGTTGCAGTTTTAGAAGCTATGAAGATGGAAAACGAAATCTTCTCAGATGCAGAAGGTAAGGTAGTAGCTGTAAATGCTCCTCAGGGCGCAACTGTTAACACAGGCGACGCTATCGTATCTTTAGGTTAATCCACTTTAAAAAATAACAAGAAAGTGGTGATAAAAGGTGTTAGACAGTTTATTAGGTTTTATGAGCACAACGGGTGCGGCAGCTCTGTTTCAGGGTGGTTGGTTACCCGCTGTAAAGACAATTATAATGATAGCAATAGCATGCGTTTTGTTGTATCTTGCTATTGTTAAAGAATATGAGCCCTTACTTCTTTTGCCGATTGCGTTCGGAATGCTTTTAACAAATCTTCCGATGATAAAGGATTCAAGCGCCATTATGATGCACACCGAATTTTTTACAGACCCCGCTTTTATGATTGACGGCAAATATATAGACGTAGGGCACATATTAAGACACGGCGGACTTTTGGATATTTTATATTTAGGCGTTAAATTAGGTATATATCCGCCCCTTATCTTTATCGGTATCGGATGTATGACAGACTTTGGTCCTTTAATTGCAAACCCCAAGAGTATTTTATTGGGTGCTGCTGCTCAGTTTGGTGTGTTCTTTACATTCTTAGGCGCTCTTGTTTTAGGCGCTACAATCCCCGGAATTGATTTTGGTGTAAAGGAAGCTGCATCAATCGGTATTATCGGCGGTGCAGACGGCCCGACAGCGATTTATGTTACAAAGACACTTGCTCCGCATCTTCTTCCTGCGATTGCGGTTGCAGCATACTCATATATGGCGTTGATTCCTATTATTCAGCCGCCCTTTATGAAATTGATGACAACAAAGAAAATGAGAATGACTGTTATGGACCAGCTTCGTCCTGTATCCAAGACAGAAAAAATTCTTTTCCCGATTATCGTAACAATCGTAGTTGCATTTATTATTCCCGATGCGGTTACACTTGTTGGTTGCTTAATGCTCGGTAATCTCTTTAAAGAGTCGGGTGTTTGCGACAGACTCTGTAAGACTGCACAAAATGAGCTTATGAATATAGTTACTATATTTTTAGGACTCACAGTAGGTGCGACTGCAACTGCAGACAGTTTCCTTTCTCCGCAGACAATCGGTATCGTGGTATTGGGACTTATCGCATTTATCTTCTCAACCTGCGGTGGTCTGGCTTTGGGAGATTTAATGTATGTTTTAACAAAGGGTAAGGTAAACCCGCTAATCGGCTCTGCAGGTGTATCTGCCGTTCCGATGGCAGCCCGTGTTTCTCAGATGGTAGGACAGAAGGAAAATCCTTCAAACTTCCTTCTTATGCACGCTATGGGCCCGAACGTTGCAGGTGTTATCGGTTCTGCGGTTGCAGCAGGCGTGTTCCTTTCAATGTTCGCAAACTAATAAATAAAGGAGTAAATAGATATGGCACAAAAGGTAAAAATTACCGAAACTGTATTGCGTGATGCGCATCAGTCATTGATTGCTACAAGAATGACAACCGAAGAAATGCTCCCGATTGTTGAAAAGCTTGACAAAGTCGGCTTTAATGCACTCGAAGCATGGGGCGGTGCTACATTTGATTCATGTCTTCGTTTCTTAAATGAAGACCCCTGGGAAAGACTCAGAAAAATCAAGGATAAAGCAAAGAACACAAAATTACAGATGCTCTTTAGAGGTCAGAATATCTTAGGCTACAGACACTATGCTGATGACATCGTTGAGTATTTCGTACAGAAATCAATCGCAAACGGTATCGATATTATCAGAATTTTTGACGCATTAAACGATGTTAGAAACTTGAAGTGTGCAATTGATGCAACAAAGAAAGAGGGCGGTCATGTTCAGGCTGCGATTTCTTACACAATAAGCCCTGTTCACAATATTGAAAGCTTTGTAAAGCTTGCAAAAGAGCTTGAAGAAATGGGCGCAGACTCACTTTGTGTTAAGGATATGGCAGGACTTTTGGTCCCCTATACAGCATATGACCTTGTAAAAGCTTTAAAAGAAAATGTAAAAATTCCTATCGAAATGCACACACACTATACATCAGGTGTTGCTTCAATGACCTACCTTAAGGCAATCGAAGCAGGTGCAGATATAATCGACTGTGCAATGAGCCCGCTTTCAATGGGCACAAGCCAGCCGGCAACAGAGCCGATGGTAGCAACACTTCAGGGAACAGGCTATGATACAGGTATAAACCTTGACGCACTCTCTGAGATTGCTGATTACTTTAAGCCTTTAAGAGAAGAATACTTAAAGTCAGGACTTATGGACCCGAAGGTAATGGGCGTAGACGTAAATACACTTCGTTATCAGGTTCCGGGCGGTATGCTTTCAAACCTTGTATCTCAGCTAAAGGCTCAGGGCAAGGAAGATAAATTAGATGAAGTATTAAAGGAAGTACCCAGAGTTCGTGAAGACTTAGGCTTTCCGCCGCTTGTAACACCGTCAAGCCAGATTGTCGGAACACAGGCAGTTTTAAATGTATTGATGGGTGAAAGATACAAGATGATTTCAAAGGAAACAAAGGGTATCGTAAGAGGCGAATACGGTAAGACTCCCGTTGAAATCAGTCCCGAAATGGTTAAAAAGATTATCGGAGATGAAGAAAGAATTACCTGCCGTCCTGCAGATAGGATTGCTCCTGAGCTTGAAACACTTAAAAAAGAGTGTGCAAAGTACATCGAACAGGACGAAGACGTTCTTTCGTACGCTCTCTTCGGTCAGGTTGCTACAAAATACTTTGAACACCGTCAGGCCCAGAAGTATAAAATCAATCCTGACTTGGTAGATAGAACTGAGTTGACTCATCCGGTTTAATTGCATACTAAAAAGCTGTTGGCATATGCCAACAGCTTTTTTGATTACTTATTCAAATATTCTTCTGCCTTATCTAAAAGGCTTTTGTTGAACGATACTAAATTTAGAGCATCATCATAGGAAAGCCACTTAAAATCTGCGATTTCGCTTTCCTGAAGCAAAATGGCAGAGTCTTTTACTTCGGATAGAAAATAGATAACATCCTTTATAATTTCGGGTTTAGGGAAGTATGTTACCATCTCACGAAACCCTGATAAAAATTCATCTATCTTTATGCCCGTTTCTTCAAGGATTTCCCTTTTTGCAGTATCGGTTTCACTTTCGTTTACTTCTGTATGTCCTTTTGGGAATCCCCAGTGGCCACGCACATTTCCTTTTTTATTTAAAACAAGTAAATATTCTCTTTTGCCTTGATTTATGCGGAAAAGTATTGCTCCGCAGGATTTTTCGTATGTCATTTGTAAAAACACCCCTTTTGCATTTACTTATGATGAATGTGGGTAATTATTGAAGCTCCATTGCCTGAATAAAGCTTATATCGGTAAGGGAGAATATCTTGCCGACACAGGTATTTTCGAATGTTACATTCTCCAAATGTTCTGCTGCAGGGTCATTGAAATAGACCTCGTCACCATAGTAGCCTGTTGCCACCATTGTATGCGGGTATCCTTCAAATCTTACCATTATGCCCTTTGGGTTATTGTCTAAAGCCTCGATAAGTGCATTTATAACATCTTCGTCGGTTTCAACCTTTAAGTAAGTTGCGCCTCTTTTCTGAGAATCGTAATAATCAAAATAAACAGAATCTTCAGGTATCGCTTTAACAAACCTTAACCCGTAAGTTGATGCAATTCCGTAATGACTTGCGATGTATGCGCCGTCTTCATATCCTACGCCTATATTATATCCCGCTATATCAACAGGTGTTATTCTCTCGCCTGTTATGTTGGATATAAGCATCGCATATGAACAAACCCAACAATAGCCTCTGCCGTTATTCTCAAATTCCCATTCGGGATCGGGCTGTGAATAGAAATAAAATTCCTTTTTGCCGAATGACGGTTTTACGGGGTTAGAAATCTCGGAGCCGTCGGGGGTTATTGATGGTTTAAGACTTGGCTTTACAGTCGGTGTGGGTTTTGGTGTCACGGTCGGCTTTGGACTCGGGGTTGGTTTCTGGTTTTCTTCCAAAAGATGCGGCGCAAAAATCTCAACCGTTCTTGTATCTTTATTCCAGTCAACAGTTACCGAAAAAGCTTCTAAAACTGCCCTTATCGGAACACAGGTTACGCCGTTTACAATAACGGGCGGTGAGTCAAGATATTTAAATCCATGGTTTATATCGATATTATAATAACCGATTGACATCTTAACCAAAGTGTCTTCGTCAAAGATTTTAACTTCCTTTGTATCCTGATTCCACACGACATTTAAATTCATCGCTTCGCAGACTGCTCTTACAGGAACAAGTGTTCTTCCGTTTTGTGTAACGGGCGGCTGTTCCATTTCGAGCACTTTGCCGTTGATAGTAACACCAATATCGCTCGATGCAAAAGCGGTGGTACTAAGCATGGCTATTATTGCCGCAATAAGTAATAATAGTCTTTTCATATATAGTCTCCCTTTTTTACCTGCCCTTAAAATCGGGGAAATAAAATCCCTTATACTATAATAACATACTTTTTTGGAGAATTCCATAACAAAATAATAACAAAAATGACAATATTCTCACAATTTAAAACCGCCTGCGGAAAAACACAGGCGGTTAAAATTATATAATCATACTCAATATTTTATTGTTACGGCTTACAAAATCGGTAAGCTCATCGGGAGTTAAGGGCTTATTGCAAAGGGTTGCAAGCGCATAAATCTGCCCGATTAAAAGCTCCTTTTTTTCAATATCCAAATCGGGAAGCTTCTTTATTACTGCATTGTTTAAGTTGATTATAAGCGTGTATTCTTCTTGGAACATATCACTCATACCCATAAACTGCTGACCGTATGAGCGGTACATTTCCTTCATTCTTCTTGATTCTTCCGAAACTAATAAAATTGCGGGCAGGTCATCAGACTTTAGTGCCTTTGCCTCAAATTTAAGCTCGTCATTTTTTAAAGTGGTTTTAAAAAGTTCAATAATATCGTCGGAATTGTCAGTATTTTCATCAACCAAAGCATCGGAGAAAGCTGAGTCAATTCTCTTAAACTTAACACCCGCTTCCTTCATTTCCATAAAGGACATAAAGTGCGTATCCATAACACTGGGCATCATTACTGCATTTTCACCCTGATTTTTAAGCATATTTATATACTGGGACTGCAAACTTTCGTCTGTTACATAGTAGATGTCTTTTGTCTCAGCTTCGCCCTTTAAGTCAGAAAGGGTTAGGTATTTGCCGTCTAAGTCTTTGTAGAGAATATAGTCCTTTACTTTATCAAAGAACTTTTCGTCTCTTAAACATCCGTACTTTATAAAGATATTGATGTCGTCCCAGTACTTTTCAAAATTCTCTCTGTCCTTTTTATAAAGGTCGCCTATTTTGTCTGCCACCTTTTTGGTGATGTGCGATGAGATTTTTTTAACATACCCGTCATTCTGTAAAAAGCTTCTTGATACATTTAAAGGCAAATCAGGGCAGTCGATTGTGCCTTTTAAAAGCATTAAAAATTCAGGGATAACTTCTTTTACATTATCTGCAACAAACACCTGATTGTTGTAAAGCTTAATCTGTCCTTCCTGTGCGGCGAATTCGTGATTGATTTTCGGGAAATAGAGTATGCCTTTTAGGTTAAAGGGATAGTCAATGTTTAAGTGAATCCAGAAAAGCGGTGGAGTAAAGTCTAAGAATGTCTTTTTATAAAAATCAAGGTATTCTTCCTCTGTTACCTCTGACGGCTTTTTAGTCCATAAAGGATTTATGTCGTTTACAGGTTTTTGTTCTGTTTCTTCTTCGTCTTTTTTTGGAAGAACGGTCAAGAAAATCGGATAGGGAAGAAATGAGCAGTATTTATTTAAAGTTGCTTTTACAGTTAATTCGTCTAAATATTCCTTACTGTCTTCCGCAATTTTTAATGTGATTAAAGTGCCACGCTCTTTTTTGTTTCCGTCTTCGATTTCATATTCCATACTTCCGTCGGAAGTCCATTTTACAGCAGTCTCACCTTCTTTATAGGAAAGAGTATTTATTGTAACTGAATCACTCGGCATAAATGCAGAATAAAATCCAAGTCCGAAATGACCTATAATTTCATCCTTTTTATCGTCGTCTTTATACTTTTCGATAAAGTCGGTAGCACCCGAGAATGCGATTTCTGTTATATACTTTATAACCTCGTCCTTTGTCATTCCGATACCGTTGTCGGAAATTGAAAGCGTGCCGCTTTCTTTGTCTAAAATTACTTCAATCTTAAAGTCATCTTCAATGCCCTTAGCTTCGCCAAGAGAAGAAAGCTTTTTTAACTTTGTTATAGCATCCGATGCGTTTGACACAAGCTCACGCAGGAATATATCCTTGTCGGAATAAAGCCATTTTTTGATTATCGGGAAGATATTTTCCGAATTGACAGAAATATTTCCTTTTGCCATTTTTGTCACTCCTCTTTTGTTTATATTATAATTTTAGACCTATTTTTATCCTTTGTCAACGATAATTAGCACTCTTTATAAAAGAGTGCTAATTATTTTACAATTTATTCATATTTATTAGTTTCCGAATAGTTCGTTTGCAATTTTGACTCCTGAAAGTGCATCCTTTGCATAGAAGTCGGCACCGATTTTTTCGGCATATTCTTTAGTTAAAACTGCACCGCCCACCATTATTTTAGCATCGGTATTTTCCCTTAAAAGACGAATCGTCTCTTCCATATAGGAAACAGTCGTAGTCATAAGCGCACTAAGACCGACCAATTTCACATTATTTTTCTTTACCGTATCCAAAATAACTTCGGGGGATACATCTTTGCCTAAGTCGATTACATTATAGCCGTAGTTTTCCAAAAGAACCTTTGCAATATTTTTGCCGATATCGTGAATGTCGGCTTTTACAGTCGCAATTATGATATCGCCCTTTGATGCGGTTTTTTCATTCGGCATACTTTCCTTTATAGCATCAAATCCGCGCTTTGCAGCATCCGCACTCGTTAAAAGCTGGGGAAGGAACAGCCTTCCTTTTTCAAACCCTTCGCCAACAATATCAAGCGCAGGTACAAGCTCTTCATTTATAATTAAAAGTGCATCCTTTTCCTTTAAAAGCTCTTTAGATAGTTTGTAAGCATCTTCCGAAAGTCCCTTTACTACCGCGTCCTTTAAGGTAAGCTTTTTAGGCTCTGCTGCTTTGGTTTCGCTATCTCCGAAGGATGCTACATAATCCTTTAAATCTTCGTCAAAGCCGTGAAGCGCATTAAATGAGCGGTAGGTGTTCATCATAGCTTCTGACATGGGATTGATAATTCCTGCCGACAAACCACGCTCTAGGGCGCTCGCAAAGAATACCGAGTTTATAATATCTCTTCTTGGAAGCCCGAAGGAAACATTTGAAACACCCAAAACGGTATTTAAGCACATCACATTTTTTACATAATCGATGGTGTCAAGAGTAACCTTTGCATTATCCTTGCCTGTTGATACGGTAAGCGCCAAAGCATCGATTATAAGATTTTCTCTCTTAATTCCAAGCTTTAGTGCACGATTTATAATCTTTTCGGCAATTTTAATTCTGCCCTCCCAAGTTTCGGGGATTCCGTTTTCATCCAATGTTAAGCAGACAACCGCCGCACCGTACTTTTTAACTAATGGGAGAACTTTATTTAAAGATTCTTCTTCACCGTTTACAGAGTTTACAAGCGGTTTTCCGTTGTAGTACCTGAGCGCTTTTTCCATAGCGTCGGCAGAAGATGTATCAATCTGCAAGGGGAGATTTGAAATGCCCTGAATCTTTTTTACAGCAGTAAGCATCATTGAAACTTCGTCAATTTCTGGAAGTCCGACATTTACATCCAGGATGTCTGCACCCGCATCCATCTGGGCAGTTGCTTCTCTTAAAAGATAGTCGATGTCATTGTTTCTAAGTGCCTCTTTTAAAAGCTTTTTGCCCGTCGGGTTGATTCTCTCGCCGATTATTATAGGCTTTCCGCCTAAAAATACAGTTTTAGAGTATGAAGAAACGGTTGTATAATGACTTTCCTTACGTTTTTTTGGTTTTCTTCCTAAAAGTGACAGTGTCATTGCCTTTATGTGCTTTGGAGTAGTACCACAGCATCCGCCAAGGATAGATGCGCCTGCTTTATATATTTCGGTCTGATAAGCGGCAAATTCTTCGGGGGATATGTTAAATTTAGTCTCACCGTCAACTTCTTCGGGCAGTCCTGCATTGGGGTTTACCATTATCGGAAGATTGGAATAATTGAAAAATTCCTTAACTATCGGAAGTAACTCCTTAGGTCCTAAACCACAGTTAAAGCCGAGTGCATCAACACCGAGACCGTCAAAAATTGACGCAATAGTTTTTGGGTCTGCACCCGTTAAGAGCTTTTTGTCATCGCCTATCGAAAATGTTAAAAATACGGGGAGATTGGAATTTTCCTTTGCCGCCAATACTGCCGCCTTTGCTTCATATACGTCGGAAAAAGTCTCAAATAAAATAAGGTCGGGCGAATATTTTGAGCCTATTCGGATAACCTCTGAAAAAGCAGAGTATGCATCGTCAAAAGAAAGGTCGCCAAACGGCTCTAAAAGCTTTCCTAAAGGACCTATATCAAGTGCCGTAAATCCTTTCGGATTTGCTTCCTTTGAAATTAAGATACCTTCTTTAATAATCTCTTCCAAGGTTTCAATATTACCGTCAAATTTTAC
>JAZNQG010000005.1:0-7057 GCA_045590035.1 Clostridia bacterium
ATATCCCAAAGGTCAAGACCGATTGACTTTAAGTCGTCAGCAACAATCTTTGTGATTTTCAAAGTCTGTTCCTTCATACTTTCAAACATTTCGGGAGTCATAACCTTAAGTGCTGCTAAACCTTCACCAGTAACTAAGGGATCGCCCTTTTCGTCATTTTTAAATGTGCACTCAACATATCCGCCTTCTAACGGTGTGCCGTCTTCTATATATTCGCCGTATCTTCTGATAAAGCTTCCTGTAGCAACCAAACGGCAGATAACTTCAAGACCGTGTCCGAATACTTTGCCTGGGAGTACTTCCATTGTAGCATCATCAATGTTTGCACTTACATAGTGAGTTTTGATTCCTGCTTTTTTCAAAAGCTCGAAATAGTGGATTGATGTTTCAAGGTTAGCTTTGCCGATGCCTTCTATTGTAAGGCCGACTGAGTTTTCGCCCGGATCAAATACGCCGTCTTTACCTGTGCAGTCGTCCTTGAATTTAAGCATTACATTACCATTGTCAAGAGAGTAAACGTCTTTTGTTTTTCCTTCATAAATCTTTTTCATTAAAAGCACCTCTTTTAAATAAATTACTAAATAATTTTACATCATTTTTTTTTGTATGTAAAGTATTTTTTTGAAAAAAACAGGTAAAAAGTGCCGAAAAACAGCGATTTGTAAATTTTAAATAAAAAAATTACACTTTTTTTCAAAAAAAGTATGTTAATTTTTCTGAATGTGTGATATAATGATATGAATAATGGTAAAGTGGGTGATATTATGATTAAAAGTATGACAGGCTACGGTCGTCATGAAGAAGTTTTAAACGGAAAAAAGATAACATGCGAGATAAAATCGGTAAATCACAGATATTCCGATTATTCTATAAAAGTACCGAGAAACATGGGATTTTTAGAAGACAAGATTAAAAATTTTGCGAGCAAAAAAATCTCAAGAGGTAAGATTGATATTTATTTAGGAATCGAATATACAGAAACCTCGGACAGAAAGATTATCTTAAATACAGAGCTTGCAAAGGAATATATAACTGCTCTTCATACTCTAAGGGACGAGCTTCAGTTAAGAGATGATATATCGGTTATGAGTGTCTCGAGATTCCCTGACATTTTCCGTCAGGAGAGAAATGAAGAAGATGAAGAACAGTTGTTTTTGGATGTTTCCCAAGTTTTAGAAAAAGCACTTTTGGAGTTTACAAAAATGCGTGAGCGTGAGGGTGAGAGAATAAAAGAAGACCTTTTATCCCGTGTCGACTATATGCAAGGTGTTGCAAAAGAAATCGAAAGACGTTCACCAGAAACTGTAACAGAATACAAAAACAAGCTTTATCAGAAGATAAAGGATGTTTTGGAAGACAGAGAAGTTGACGAAGCGAGAGTTTTAACAGAAGTTGCAATCTTTGCTGATAAAATCGCAGTAAATGAAGAAACAGTCCGTCTTACAAGTCACTTTGAAGAATTCAGAGAGATTTTAAAGAGCGATGAACCTGTCGGTAGACGCCTTGATTTTCTTATTCAGGAAATAAACCGTGAAATCAACACAACAGGCTCAAAAGCAAATGATATTGAAATTGCAAGATATGTTGTTGACTTAAAAGGCGAAACTGAAAAGCTGCGCGAACAGGTTCAGAATATTGAGTGAGGTATAAGGTATGAAGCTTATAAATATTGGTTTTGGAAATATCGCATCAGCAAACCGTATTGTTGCGGTTATAAGTCCCGAATCTGCACCTGTAAAAAGAATTATCAGAGAAGCAGAAGACAAGGGTATGATGATAAATGCAACCTACGGCAGACGTACAAGGGCAGTTATAATTACCGACTCGGGACATATTATTTTAAGTGCACTTCAGCCTGAAACACTTTCAAAACGACTTGATGAAACGGAGGATATTTCCGATGAATACGAATAAAGGTTCGCTGTTTATAATATCAGGTCCGTCAGGTACGGGAAAGGGAACTGTTTGTGCCGAACTTATAAAAAGAGGCGACGTGTTTTTGTCGGTTTCAGCTACAAGCCGTGATATGCGCCTTAACGAAGTTGACGGCGAAACATATTATTTCAAAACCCGCGAAGAGTTTGAAAAAATGATTGAAGCGGACGAGATGCTTGAGTGGGCGACCTATAACGGAAACTACTACGGAACACCTAAGGCGGCAGTTTTGGAAATGATGGAAAAAGGCAAAAATGTCATTTTGGAAATAGAACCGCAGGGGGCACTTTTAGTTAAAGAAAAGATGCCTGAGGCAGTTTTGGTTTTCCTTATTCCGCCGTCAATGGACTTGCTTTACGGAAGACTTGTCGGACGTGGACGGGAGACAGAAGACCAGATAAAAGAAAGAATTGCCGCTGCTACATGGGAAATGGAGCAGGCGGACAAATATAATTACATAGTTGTAAACGATAATCTCGATGATTGTGTAGTCGAAATATCGGACATAATTGAAAATGTAGGAATAAACAGAAATAAGGTATATAAGCTTTTAAAAGAAGCAGAAGAAAGGATGTAAATAAAATGATTATTAAACCGGGAATCAGTACACTTGAAAAATGCGTGAACGATGGCTGCAGATATGTTTTAGTTACAATGGCAGCTAAAAGAGCAAGAATGATAGGTGGCAAAGGCGAAGGCTTGGCAGACGCTGACTCTGATAAGGCAGTATCAATCGCAGTTGCTGAAATCGCACAGGGTAAGGTAGGATATACTACCAGAAAATCTGACGATAACTAATGATTGCAAAAGTCATTGTAAACCATGGAACGAAAGCTCCTGACAAGCTCTATGACTATCTTGTGCCGACAGAAATGGAAGATAAAATCGAGATTGGCACAAGAGTCAAGGTGTCTTTCGGCACACGTGACAGAGAAGTTGAGGCTTATGTTCTTGGGACAAAGATTAAATCTAATGCAAAAAGACTAAAATCGGTAATCGGTGTTTATGACCGTGCATTTGATGAAAAGATGCTTCCTTTAATCGAATGGATGCGAAATGAGTATCTTTGCACATACATTGATATAATAAAGACCATTGTTCCAAGGGGCAGTATAAACAAGCCTCTTGAGTGGATTGTATTAAAAGGTGATGCAGGAGATATCGGTGATGTAATCAAAGCACACGGCGGAGAAATGGAGATTAACGATCTTTTGTCGTGCTTTTCTTCTGATATTTCGAGCGAGATTAAAAAGCTTTTAAAATCAGGCGAATTAACCCGTGAATTCAGGGATAACAGAGAAGTTAAAAGTCTTACTGTAAGGGTTGTAGAATCTTTGGTTTCACCCGATGAAATCCAAGATGTTTTAAAGTCATTATCGGCAAGAGCACCCTCTCAGGCAAGAATGATGGATATTCTGTCATACGGCACGGATATTTCTGTATCCGATCTTGTTAAGTTTTCGGACGGTTCATATTCTGCAATACGTGCACTTTTAAATAAGGGATATATAAATATTTTTGAAAAGACAGTATTAAGAACACCTGTCAAGGTAAAGGAAAGAGACGAAAAGAAGACATTAACAGATGAACAGTCGTTGGCACTTAAAAGAATTACCGATGCAAAAGAAAATGGCTTTTCGGAATTTTTGCTCCATGGAGTTACAGGCTCTGGTAAGACAGAGGTCTATCTTCAGGCTATCGAAGACACAATAGCGAACGGCAAAAAAGCAATAATGCTTGTACCTGAAATTTCTCTTACCCCACAGTTGACCGAAAGATTTATAAAACGGTTTGGCGAAAGAGTATCACTTCTTCATAGCGGACTTTCGATTGGTGAAAGATATGATGAGTGGACAAGAATAAAGGAAAATAAAGCGGATATCGTAATTGGTGCAAGGAGTGCTGTTTTTGCACCGATTGATAATATTGGAATTATTATTTTAGACGAAGAACATGAGGCAAGCTATAAGTCGGAAATGAGTCCAAGATATTTAACACACGATATCGCACGTTTTCGTGCAAAACAGCATGATGCAATTTTGCTTTTAGCATCTGCAACTCCGAAAATTGAAACATATTTTAGAGCTAAAAATGGCGAAATAGAATACTTAGAGATAAAAAACAGAATATCAAAAGGCGGACTCCCGAAAGTTTCTGTTGTAGATATGAGAGACGAGCTTTCAAAAGGCAACAGGTCTGTGTTGTCTCAGCTTTTAAAGAGTGAAATTGAAAAGAACATAAAAAATAAGGAGCAGACTATTCTCCTTTTAAACAGACGCGGATTTTCGACATTTGTATCCTGCAGAAGCTGCGGATATGTTGCAACCTGTCCGAACTGCAGTATTTCGCTTACATATCATAAGTATTCTGATTCTTTAAGATGTCATTATTGCGGACATACCGAGCATAATCCGTCGGTTTGCCCTGAATGCGGAAGTAAATATATCAGGTACTTTGGCGGCGGCACACAGAAAGTAGAAGAAGAATTAAATACTCTTTTTCCGGAAGCCAAGGTTATAAGAATGGACGTGGATACCACACAAAAAAAAGGCGGACACGAAAAGGTGTTGTCTGAATTCGAGAAAACAGGAGCAGATATTTTAATTGGTACACAAATGGTTGCAAAGGGACTTGATTTTCCGAATGTAACTTTAGTTGGTGTAATTTCGGCTGATACTTCGCTCTTTGCTAATGATTTTAGGTCAGGAGAGAGAACCTTTGACCTTTTAGAGCAGGTAACAGGAAGAGCGGGAAGAGCCGAGAAAAACGGAAGAGCGGTTATTCAGACATATGCGCCCGAACATTCTGCTATAAAGCTTTCGGCTAAACATGATTATAAGAGCTTTTATGAAACAGAGTTAAAAGACAGAAATGCCCTTGGTTATCCGCCGTTTGTAAAAATTGCAACTGTTGGTTTTTCGGGGACTATGGATTCTGCTGTTTCCAATGCAGCAAAGCTTTTTAAAAGGGCGTTGGTAGAACAGACAGTATTTTCAAAAAATGCGAGGATACTCGGGCCCATTAAAGCAGGAGTTGCAAAAATCAATAATAAATACCGTTGGCAGATAATAATTAAACACAATAAAAACGATAATATAAATAAAAACCTGATTGTAGCATTAGATGCCGTCAGGAAAAATAAAAACTATAACGATGTGGTAATTGTAACCGACAATAACCCATATGTAATTTATTAAGGAGGACCTTATGGCACTTCGTGAAGTGAGAAAAAAAGGCGATGAGATTTTAAGTAAAAAATGTAAAGAAGTAAAGGTGTTCGACGAAAGACTCCATATACTTTTAGACGATATGTATGACACAATGACCGAATCGGACGGAGTCGGTCTTGCAGCACCACAGGTCGGGATTTTAAAAAGAGCTGTTGTAATAGATGTGGGCGAGGGTAAAATCGAGCTTATAAACCCCCAAATTGTATCGTCATCAGGCTCGCAAATTGACCAGGAAGGATGTTTAAGCGTACCGGGAGTTTTCGGCGAAGTCGAAAGACCTATGAATGTTACTGTAAAGGCATTTGACAGATACGGAAAAGAATTTACCATTGACGGCGAAGGACTTTTGGCAAGAGCATTTTGCCACGAAATAGAGCATCTTGACGGAAAACTCTTTTTGGATAGAGTTATTAAATTTATCGAGTAGGAAGTGTGTTTTTTGAATATTCTCTTTATGGGTACACCCGATATTGCGGCAACTTGCCTTGAAACTTTAATTAAAGCAGGACTTAATATCTTAGCTGTTGTTACAAGAGTCGATAAGCCAAAAGGCAGAGGCAAAAAGCTCTGTCCGACTGAAGTTAAGGCAAAGGCTATGGAATACGATATTCCTGTTTTTCAGCCTGAAACTTTAAAAAACGGCGAGCTTATGCCGATTTTGGAAAGCATAAAGCCTGATTTGATTGTAGTTGTTGCATACGGAAGAATATTACCTAAGTATGTTTTGGAATATCCAAAATACGGATGCATCAATATGCACGCGTCCCGTCTTCCGAAATATAGGGGTGCAGCGCCGATTCAAAGAGCGGTTTTAAACGGCGACACCGAAACTGCGGCATCTGTTATGCTTATGGATGAAGGTCTTGATACGGGAGATATCTTATACGAAAAGATAATAAAAATCGGAGAAAACGAAACATCAGGTGAGCTTTTTGATAAAATGGCAATAGCTGGTGGAGAAGTTTTACTGTATGTTATAGAAAATATTGAAAATATTACTCCGAAAAAGCAGACAGGAGAACCTCTTTATGCCGAAATGATAACAAAGGAAGAGGCACATATTGACTGGAAAAAAGACACAAAGACCATTATAAATCTTATTCGTGGAATGAATCCTGTGCCACTTGCTTATACTTATTATAAAGAAGAAGCAGTGAAATTAACCCGAGCCGTGTCTTCGGTGGGGAAAGACGGTACACCTGGAGAAATACTGTCTGTTTCGGATGAAGGTATTGTGATAAAAACAGGAGACGGTGCACTTTTAGTCAGCGAAGTAAGATTTCCCGGCAAAAGAACTATGACCGTTTCGGAATATTTAAGAGGAAATGAAATTATTAAAGGCGAAATTTTAGCCTGAGGGAGAAAAATTATGTTTTATTATGATTCCACTTATATTCTTGTTTTAATAGCATTTGGACTGTCATTATTTGCATCATTTGGTGTAAATGCGACATTTTCAAAGTATAAAAATGTAAAGTCGCTAAGACGGATAACAGGTGAAGAGGCGGCAAGACGCATTTTGGATATGAACGGACTATCTGCTGTAAGAGTCGAGCATATTGGGGGAAACCTTACCGATCATTATGACCCGACATCAAATGTGATAAGGCTTTCGGATGCTACTTTTTCAGACACATCTGTTGCGGCGATAGGTGTTGCGGCGCACGAAGCAGGCCATGCAGTTCAGCACGCCACAGGCTATGCACCGATTAAGTTAAGAAACTCAATTGTGCCTATAGTGAATATTGGTACTAATCTTTCTATGCCGTTATTCTTTGTAGGACTCCTTTTTGGACTTCCGTACCTTACCACAATAGGAATTGTGCTGTTTTCTTTAGCTTTGGTGTTTCAGCTTATAACATTGCCTGTCGAGTTTAATGCATCAAGGAGAG
>JAZNQG010000006.1:0-5999 GCA_045590035.1 Clostridia bacterium
AGAGTTTAGAAAAATCGGAGTCTTGACAAGTGGTGGAGACGCACCCGGTATGAATGCTGCAGTAAGAGCGGTAGTAAGAGCGGGTAATTATTATGGTATTGAAGTAGTCGGTGTAAAAAACGGCTATGCAGGTTTATTGGCAGGCGAGATGGAAACAATGGGCGCAAGGTCGGTTTCCGATACTCTCCAGAAGGGCGGTACAATTTTAAAGACTGCAAGATGTTTAGAGTTTAAAACTCCCGAAGGCATAGCTAAGGGTGTTGAAACTGCAAGAAAATTCGGTCTTGACGGACTTGTTGTAATCGGTGGAGACGGCTCATTCAGGGGTGCCGGCGCACTTTCCCGTGCAGGACTTCCTACAATAGCAATTCCCGGTACAATCGACAACGATATCGGATGCAGTGAATATACAATCGGATATGACACCTGTCTTAATACAGTTATTGATGCAGTTGATAAAATCCGTGATACATCATCATCTCACGCAAGATGTGCCGTAATCGAAGTAATGGGCAGAGGTGCAGGATATATTGCACTGAATGCAGGTATTGCCTGCGGTGCGGAAGTTATTTTAATACCTGAGAGAGAATATGACTTTGATAATGATGTCTTAAGACCTATTTTAGAAGGTAAGGCAAGAGGCAGAAAGCAGAATATTGTAATCGTTGCCGAAGGCGTTAAGGGTATGGGCGTTATCGAAATGGCAAAGATTATAGAAGAAAAGACAGGCATCGAAACCCGTCCTGCAGTTCTCGGTCATATGCAGCGTGGCGGCTCACCTTCTGCCAGAGACAGAGTTATGGCGAGTGAGATGGGTGTAAAAAGCGTTGAGCTTTTGTTAGAGGGCAAGTCTAACAGAATTGTATGTGTAAAAGACAGCAAGATTATTGATATAGACCTGGAAGAAGGTCTTGCAACTAAGAAAGAGCTTCCCGAATATGTGGTAGGGCTTGCAAAGAAACTTGCTACGTGATAAAGAAATCTACTCAAGGTTGCGTTTTTTATAAAACGCAACCTGTTTTTTTAGGACAACGGAGGAAAAAGATATGAGAAAAACCAAAATTATATGCACAATGGGTCCTGCAACCGATGACGAAAAGGTTTTAAGAGATTTAATGATTGCGGGTATGGATGTTGCACGTATCAATTTTTCACACGGTACACATGAAGAGTCGAAAAAGAGAATGGATTTAATCAAGAAGGTAAGGGAAGAACTTGATATTCCTGTTGCTATATTGCTTGATACAAAGGGCCCTGAAATAAGACTTAAAAAGTTCAAGGACGGTAAGGTTACATTAAAAGAAGGCGATAAATTCACCCTTTATATAGACGATGTTGAAGGAGATGAAAACGGCGTTTCAATTACCTATAAAGACCTTCCGAAAGATATAAAGGCGGGAGATACCCTTTTAATTGATGACGGCTTAATTGAGATTGAGGCTTTAAGCGTAAAGGCTGACAAGATTATCTGCGAAGTAAAAAGCGGCGGTGAAGTGTCTAATCAAAAGGGCGTAAATGTTCCGAATGTATCACTTTCTATGCCGTATTTAAGCCAGAAGGATATAGACGATATTTTGTTTGGTATCGAACAGGATGTTGATTTTATAGCGGCTTCTTTTGTAAGAACTGCGGACGATGTTTTAAAAATCCGCGCACTTTTGGAAAAACATAATGCAACCAATATCAAAATCATTGCAAAGGTTGAAAACAGCGAAGGTGTTAATAATATTGATGATATCATAAAGGTATCAAACGGTATCATGATTGCCCGTGGAGATATGGGTGTTGAAATTCAGTTAGACAGACTTCCGAGCATTCAAAAAAGAATCATAAAGAAGACCTACAGAGCAGGAAAAGTCGTAATTACTGCAACGCAGATGCTGGATTCTATGATTAGAAACCCCCGTCCGACTCGTGCCGAGACAACCGACGTTGCAAATGCCATCTATGACGGAACAAGTGCGATTATGCTGTCGGGTGAAACTGCAATAGGCAAATATCCCGTTGAAACGGTAAAGACAATGTCAACAATAGCAGAAAGAACAGAAAATGACATTGACTATATAAAAAGACTTAACAGTCTTTCGGTTGAAATTTCAAATACTGATGTTACAAATGCGCTTTCTCATGCGACTTGTACTACTGCGCACGATTTAGGTGCAAGTGCAATTATCGCACTTACTTACGGCGGAACAACTGCACAGATGATTTCAAGATTCCGTCCAAATTGCCCGATTATTGCGCCTACAATTTCCGATAAGGCAAGAAGACAGTTAAATCTTTCGTGGGGTGTTGTGCCTGTATTAAGTGAAATGAGAAGCAATTCGGACGAACTTTTTGAACACGCAGTTGAATGTGCTAGAAAGACACATATTGTTAAAAACGGCGACCTTGTTGTAATTACAGGCGGTGCACCTGTGGGTGTAAGCGGAACTACCAATATTATGAAGGTTCATTTAGTCGGGGACGTGTTGGTAAGAGGCGAGGGTATAACCAAGCTTCACCAGACCGCAAAGGTTTGTGTTGCCGACAGTATAGAAGAGCTCCAAAAAAATTTTGTAAACGGCTCGATTGTCGTAAACCGCACAACAACTCCCGATATGGTAGGGTATTTAAAGAAAGCGTCGGGAATTATTACAGAAGAAACGGGGTCTACCTGCTATGCGGCAATTATCGGATTAGCGCTTGATATCCCTGTTATTACGGGAGCCCAGGGTGCGACTAAAATATTAAAAACTGGCACAGTTATAACCATTGATGCAGCACAAGGCTTTGTCTACGGCGGTGCTGTGGCAGATTATCCTAACGAATAAGGGTGTGTTCCTATGAAAATCGTAATACTTGATGCTAAAACTTTGGGTGATGGCGTAGAGTTTTCTGAAATTGAAGCTCTTGGCAGCCTTCAGGTTTTCGGCTCAACTTCGCCCGAAGAAGTTTCGGGCAGAATTAAAGATAGCGATGTAGTTATTTTAAATAAGATAAAGCTTAATGAATCTAATCTAAAAGATGCCAAAAGCTTAAAGCTTATATGTGTTACTGCAACGGGTTATGATAATATCGACACCGAATACTGCAGAAATAACGGAATTGCGGTTACAAATGTAAAAGGCTATTCTACCGACTCTGTTGCACAGTTGACAGTTGCTTTTGTGTTGGAAGCCGTTATGAAGCTATCCGAGTACAGAAATTTTGTGTCAAGCGGACAATATACCGAAAGCGGTGTTGCAAATAAGCTATCTCCCTGTTTTTCCGAGATTGCGGGAAAAACCTGGGGAATAGTCGGTATGGGAAATATCGGAAGAAGAGTTTTGGGGGTTGCCAAGGCATTTTCGGCAAATGTTATCTGCACAAAGAGAACGCCCGAAGACGACTTAAACATAGTTGACCTTCCGTACTTAATGAAAAATTCTGATATTATATCGGTACATCTTCCGCTAAACGATGAAACACGCGGGATAATTAGCCGTGAAATGATTTATTCTATGAAAGACGGAGCAATATTTGTAAATGTTGCAAGGGGCTTGGTAGCAGACGAAGAAGCTTTGGCAGAGCGTGCCAAAAGGGGAGACATCATTTTAGCAAGTGATGTTTATTCTATTGAGCCGATGCCAAAGGACCATCCGTTTTACGAAATCAAAGACTTCCCGAATGTAATTTTGACACCGCATATGGCGTGGGGAGCAATAGATGCAAGAAGAAGATGTATATCGGAAATCAAAGAGAATATCATAGCATTCACAAAAGGAATTGAGAGAAACAGAGTTTAAGGAGCAGTAAAAGTGAAAAAGGAAGTTTTCGGTTATTTTATGATTATATTGGGAAGTATTTTATACGCACTGTCAACTGTGCTATTCATATTTCCGCACGAGCTTTTGCTTGGCGGTACAAGTGGGATTTCTGTAATCTTAAATAGCTATCTACCGTTTTCACCCGGGACGATTTTAGTGCTGATAAATTTTAGTTTATTGGTGATGGCGTTCTTTATTTTAGGCAAAGAAATGGCAATAAAAACATTCGTAGGCTCGACATTGACAACGGTATTTGTCGGACTGTTTGAAAAAATATTTGTATTGGATTCGGCTTTGGTATCAAATATATTTTTATCTGCCATAATTGGTGCAGTGGTAATTGCAATCGCCAGCGGTATAATGTTTTATGTAAATTCATCATCGGGCGGAACAGATATAATTGCACTGATTGTCAGAAAATATTCCGACATTGATATCGGTAAATCGCTTCTGATTACCGATGTATTGATTGTAATTGTTGGTGGCGTTATATCGGGTTACATACTGCTTTTAAGCTCATTTTTGGGACTTTTAATAAAAACGCTCGGCATAGATTTTGTTATCGGAACAATTAAAAAACTGACACGGAGATAAAAAATGAAAAGTAACTATCATTCACATACCACATACTGCGACGGAAACAATACTCCACGCGAAATGGTTATATCGGCAATTGAAAAAGGCTTTGATTCATTTGGATTTTCAGCCCACGGATATACTGCCTTTGACCTTAGATATTGTGTAAAGGATATGGACGGATACATCAAGGAAATAACCGAATTAAAGAAAGAGTTTAAAGGTAAAATTGATATTTATTTAGGAATAGAAGAAGACGCTTTCTATTTAAATGACAGAGAAAAATTTGACTATATCATAGGAAGCTCGCACTATTTTAATGTGGGCGGAAAATATTATCCTATCGACTCAAATCATGACTGCTTTAAAAAGTGCTTGGAAGTTTTTAACTATGATGTAATCAGACTTTCTGACACATACTACAAAGAATTTGTAAGCTATATAAAAAGAAGAAAGCCTGACATTGTTGGGCATTTTGACCTTATAACAAAGTTTGATGAGATGGGTGACAGCTTGTTTTTAGAAAACAAAGAGTATATTGAACTTTCAAAAAAATATATGGATATTGTTATCTCAAATGATTTGATATTTGAAGTAAATACAGGTGCGATTTCCCGTGGATACAGAAAAAACCCCTATCCGCACGAGAGTCTTCTGTATGTTTTAAAGAAAAAGGATGCTCGCCTTACTCTTTCATCCGACACTCATAATAAAGACACTCTCGACACCTATTTTGAAGAAAGTAAAGAAATTTTAAAAGACATAGGATTTAAGTATTTGTATTCTATAAAAGACGGCGAATTCAAAAGATTTGAAATCTAAAAATTAAATACCTGATTTAGACAAATATATCTATTGTTTAAATAATATTAATGTGTTACTATTTACATAAAGGAGGCGGAGAAAATGGACAATGTTAAATATATAAAAGCACCAGGGGAGTTTAAAAGAGAATACAGTTTAAAAGAACCCGCTCCGCTTTTTCGTAAGACATTTACATTAGATGAAGGCTTTAAATCGGCAAAAATCAGCGTGATTGGTCTTGGATACGGATATTTTTACATAAACGGACAGAAGATTACCGAAGATATGTTTTTGTCTCCCGTCAGCGAATATAATAAAACGGTCTGGTACACCGAATATGATGTTACTGATTTGGTAAAATCGGGAGATAATGTAATTGCGGCTATGATTGGTAACGGTTTCTTTAATGAAACATTTTCGACCTGTTGGGGCACAAATACTGCTCTTTGGCGTGATAAACCAAAGATGGCGGTAAAATTAACGGTTGAATATAATGATAAAGACATTACCATTACAACCGATGACACCTGGAAGGTAACAGAGAATTCACCCGTTACCTTTAATCAGCTTAGAAGCGGCGAGTATTACGACGCAAGGCTTTATAAAAAAGGCTGGAATGACTTAGGCTTTGACGATTCTTCATGGGTAACTGCAGTAATTGATGAAAATGAGCCAAAGGGAGTAAAAAGACTTTGCGCATGTGAGCCTATCAGGAAATTTGAAAGGTACTCACCTGTATCTATAAAGGAAGTTTCAAAGGGGAAGTTTCTATTCGAGTTTCCGTGTTCGATTTCGGGATTTATTGAGCTTAATACGAAAGAATTAAAACGC
>JAZNQG010000007.1:0-3321 GCA_045590035.1 Clostridia bacterium
CACCCGAAGAAATAGCAGAAGATATGGCACTTTTAGCTAAAAAGGTAATTAAGGATGCCGGTCTTACAGATTCTGATATTAAGGGAATCGGTATTGGTGTTCCCGGTGCTGTTTCAAACGCAGACGGAAAAGTTATAGAGACTTCAAATCTTCCGCTTAGTGGATTTCCTTTGGTGGCTGCTATAAAGAAGCACATTGATGTTCCCGTCAAGCTTGAAAATGACGCTAATGCTGCAGGTTTTGGCGAATATGTGATTAACGGAAACGGTGCAGAATCATTCGTATTTGTAACACTTGGAACAGGTGTTGGTGGCGGTATTATTATAAATGGCGATATCTTAAGAGGTGCAAATGGCGTCGGCGGAGAAATCGGACATATTGTAATTAAAAAAGGCGGTGAAAAATGCGGATGCGGAAGACTCGGTTGTTGGGAAGCATATGCATCTGTAACAGGCCTTATCCGTCAGACAAAGGCGGCTATAGAAGCCCATCCTGATAGCCTTATGGCAACGATTGCCAAAGAAGAAGGCAAAGTATCGGGCAGAACATCATTTGAAGCTGCGAAAAAAGGCGATAAGTATGGTCAGGAAGTGGTAGATACTTATTTAGAGTATGTTGCCGAAGGTATTGTAAACATCGTAAACATTTTCCAGCCTAACAAGGTTGTAATCGGTGGCGGAATCAGTAAAGAAGGCGACTATCTTTTAAATCCAATTAAAGAGTATGTAAAGAAGTACGACTATAACCAGATTTTAGAAAGCGTACAGATTGAAATTGCTACATTATTTAACGATGCAGGCATCATTGGTGCAGCACTTGCTGCTAAGCTTTAAAATATAAAAGGCGTCAGATGACGCCTTTTGTTTTTGTTATAACGATTTTTTGCTTATTAAAGAGATACATAAGAAATATGTATAAAAATCCAGAAAACACCATTGTAGCGATAAATGACAGCTTTTCTTGATTGTAATTTAAAATATACTTATATAACGGAAGTGCAACTCCTGTCATAATCAATGTGGCCGACAAAGGTTTATAAATTGCTGATATTAAACCGATACCATATGAATATGTTTTTCTAAAAACAATGTATAATAAAAGGAAAGTTGCTGAAGAAGAAATGAAAATAGACGCGGGCACGCCTAAAATATTTACATAAGGAACTCTGATTAAAAGAGAAGATAAGACAATTTTTACAAATTGTCCGATAATTATAGCGATAAACGGCTCGAATATTTTTCCTGATAGATGCAAAATAGAAATAAGCATTCCGTTTATTGAAATAAATACTATTGACGGCGAGAGTGTTTTTAATATGTATGAAGAAAAGGTGTTATTAAAAATAAGAGAAAGTATTTCGTTTGAAAAGAAGAACATAATAAAAGCTGATGGAAGAGAGAAAGAAAAGATGACAGAAAGAACTTTATTTGAAGATAATGATACATCTTTGTTGGTTTTAGATATTGCCCGTGCAAACATCGGAGTTGCAGCAGATGAGATTGTGGCAATAATACCAAGCGGAAGATTAAATACAGTTTCTGCATATCCCGAATAAGCACCAAATAACTTTCTTGCACCTTGTTCTGAAAGATGCATAGTGTCTAGCAACGAATCAAAGCTATCGGTAAAAGGTGCATAAATCCTTAAAAAGCTCTCAGCTGATTCTTTTGTAAATACTATATCTGAAAGAGCGTGGCGGATTGCTGTTATATTTGCAATCGACATAAGACTTGAAGCAAAAACTGTTAGCATAAGCGGGATCGAGATTTTATAAAAATCCTTGATTTCGTTTTTATATATGCTTTGTTTTTTCTTGTTTCTGTTTTTATATCCCCATACACACAAAAGAAATGATGTTGCAAAGAACTCTCCGACTGTTACAGAGAATATTGCTCCTTCGCTTGCTTTAATTGTAGAAATTGATACAAGCCTGTATGCAAGATATAATCCTAAAAACAGTTTAAATACCGCTTCTGACACTTGTGAGATGGCAGTCGGCAAAAGACACCCGCTTGCTTCGTTTGAGCTTTTTATAACAGATGATACTGCCACAAAAAATATTGACGGCGCCAAAAGCTTAATAGAGAGAGTGGCAGACGGCTCTTTCATAGCGACAGATATGAAAGGAGCTAATATAAACATAATTACAGATACTAAAAGCCCTGTAACAGAAAGAAATTTTAGAAGATACAGAACAAGTGGCTTTGCTTTTTCTGTTTTGTTTTTAGCATGGTATTCTGAAAGTAGCTTTGTTGCTGCAAAGGGAAAGCCGCTTATAATAAACGACAAAAAGACAGAATATACAGAAAAAGCCGTCTGATAAATTGCCATTCCTTCTTCTTTTAAGATATAAGATAAAGGAATTTTAAAGACTGCACCCAAGATTTTGGCAATGGTATTTGCCGCTACAAGAATAAATGTACTTTTTATAAATTGAGAACGCTCATTATTCAAAAATATCACCACCAAAACAAGAAAAATATTGTTATGTTAATATATTTGTGTTATAATTAATATATGAATAATTTTCCAAAGGCAGTGTGGATTTTAAAATGATTAAATTTAAAAAAGTCGGAAAAATGACCGGTGAAATAAGAGTACCTGGTGACAAATCGATTTCTCACAGAGCTGTTATGCTTGGTAGCATAGCAGATGGAGTAACTAATATTTCGGGTTTTCTAAACGGAGACGACTGTTTGTCGACTATTGAATGTTTTAAAAGTCTTGGTGTAAAAACAGAGATTAACGGTACTGATGTAATGGTTTTCGGAAACGGTTTATATGGCCTTAAAAAGCCTGAAACTGTGCTTTACGCAGGAAATTCGGGTACAACTACCAGACTGTTAACGGGTATTTTGTCGGCACAAAGCTTTGACTCTACAATAACAGGCGACGAATCGATACAAAAAAGACCTATGAAAAGAGTTACAGAACCGCTTTTAAGTATGGGTGCTCAAATTGACGGAGAATATTGCCCATTAAATATTAAGGGTAGGGAGCTATCAGGCATCACATATAATATGCCGGTTGCTTCAGCTCAGGTTAAAAGCGCAGTGCTTCTTGCAGGACTTTTTGCAAACGGTGAAACTACTGTAATCGAAAAGGAAAAAAGCCGTGACCATACTGAAAGAATGCTTACAGCGTTTGGCGCAGATATTAAGGTAGACGGTCTTAAAATCACTGTAAAGGGCAAAAATAACTTAAAAGCAACAGACGTCAAAATTCCCGGTGATATATCTTCTGCGGCATTTTTTATTGTATCTGCGCTGATTATAGAAGGTTCGGATATTACCATAAAAGATATAGGTGTAAATCCTACAA
>JAZNQG010000008.1:0-6431 GCA_045590035.1 Clostridia bacterium
AAAAGATGGAAATTAAGATTACAAGAACAACTAATCCGAAGAAAAAGCCCGAGGATCAGTCAAAGCTTGGATTCGGTGTGTATTATACAGACCATATGTTCATCATGAACTATGACGAAGGCGAAGGCTGGCACGATGCAAGAATCGTACCTTACGCTCCTTTTGAGCTTGACCCTGCAAGTATGGTTTTCCACTATGCACAGGAAGTTTTTGAAGGTCTTAAGGCGTACAGAACAGCTGACGGCTCTATTCAGCTTTTCAGACCTGAAAAGAATATGGAAAGAATGAATGTATCCTGCGAAAGACTCTGTATCCCCAAGATTGACGAAGAATTCGCAATTGAAGCTATTAAAAAGCTCGTTGATGTGGATAAAGACTGGGTACCGACAATGGACGGAACTTCACTTTACATAAGACCTTATGTATTTGCAATTGATCCGCACGTTGGCGTACATCCTGCAAAGCATCTTATCTTTGCTATAATCTTATCGCCTGTTGGCGCATATTATCCCGAAGGCTTAAAGCCTGTTAAAATCTTTGTTGAGCAGAAGTATGTCCGTGCAGTTGTTGGCGGAACAGGCTTTACAAAGGCGGGCGCTAACTATGCAATTTCTCTAAAAGGTCAGGAAGAAGCTGCAAAAGAGGGTTATATCCAGACACTCTGGCTTGACGGTGTAGAAAGAAAGTATATTGAAGAAGTCGGTGCGATGAACGTATTCTTTAAAATCGACGGCGAAGTTATAACACCTGCACTTGTCGGCTCAATTCTCGGCGGTATTACAAGAATGTCAATTATCGAAATTTTAAGAGATAAGGGCTATAAAGTATCTGAAAGAAGACTTTCAATTGATGAGCTTGTTGAAGCTTATAAAAACGGCAAGCTTGAAGAAGCATGGGGTACAGGTACAGCTGCAGTTATTTCTCCGATGGGTGAACTCAAATACGGCGACCTTGTTATGCCTATCAATAACGGCGAAATCGGTGAAGTTTCACAGATGCTCTACGATACACTTACAGGCATCCAGTGGGGTAAAATTGAAGACACCCATAACTGGACTCAGAAAATCTGATAAAATTCCGTCTATCGCATTTCTCCCTCGAGGCAGTATCCACATACGGCTCTCTCGGTGCGAAAACGCGATATACAAAATTTTAAAAAACACTTGCATTTTATAAGAATGTGTGTTATAATACATATAATTTCATAATATAATTTTATGAGTGGACTTTTGGAAAAGAAGTCCACTCTTTCATTTGCGAAAAGGAGGAATTATCCAAATGGCAAATAAGACAGAGGAAATTGCATTTTCTTTGGGCGACAAAATCGCTTCGGAAATGGGAGTTTACCTTGTCCACACCGAATTTAAAAAAGAGTCGGGCGAATTTTACCTAAGGCTCTTTATCGACAAAGACGGTGGGGTCGGGATAAACGACTGCGAGGAGTTTTCGAGAAAGTTTTCTGACTTAATAGACGAAGAAGACCCGATAGAAAATGCCTACATTTTAGAGGTATCGTCGCCGGGTGCTGACAGAAAATTAGTAACCGATAGAGAATTTTTATATTATATCGGCAGAGAAGTTGATGTTAAGCTCTATGCATCACGTGACGGAAAAAAGGAAATTAGCGGAATCCTTTTGGGATATGAAAATGAAACTGCTAAGATTTTAGCAGATGGCGAAGAAATTTTAATTCCGAAAAAGGACGCAGTATATATAAGATTAAGCTTTAAGTTTTAAAGTAAAGAAAGGGAGTTATTGAAAAAATGAACAAGGAATTATTAAAGGCATTGGATTTGCTTTGTGAAGAAAAGGGTATTGATAAGGACACAATACTTGATGCCCTGGAGGCAGCATTGGTTGCGGCTTACAAAAGAAACTTTGACTCAGCACAGAATGTTTTTGTGGATATGAACAGAGAAAAGGGAAAGGTTAATGTTTACACACAGAAAACTGTTGTTGAAAACGGCGAGCTTTCTGACCAGCAGACAGAAATCACTTTAGACGATGCTAAAAAGTTAAGTGCCAAATATAATGTCGGCGATATCGTAAATATCGAAGTTACACCGAGAGATTTCGGAAGAATTGCGGCAATGACTGCAAAGCAGGTTGTAACACAGAGATTAAGAGAAGCTGAACGTGGTGTTATTTACAACGAATTTACAGAAAAAGCAAACGACATTGTAACAGGCAGAATTTCAAGAATTGAAAGAGGAAATGTTTTTGTTGATATTGGCAAGCTTGAAGCACTTTTACCGACAAACGAACAGCCTATAAACGAGTACTACACAGTAGGACAGATTCTAAAGTGCTATATTTCAGAAGTAAGAAACGGCGCAAAGGGTACACAGATAATGTTATCCCGTACACATCCTGGACTTGTAAAGAGACTCTTTATCCGTGAAGTTCCTGAAATTCAGGAAGGCTTGGTAGAAATTAAGAGTGTATCCCGTGAAGCGGGCTCCAGAACAAAGATTGCCGTTTGGGCAGAAGACGAAAACATTGACCCGCAGGGCGCATGTATAGGACCTAAGGGCTCAAGAGTTCAGGCAATCGGCGACGAATTAAAGGATGAAAAAATCGACATCGTAAAATGGAGCGAAGACCCGGCTGAATTTATTGCGGCAGCATTAAGCCCATCTAAGGTACTCACAGTTGATATTAACGAAGAAGAAAAATCTGCAAAGGTAACCGTTCCTGAAAGTCAGTTATCTTTGGCAATCGGCAAATCAGGACAGAATGTAAGACTTGCAGCAAGACTCACCGGCTGGAAGATTGATATATCTGCAGGCAGGGAATAATTTTATAACCGGGAGATGAGAAAAATGGCGTCAAAGCCTCTTAGAATGTGCATAGCGTGCAGAAATATGAAAGACAAAAAAGAGCTTTTACGCTTTGCTCTTTTAGATGATGAAGTGGTTTTGGACAAAAATCATAAAATTCAGTCAAGAGGCGCTTATATATGCAACAATAACGACTGCATAGCTTTAGCGAAAAAGAAAAATGCTCTGTCGAGACATTTTAAAAGAAAAGTAACTGACAGCATATATGATATTTTGGGAGAGTAAAATATTATGGACAAAGTGCTATCGTTTTTAGGTCTTTCTAAAAAGGCGGGAAAATTAGTATCGGGAACCGAGCTTGTTTTAGATTCGGTAAGAAAAAATAATTCTCATCTTGTAATAATTGCAAACGATATCTCAAAACTCGGTGAAAAAACAATTATAAAGACACTTACACACTATAATGTAGAATATGTAAAATATGCCACGAAATCTGAATTGGGGAGTGCTCTTGGATACGATGAAAGAGCGGTAATTTCGGTAAATGACAAGGGATTTGCCGAAGCACTTAAAAAGAAGATTACTTGTGGCACAGAAAGGAAGGTTTAAGTTAATGGCTGTAATTAAAGTTTCAGAAATTGCTAAAGAATTAAAATTAACAAGTACGGAAATTATAGAAGAGCTCGGAAAACTTGGGATAAGTCTTAAGAATTCATCTGCACAGCTTACCGATGAACAGCTTGGTATAATTTTTGATGTTTTTACAAAAATGTATGATATGGGAGACGAGCCTATTGTAAAGCCTGAAAGAAAACCCAAAAAGGAAGAGAAAAAGGCTGAACCTAAGGCGGAAGAACCCAAAAAGGCAGAGCCTAAAAAAGAAGAGGCTAAAAAGGAAGAACCGAAGAAGAAGTCGGCTCCCAAAGCTCCGCCTGCACCTTTGAAGAAAAAGAAGGAAGAACCGGTAAGAGTCGCAGAAGAGCTTTCTGACGAAGACCTTATAATCAAGACTCAGGAGAATACTCAAAGATATGTAGATACAAGAACATCTACAGTTGAGCTTGAAACAATCGAAACCCGTGAAAGACTTGAGGATATGGTAACCGACAGAATGAGAGCGGACGACTCAAGAAGCAAGAGAAAGAAGAATAAGGGTAATAAGGAAAAGAGCTTTAAGCAGGAAGAAACAATTAAACCGAAGGCTGAGCCTGAAAAGCCCAGAAGAAAGCAGGAAAATAAGCCGATTGAAGTTGCTGAAACTATCACTGTCGGCGAATTTGCCGGAAAGATTGGAAAAGGTGCTGCTGAAATCATCAAAAAGCTTATGATGCTTGGCGTTATGGCGTCTGTAAACCAGTCAATCGACTTTGATACAGCACAGCTTATTGCATCAGAATTTGAGATTGAGATTGTTCCTGAAGTTATTATCACCAAGGAAGATATCTTATTCTCAGAAGAAGAAGATAAACCTGAAGATTTGCTCCCACGTCCACCTGTAGTAGTTGTAATGGGACACGTTGACCACGGTAAGACATCGCTTTTGGATGCTATCAGAGACACATCTGTTGCATCGGGAGAAGCAGGCGGTATCACACAGCATATCGGTGCGTACGGTGTAAGACTAAACGACAGAGATATTACATTCTTAGATACTCCTGGACATGAAGCATTTACAACAATGCGTGCAAGAGGTGCGCAGGTAACTGACGTAGCAATCTTAGTTGTTGCGGCAGACGACGGTATTATGCCGCAGACAATAGAAGCTATTAACCACGCAAAAGCTGCAGGAGTTACAATCGTAGTTGCTATCAACAAGATTGATAAAGAAGGCGCAAATCCCGAAAGAGTTAAGCAGATGTTGGTTGAGCACGAGTTAGTGCCTGAAGAGTGGGGCGGAGACACTGTATGTGTTGAAGTTTCTGCAAAGCAGAGAATTAACATTGACGGTCTTTTGGAAATGGTATTATTGGTTGCTGATATGAAAGAATTAAAGGCTAACCCCAATAAGCTTGCAAGAGGTGCCGTTATCGAAGCACAGGTTGATAAGGGCAGAGGTCCTGTTGCGACTGTTCTTGTGCAGGAAGGTACACTTAAAGTCGGTGATATCGTAATCGCAGGTACAGCTGTAGGTCACGTTCGTGCTATGGTAAACGACAAGGGAAGAAGAGTTAAAACTGCTCCTCCGTCAACACCTGTTGAGATTTTAGGCCTTTCTGAAGTTCCGCAGGGCGGCGATAAGTTCTTTGTTGTAAAGGACGAAAAGTTAGCCCGTGATGTTGCAGAATCAAGACGTCACGAACAGAAGGAGAGCATCTTTAATCAGTCTGTTAAGGTTTCACTTGATAACCTGTTCTCACAGATTGACGAAGGTAATATGAAAGAATTAAATGTCATCGTAAAGGCTGACGTTCAGGGCTCTGTTGAAGCGGTTAAGCAGTCTTTGGAAAAGCTGTCTAATGACGAGGTAAGAGTCCGTGCAATCCACGGCGGTGTTGGTGCGGTAAATGAGTCAGACGTAATGCTTGCAAACGCGTCAAATGCGATTATCGTAGGCTTTAATGTCCGTCCCGATGCTGGTGCATCAGCTGCTGCTGAAAGACAGGAAGTAGATATAAGACTCTACCGTGTAATCTATCAGGCTATCGAAGAGATTGAAGCTGCTATGAAGGGTATGCTTGACCCTGAATTTAAGGAAGTTACTCTAGGCCACGCAGAAGTAAGACAGACATTTAAAGTTTCAGGTGTCGGTACAATTGCAGGTTCTTATGTAACAGACGGTAAGATTATAAGAAATGCAGAGATAAGAGTTGTAAGAAACGGTATCGTTGTATTTGAAGGAAAGTTAGCAGGTCTTAAGAGATTTAAGGATGATGCTAAGGAAGTATTGGAAAACTTCGAATGCGGTATCACAATCGAAAACTTTAACGATGTTAAAGAAGGCGACGTAATCGAATGCTTCGAAATGCAGGAGATTGAAAGAGCTTAAAACCTTTTAATTTTAAGAGAGGAAAATTAAATGGCTAAGGATAGAATAAACAAAATAAATGAAGAGGTACGCCGTGCGCTAGCCGAGATTATCCGTGAGCTTAAGGATACAAGAATTCCCATAATGACAAGCGTAGTCGCAGTATCGGTTACAAACGACCTTTCATATGCAAAGGTATATGTAAGCGTAATGGGAGATGAAGAAACCAAAAAGCAGGCACTTTTAGGCTTAAAGAGTGCGGCAGGATTTGTTCGTCGCGAGATTGGCAGAAGAATAGATATAAGACATACGCCTGAGATAATATTCGAGCTTGATAATTCAATCGAGCACGGCGCGTATATCAACAGTATTATATCTGACCTCAACAAATAAGATATTTTATCGGAAGTGAAAACTGATGGAAAATATAATTAAAGTTATAAAAGAATCAAAAAAGATTGCAATTTTAGGGCATGAGAGCGAAGATGCAGACTCTGTGGGAAGCTCTCTTGCCTTGATGAGCGCATTAAGAAGCATGGGTAAAGATGCCGATGTTTTCTTAAGTGCGCCCTTGGAAAAAAGGCTTGAGTTTTTAAATTGCGATGGACTTTTAACTGAAATTTCCGAAGAAACATATGACCTTTGTATATGTGTTGATTCAGGCGATATAAAAAGACTCGGAAACC
>JAZNQG010000009.1:0-3716 GCA_045590035.1 Clostridia bacterium
CACTTGTAAATGAATAGCCGACTCTGGCGTGACTTTTTGCGAAAAAGGAGCAGCGTCAGCGTCAATAACACTCGCAAAAAGTTGGTAGCGACTGCGAGCAGTTGTGAGCGCGTTTACAAGCGAACAGGTATGCCGAGCGTGACTTTTATACTAAAAACAAACTCATTTCAACCGAAGGTATATCTCGCAAAAAGTTGGTAGTCAGACAAAGGCGTTATGAGTGCACTTGTAAATGAATAGCCGACTCTGGCGTGACTTTTTGCGAAAAAGGAGCAGCGTCAGCGTCAATAACACTCGCAAAAAGTTGGTAGCGACTGCGAGCCGTTGTGAGCGCGTTTACAAGCGAACAGGTGAGCCAAGCGTGACTTTTTGCGAAAAAGGAAGAGTAGCGGTATGAGCGGACTCTGATTTTTATAAATATAAAAAAATCAGAGCAAGCGATATATAGCTTACTCTGACGTGGAGCTGGTGACAAGAATCGAACTTGCAACCTGAGGTTTACGATACCTCTGCTCTACCATTGAGCCACACCAGCATACTAAATCCGCACAGACATTTCTGCCTGTGCGGATAAATTTCATAATTTATGAGAGCATTGTTCTTGCAATCTCATTTATTCTTCTGCCATCCGCTCTGCCCTTTGTCTTAGGCATAACGAAAGCCATGACCTTGCCCATATCTTTTACAGTCTGGGCTCCGACTGCTTCTACCGCCTCTTTTACGATTTGGGTAAGCTCTTCGTCCGATAACTGTTCGGGCAAATATTCCATCAAATAACCTATTTCTGCCTTAAGTTCGGCGATTAAATCGCTTCTTCCGCTCTTTTCGTAATCGGGAAGTGAATCCTTCCTTTGCTTTAACTGCTTTGCAATTACTTCAAGAACGCCTTCATCATCCAAAGTTATAAGCTTGTCCTTTTCAATCTGCAAAACGCCTGCACGAATCATCTGTACGACATTCTTGCGGATTGTGTCTTTGTCCTTCATAGCGGCCTTCAAATCTGCCGCAAGCTGTTCTTTAAGACTCATAACTGCACCAATTAATACTTTCTCTTACGAGCAGCCTCTGACTTCTTCTTTCTCTTTACGCTCGGCTTCTCATAATGCTCACGTTTTCTGATTTCAGACATAACGCCTGACTTTGCACACTGTCTTTTAAATCTGCGAAGTGCGCTATCTAAAGATTCATTATCTTTTACACGAATTTCTGACATCTCTTATTCCCTCCCTCCGGCAAACAAATTCCGGCTGTTTAATGGAAATACTACACTATAATCAATTAAATGTAGTTGCCACAAAAGATATTATATCTCATTTTTGGTATATATGTCAAGTTATTTAAAGAAATTTTTTTCAATATTGTTAAAAAAATATTAAATAAATGCTTGACATTCAGGGATTATTTTAGTATAATACTAAGGTATCCGCATCGAAAAAGGTCATAAATTCGTGTGAAACGATACCTTCCCGAGCGAGACTTCATATTATAAGGAGGTGTTTTTACATGTATGCAGTAATCGTTACAGGTGGAAAGCAGTACAAGGTTTCAGAAGGCGATGTTCTTTTCGTAGAAAAGCTCGAAGTTGCTGAAGGCGAAAGCGTAACTTTCGATAATGTACTTGCAGTTTCTGACGGCGAAGCTCTTACAGTAGGTACTCCCAAGGTTGAGGGAGCATCAGTAACAGCTAAGGTTGTTAAGCAGGGCAAAGCTAAGAAAATCTACGTTTTCAAGATGAAGAGAAAGAAAAACGAGAGAAGCAAAAAGGGTCACAGACAGCCCTTTACAAAGGTTGTTATCGAAAAGATCAACAAGTAATTTAAATTTGAAATTTGACTTAAAGGTGAGGTGTTTATAAATGGCTCATAAAAAAGGTATGGGTAGTACCAGAAACGGCAGAGACAGTGAAGCCAAAAGACTTGGCGTAAAGAGAGCTGACGGCCAGTTGGTACATGCAGGAAGTATTCTTGTAAGACAGAGAGGCACTAAAATTCACCCGGGCAACAATGTTGGCATCGGCAGTGATGATACACTTTTCGCTAAGATCGACGGAAGAGTTAAGTTCGAGAGAAAAGGTAGAGACAAGAAGCAGTGCAGCGTATACTCTGCGTAAACTAAATATCAAGGGGCGGTTTTTGGGGCATGACTTCGGGGGCCGTCTTTTTTTGTGAATAAATCACTTATAGCTTTCCAAGTGCAGTGATATTTTGTGGTTTATGTATATTGATTTATAATCTTACTTATTATATAATATAGGTAAGAATAATTTAAGGAGGTTTTTGGTTATGACATTTGAACAGGCGTTCTTAAAAATCAAGGCAAAATTTGATGGCGCTGACCTTTCAAAGCTTGTTAATGATTTTGCAATTCAGGTAAATATGACAGACGAAGATGCAGGCGGCGCATTCTACATTCAGTCAGCAGACGGAAAGCTTTTTGTAGAGCCTTACGACTATCACGACAACACTGCCGATGTAACTTTAAAAAGACTTGACCTTGTTAAGATTTTAGACGGTAAGCTCACAGTCGAAAAGGCATTGGAATCAGGCAAGCTCTATGTAAACGGCAACGCTGACGATTTAAAGGTTGCGGCATCTGTTATCAAAGCTCCCGCAAAAAAAGCTGCTCCCAAAAAGACTGCAGCAAAGAAAGCGGAAGTAAAGGCAGAAGTTAAAAAGGAAGAGCCCAAAAAGGTTGAAGTTAAGAAAGAAGCTCCCAAAAAAGTTGAAGCTAAGGCTGAAGTTAAGAAACCCGCAAAGGCTCCTGCTAAAAAGACAAGTAAATAAGTATTAAAAAAACAGAAACGAAAGTTTCTGTTTTTTTATTGCCAAATATTATCAAGCGTACCAAATTCGTATCCCTTTTCCCTTGCTTTGTCAATAAATTCAGGCAGAGCACCTGCATTATCGGAAGATACGGCATGCAAGAGAATAATTTCGCCGTCGTGAAGATATGGAAGCATTTGAGAGAGAGCATAGTCCTTGCCTTTTACCTGATCTGCTATCCAGTCTTTATAGGCAAAGCTCCAGAATACCGTCCGAAGTCCCATACTGTCTGCAACTTTTAAAACCTTACCGCTGTATTCCCCTTCAGGTGGGCGGAAATAAATCATTTCTTCCCCAAACTTTTCTTGAAATTTTTCGGAAAGTGCATTTATCTCGGACTTTATTTCATCAACGCTTGCCATTTTGGGAAGATTTTTATGTCCTATTGTATGATTTCCGACAATATGCCCGTCTTCTACCATTCTTTTTACAAGCTCTTCCGAGCGATTTAAATAGTCCCCCGTTATAAAGAACGCCGCCTTTACATTCTTTTCTTTTAGGGTATCTAAAATAACACTTGTATATCCGTTTTCATAGCCTTCGTCAAAGGTTAAGTATATCTTGTTTTCTCCCGTCTTCCCCATATATACGGCGTTATTTTCTGCCAACAAATCTTTAATATACTTTGGTACTTCGGGTGCAGAGTTCTCTATTTTCTTAAGTCCCCACCCATAGCTTTTATTTTCGTCTACCAATCCCCCACCTGTCTTTACATAATCCCCCGAACAAGCCGAAAGGCAGAAGACCAGAAATAAAGCAATAATCTTTTTCAAAGCATAACCCTCCTTTTTTGTTATTTATATTCCATAAAAAACAAAAAAATTAATATTTTTAATTTCTTTTGGAATAATAGAAATGTATCAAAAAAAGAAAGGATTTTAAGATATGAAAATT
>JAZNQG010000010.1:0-5822 GCA_045590035.1 Clostridia bacterium
AAAAACTTCAGCTTTCCCGTCTTTTTTTCTGTCGAAAAATGTCAACTCTTTAATTAAATCAACAGAATACTTTTCTTTTTCAAATATTATGCTTCCCGCTAAAAATATGATAAGTGTAAGGCTGTTTATGTTTATCGTTTGCGATTTTAATAAAAGATAAAAGATAGCTCCATATACTAAAATACCGACAAGCTTTAATATTTTTCCCGCGTTCTTTCTCCCCTTATATCGTGAGATAAATGTTTTTAAAATATGCCCGCCGTCAAGCGGTAAAATCGGCAGAATATTTAGTAAAAAGAGCAGAAGATTATTTATATAAAATATTCCGAATTTTCCCAAAAATGCAAAGACAACCGCAATAAGAGCATTTACCAACGGCCCTGAAAGATATAGTATCATCTCTTCCGGAAAGCTTAAAAGAATTACCGAGTTCAGTCTTAATGACACACCGAAAGGATAAAAAATTATTTTAGAAATTTTAAGTCCCATAGCTTTTGCAGAAATCAGATGTGCCATTTCGTGAATAAACATAACAGAATACATAAGCGCCGTTATTTCAAGAGTTCTTAAAATATACGCTGAAACAAAGAGAAAAACAGTCAGTAAGTGAACATATATTCCGTTTGAAAGCTTAATCAAAACAATCACTCCAAGGCAAAAAAATCCTGCAGATAATGTATATACAAAAATCTGCAGGATTATTCTTTTAATCTAGCTTTAAGACGGACATAAATGCTTCTTGCGGAACTTCAATATTCCCCACCTGACGCATTCTCTTTTTACCCTCTTTCTGCTTTTCCAAAAGCTTCTTTTTACGGGTAATATCACCACCGTAGCACTTGGCAAGAACGTCTTTTCTAAGTGCCTTTACCGTTTCTCTTGCAATAATCTTTCCGCCGATTGCCGCCTGAATCGGAATTTCAAAAAGCTGACGGGGTATTGCTTCTTTTAGCTTTTCAGCCATTCTTCTGCCGCGCTTATATGCACTCTCTTTATGGACAATAAAGGAAAGTGCATCGACCATTTCGCCGTTTAAAAGCATATCAAGTTTAACAAGGTCGGACTTAACATACTTTGAAAGCTCATAGTCAAACGATGCATAACCTTTTGTTCTGGATTTTAGAGCATCAAAGAAGTCATAAATAATTTCATTAAGCGGTAATTCATAATGAATCTGTGCTCTTGTTTCTTCCATATAGGTCATATTTTTAAAAGTACCGCGTCTTTCCTGACATAGCTCCATTACATTGCCGACATAATCTGTCGGTACCATAATATCAGCATTTACCATCGGCTCTTCGATGTGGTCAATTTCTGTAAGCGGCGGGAGATTAGTCGGGTTATCTACCATAACCACTTCGCCATTTGTCTTAAATACCTTATAAATAACACTCGGTGCAGTAGTTACAAGGTCAAGGTTATATTCTCTCTCTAATCTTTCCTGAATGATTTCCATATGCAAAAGACCCAAAAAACCGCATCTGAAACCAAATCCCAACGCAACCGATGTTTCCGCCTCGAACAAAAGTGCCGCATCATTTAACTGTAGCTTTGAAAGTGCTTCCTTTAAATCTTCATACTGCGCACCGTCTGCAGGATAGATACCGCAGTAAACCATAGGATTTACCTTTTTATAACCAGGCAGCGGCTCTTTTACAGGGTTAGCTGCTAATGTTACCGTATCACCAACCTGAGTGTCCTGAATAGACTTAATACTTGCCGCAATATATCCGACATCACCTGCTGAGAGCTTGTCTTTTCCGATAAGACCGCTCGGGTGCATATATCCTACTTCAACAACATCAAATTCGGCACCCGTTGCCATAAGACGAATTCTGTCGCCTGCTTTTAAAGTTCCGTCTTTTACTCTTACATAAACAATTACACCCTTGTAACTGTCATAATAAGAGTCAAATATCAATGCTGAAAGCGGTGCATTTTCATCGCCAACAGGGGCAGGCACTTTTTCAACTATTGCTTCTAAGACATCTTCTACATTAAGACCTGTTTTGGCTGAAATTCTCGGTGCATCTTCTGCAGGTATGCCGATAATATCTTCAATCTCAGAAATTGCACGTTCTGGCTGGGCGGACGGCAGATCAATTTTATTTATAACAGGTACAACTTCCAAGTTATGCTCAATTGCAAGATAGGTGTTAGCCAATGTCTGCGCTTCAATTCCCTGAGATGCATCGACAATTAAAATTGCACCTTCACAAGCCGCTAAAGAGCGAGAAACCTCATAATTAAAGTCAACATGTCCCGGTGTATCTATTAAGTTAAAGGTGTATTCTTCACCGTCTTTTGCTTTATATATAAGTCTTACAGCATGAGCTTTGATTGTTATACCACGCTCACGTTCCAAGTCCATATCGTCCAAAAGCTGTTCTTCCATATCTCTTTCAGAAACTTCACCCGTCAGCTGCAAGAGTCTGTCAGCAAGAGTTGATTTTCCGTGGTCAATATGTGCTATAATAGAAAAATTTCTTATATTCTTCTGCATTTTATCCCTCTTGAAATTTCATTTGTTTTTGATATTTTACCATAAAATATCATATTTGTCATTACTTTTTTAAAAGAAAATTATAAAACTTCCAAAAGCACATCCGATAGTCTTTCAGCAGCCAAAATTGCTTCATTAAGTGTGTTTCCGTTTGCTCCGACTTCAACGATTATGCTACCCTTAGACGCTTGCTGATTAAACCGTTGTTCTCTTATATTTATAGGTCTTGTAAACCCAGGATACATTGAATTTGCCTTTTCTTGAAGCTTAACCGCAAGGTTTAAGTTTTCCCTCCAGTAGTCGTGTGTCAGTTGGGCATCTGTACCTACAACGAACATAACCTGCGCAGTTTTTTTGCCGTTTATTTCAGACACTAAGCTCACCTTACTCCCGTCTTCTGTCGACACTGCGTCTCTGTGGATATCTAAAATTACATTTATATCTGGGTTCTTTTTTAACTCATTTGAAACTGTAGCGAAGGATCTTGTATATGCTCCACTGTATGATGGATAATCGTGAACAGTTTTATTATGTATTACCTTTATTCCGCCTTCATTTAATTTATCGGCAATTACACTCCCTATTTTAATCATATTCTTTCCATCGTCTAAGTTTCTGTCTTTATCAAAATAACTCTCAGTTGTATGTGTGTGAATTATCAAAACTGACGGTTTTTTATTCTCTGCTTTATAGTATAATGGCTTATTGTTAAATTCCAAAATATCTACAGGGATATCTGTCTGGTTATTTATTTTACTTGAAATCGGGGATGTCCTTTCTGTGATTTTAATTTCTTCTTGCTTGGGAGTTATAGTGTTTATATTCTCGTCGACTTTTCTGTCTTTATATGAGATTCCTGAGTAATTTTCTATGATTGTTTTCGACAGATTATCATCAATAGACAAAACATCAGCATACACCCTTTCACCAGACAGAAAAACATCTATTCCGAAAGATATGTCAGGATTAGCCGAGAAAACAGTAAATATAAATAGGCAAAACGGCAAAATGAAGCTTAAAATTTCAACAAGGTCTGACCCTGAGAATACAAGTGTTTTAAATGGATTTTGTCTTCTTTTTACCATTTTGTTCACTCCTTCCATTTTCTTAATATATTATTCTTAATATTTCGTTAATATTACAAATAAAAAAATGTAAAAAAATGCTTGCAATTATCAAAAAAGTATGATATTATATCTAAGTTATTTCGGGCGGTCCTCTATCTTGGTCGGTATGAACGCCTTTGTTAAGAAGGGAGGGTTCAATGATGAATGCAAACGAAATCATGAACGCTTTAACAAAAGACCAGATTAGAACTGATTTACCCGAGCTTGTTATCGGTAACAACGTAAAGGTTTATCAGAAGGTTACTGAAGGTAACCGTACCAGAACTCAGATGTTCGAAGGTACAATCATCAAAAAGCAGGGCGGCGGAATCGCTGCTACCTTCACTGTAAGAAGACTTTCTTACGGCGTTGGTGTTGAAAAGACTTGGCCCGTTAACTCACCTAACATCGAGAAAATCGAAATCGTGAGAAAAGGTAAAGTCAGAAGAGCTAAGCTTTATTATCTCAGAGACAGAGTTGGTAAGGCAGCTAAGGTCAAGGAAAAGATCTAACAATAAGCGATTGAGGGGCTTTATATTTAAGGTCCCTCTTTTGCTATAAAAAATTTATATTTGCATATATTTATTTTATGTGGTATAATTTAAATATCCTAAAGAAAGGGATAATTCATTATGGAAAACAATATCGTAACCGAAGATAAGAAAAGTAATTTTAACTTAAAAAAAGAAATTTTTGAATGGTTTTATACAATTTTAATAGCAGTTGTTATAGCGATTGTAATCAAAACATTTTTGTTTGATTTTGTCGTAGTTGACGGCCCATCGATGTATCCTACTTTAAAAAACGGCGACAGACTTATAGTAACTAAATTAAATTATGAGCCTGAAAGACAGGATATTATAGTTTTAGATTCTGCATATAAAAACCGAGAAAGATATTATAACGATATGGGAATTGAATCAGATGTTAAAAAGTTTTTTACATCGTTCTCACTCCCCGATGGTCTTAAAAAGAAATATTATGTTAAAAGAATAATCGGTATGCCAGGTGATACGGTAGACCTTATCGGAAATAAAGTATATGTAAACGGCGAAGAGCTTTTGGAAGAATATTATCCCGACTATACTTTTGCTTATGATCCGCTTGTTACATTCCCTCTTACAGTCAGCGAAAATATGGTATTTGTTATGGGTGACAACAGACCCGAAAGCAAGGACTCACGCTCATCACAGCTTGGCGAAGTTCCGATGGATGCAATACTCGGAAAATGTTCTCTTCGGATCTGGCCACTTAATAGTGTGGAAATAATAGAACACTGATATATGGCGGCAGGTAAACCCCTGCCGCTAATTTTGAAACGGAGATAAAATTATGGATATAAATAACCTTAACTGGTACCCAGGCCATATGGCCAAGACCAGACGGCTTATTGAGGAAAATTTAAAGTACATTGATGCTGTTGTCGAAATTATTGATGCAAGAATACCTATGTCTTCAAGAAACTCGACATTTGACGATATTATAAAAAATAAACCACGCCTTATTATAATGAATAAGGCCGACCTTTCGGACAGAGTCTTAAACGACAAATGGATTTCATATTTTAAAAACAACGGAACATCTGTTGTAACGGTAAGCTGTACCGAAAATGTAGGAATTGGCAGAATTGTCCCTGCCCTATCAGAACTTTTAAAGGAAAAAATCGAAAGAGAAAAAGAAAAAGGGATATATAAACCGATAAGAATAATGATAATCGGTATTCCGAATGTCGGAAAATCCACACTTATTAACAAGCTTTCTAAAAAAGCAATTGCCAAAACTGGCGACAGACCCGGTGTTACAACCGCTAAACAGTGGGTTCGCCTAAAGGATGGTCTTGAAATGCTTGATACACCCGGAATTCTTCAGCCTAAATTTGAAGATCAGGAAGCTGCAAAAAAGTTGGCTTTCACAGGTGCAATCAAGGATGAAATATTAGAAACCGAGCTATTAGCGTACGAGCTTTTGGAGTATATAAACGAATATTACCCTGAAATGTTGATTGAAAGGTATAAAATTAAGGATGATATCAAGGGTTTAAAGGGTTATGAATTGTTAGAAGTAATCGGAAAACGCCGTGGGTTAGTAATTTCAGGCGGTGAAATCGATATGGAAAGAGCCGCAAATATTGTACTCGATGAATTCAGAAGTGCGAAAATCGGAAATATTACTCTGGACAGACCTTAAATTTGGAGGAAGCAAATGAAAAGCGT
>JAZNQG010000011.1:0-15135 GCA_045590035.1 Clostridia bacterium
GGTCATTCGGAAGTTATTGTAACTGATAATCAGGAGAATGCAGCTAAGTTTTTAAACGAAATAGACTCTGCTGCAGTTTATGTAAATGCCTCGACTCGTTTTACTGACGGATTTGAATTTGGTTTAGGTGCTGAAATCGGAATTAGCACTCAAAAGCTTCACGCGCGTGGTCCCATGGGTCTTGAAGCTTTAACATCCGTTAAAAACATCATTTACGGAAACGGACAAATAAGAAATTAACAATATAAATAGGCTTAAAAGCTTTGATTTTAAGCCTATTTTTTTGTAATCTAAATGTAACAAAGTAATTTCATAAAAGGGATTGACTTTTATTTTTCATTGAGTATAATAACCTTGAAATCTAAAATTTGGCGGTGAAAATTATGGACAGTAAAACAAAGCCCAAACCCAAACAACGCATTAAATGTGTCCCTGATTATGAAGAATTATTTACAGGAGATGTTGACGTCAGAAAAAAGCCTTTTAAGGTTCTCTCAAAGATATATAAAGAAAATTGGTTTAAGATTATATGGACAAATATTCTTTATATTCTAAAGACTATGTCATCATTTATTCTTCCTATCGTAACTGCAAATATAATCAATGCAGTTACCGAAGGAAAACCCAATACACTTCAAATAATAATTTTAAACGGTCTTGTTTTAACTGCTCTGATAGTTTCAAACATACCGCTTAACATTATATATTCAAAGTGTGTTGATAAGTTTCTAAGGACAGTAAGCGCAGGTCTCAGAAACACTCTTGTAAAGAAACTCCAGCATCTTTCAATTACATATCACAAAGAGATAGAAACAGGAAAAATCCAGTCAAAGTTCATAAGGGATATGGAATCGATAGAATTTTTCAATAACCATTTTGTAAAATCCATTATTCCTGCAGTATTTCAAATAGTTTTCTTTTTTTCGGTTGCTCTTTCAAGAAGTGCAACTGTCGGATTGTTTTTCCTTATTGTTATACCGGTAAATGTCTTTTTGATGAGAATATTTAATAAGAAAATTTCTAAAGACCAACATGAACTAAGAAAAGAAAATGAAAGTGTTTCATCTAAGCTTACAACTATGATTGATATGATTTCAGTTACTAAAGCTCACGGAATGGAAGATAAGGAAATTCATAGAATGGAAAGAAATCTTACCAACCTGCGTGATACCTCTGTAACTATAGATGTTAACATATCAAAATACGGTTCTGTATTCTGGGTTGTAGGTGAGCTTTTAAAAGCATTATGTCTTTTCTACACAGCTTTTCTTGCCAGCAGAGGAACGATTGCTGTCGGCGACATTGTGATATTCACTTCTTACTTTTCATCAATATCTGCAAATATCAACGGTCTTCTGAATGTATATCCTCAGCTCGCAAAGGGTCTTGATTCAGTAAGAAGTATTTCAGAAATCATTCTTTCCGACTCGGTAGAGGACAACTACGGAAAAACCAAGGTTAAAAAAGTCGAGGGTGCTGTAACATTTGAAAATGTAACATATCGCTACCCAAGAGGCGACAAGGATGTTATCAAAGACTTTACTTTAGATGTAAAACCCGGTGAATGTGTTGCATTTGTCGGTGCATCAGGCTCGGGTAAGTCGACTATCATGAATATGATAATCGGATTCTTGCCACCCACAAAGGGTACCATGAAGATTGACGGCGTATCAATTACCGACCTTCATCTTTCAAACTACAGAAATCACATCGCCGTTGTTCCCCAGTCTTCAATTCTATTTAGCGGTTCCATAAAAGATAATATTCTTTACGGACTACCGAAAATGTCTGATGAAAAACTTCAGCCCATTTTAGATATGGCAAACATAACCGAGTTTTTACCGTCTCTTTCCAATGGCATCAATACTCAGGTCGGCGAAAAAGGCGATAAGCTGTCAGGCGGTCAGAAACAGAGAATTTCAATTGCCCGTGCACTTATAAGAAACCCAAAAATTCTCATTCTTGATGAAGCCACTTCGGCACTTGATAATATCTCGGAATACCACGTGCAAAAGGCTATTTCTTCACTCATTAAAAACAGAACAACATTTATCGTAGCGCACAGACTTTCAACAATACGTGATGCTGATAAAATCGTTGTTATGGACAAGGGCTCAATTGTTGAAATCGGCACGTATGATGAGCTTATGGAAAAGAAAGGACATTTCTATAAGTTAAAGCAACTAAACGAAGTAAAATCCGAAGAAATTGAATAAAAGTAAAAAGAAGTAATGACTTTTCATTACTTCTTTTTTTGATTAAAGTACATCAGCGAGGTCTAAAATAAGCTTTTCTGTCTTTTCCCAACCAAGACAAGGGTCGGTAATTGATTTTCCGTAAATGCACTCATTCGGCTTTTGTGCTCCGTCTTCTAAATAGCTTTCAATCATAAGACCTTTTACAAGCTTTTTAACATCTTCTGAATGTCTCATAGAATGGAGAACTTCTTTTGCAATTCTCGGCTGTTCTGCCCACTTTTTACCAGAGTTTGCATGATTTGTGTCAATTATTACTGCGGGATTTAAAAGTCCTGATTTTTCGTAAGTTTCTGCCAAATGAATAAGGTCTTCATAGTGGTAGTTTGGCATTGACTGTCCGTGCTTATTTACATAACCCCTTAAAATTGCGTGAGCCAAGGGATTTCCCTTACTTTCAACTTCCCATCCCCTGTAGATAAATGTATGTGAATGTTGAGCCGCTGTAATTGAATTCATCATAACCGATATATCGCCTGCAGTCGGGTTTTTCATACCAACAGGAATATCAAGTCCGCTTGCGGTAAGTCTGTGCTTTTGGTTTTCAACCGATCTTGCACCTATCGCAACATAAGATAGAATATCCGAAAGATATCTGTAGTTTTCGGGATATAGCATCTCATCTGCGCAAGTAAAGCATGTTTCTTTTACGGCGTTAATATGAAGGTTTCTTATTGCCACAACACCCTTTAACATATCCGAGCCTTTGCTGGGGTCAGGCTGATGTAACATTCCTTTGTATCCGTCACCTGTTGTACGAGGCTTATTTGTGTAAATTCTTGGAATTATAAGTATTTTATCTGAAACCTTTTCCTGAACATCTCTAAGTCGTGAAATATATTCTAAAACGCTGTCATCTTTATCAGCTGAGCAAGGACCGATAATTAAGATAAATCTATCGTCCTTTCCTTCAAAAATTGCTTTGATTTCTTCGTCTCTTTTATTTTTAATTTTCACCAAATCTTCTGTAAAAGGATACTCCGCTTTAATATCCATTGGGATTGGTAGTTTTCTTTTAAATTCCATGTTCATTTTTTGTGTCCTCCATTTTATGTTTATTTATCGAACAATGCTCTTCTTTTTGTTGAGTGCTGCATCATTTTTCTCATACCGTCTATATCATCATTTTCAAGCATATTTTTAAGCTCGTTAAATTTACTAATAAACATATCCATCTGATTTAAAAGTGCATCTTTATTCTCAATAAATAGTTCACTCCACATTAGGTCATTTATTCTTGCGATGCGGGTTAGGTCTCTAAAAGAGTCACCTGTAAACTTTTCCATATTTTCCTTGTCATTACAGGTCATAAGAGAAATTGCAATGCAGTGTGTAAGCTGAGACAAAAAGCCAATCATTTCATCGTGCTCTTCGGGCGTGAGAGTAGTCACATTCTGAAATCCCAAAAGTCTTCCTAGCTCCATACAAGTCGATATTGCTTCTTTTGTATTCTTATCAGTCGGGGTTACAATATAATTTGCACCCTTAAACATCATATCGGTACTGTTCTCGACTCCTGAAACTTCTCGTCCAGCCATTGGATGTGCCGCTATAAACTCGACATCTTCTCTTAGCATCCCTTGAATTTTATATACAATACTTCTTTTTACACCTGTAACATCGGTTATAATTGAACCGCTTTTTAAAAGGTGCTGATAATCTTTTATCCATTCTATAAATACATGAGGATAAAGGGCAAATATTACCAAATCTGCATCACGAATCAACTTTTCGTCAATCTCTATGCTTCCTTCATCAATAATTTTTTCTCTTAAAGCATAGTCGATTGATTCTTGTTCCTTTGTTATGGCGCTTATATGAAACCCGAATCTTTTTAGTGCTTTAGCATAGCTGCCGCCCAAAAGTCCAAGACCTACAATCAGTATTTTTTTACTTATGTCAACTATCATTATTTATCACCTTGTTTATTCAAATTTCCGAGTGCGGAGCAAAGGTTCCTGCAATTTTCAGCTTATCGCAGACTTTTGATAGATCCTTTATCATATTGGTCCCTTTTTCACCATCTGCAATCCCGTCAATCTCGATATAGAAATAATACTGCCATGAATGTTTCTTTAATGGTCTACTCCTTAATGCAGTCATATTATAACCGTATTTTCCGATTATGCTTATAGCATTTGCCAATGAGCCTGCTTCATTTTTTACTGTAAACATTAAAACCGAGTTAGAATATGACTTATTATCAGCTTTGACTTTAGAAAGTACCGCAAAACGGGTTGTATTTTCGCTCGACTTATTTATATTGGTTTCCAAAACCTTAAGTCCATAAATTTCTGCAGTCTCCATACTTGCAATAGCGCCTAAAGTCTTGTCGTTTAAATCAACAACAGATTTTGCAGCTACCGCAGTATTGCTTGATTCTTCAGTTTCAAAGCCTTTAAGCTTAATATAATCATTACACTGTGAAAGTGCCTGCGGATGGCTTATAACCTTTTTAATATCATCAGCATTTGCGCCCTCAACACCAAGCAGATTCTGGTGAATCTCAAGGTCATAAATACCATTTATATAAAGAGTTCCCGAGAATATAAGGTCAATGGTCTGTCCAACTTCTCCTGAGTAGCTGTTTTCAATCGGAAGAACCGCTACATCACACTCGCCGTTTAGAACAGAGTTATATGCCGCTTTAAAATCACTTTTTGAAATTCTCTCACAGTTTGGAAAAATTCTTCCTGCTGCAATGTGTGCAAATGCACCTTCAACGCCACTGTATGCAACTTTGAGTCCATTTTGCATACGATATTGATACGCTTTGGATATATCCATTACATTCTTTAAGTAGTCAATATAATATCCGCGAAGAACTTCGTCTTCTATTAAGAATGAGTTTTTTTCGATAACTTCTTCTTCCCTTTTCTTGTCAAAAATCGGAAGACCATACTCTTTTTTATATTCATAAACCATTTCTGCTGCTTTCATTCTTTTTATAAAAAGCTCTGCCATTTTTTTATCGGTTTCGTTAATGATTTTTCTTGCTTCGTCTAATTTGTTTGACATTTAATCATCCCTTTCACAATATAAAACCCCACTTGTAACAGTTACAAGTGAGGCTACAAACAATTTTAGTTTAATAAATATTGCCCTTTATCTCACAAGTAACTTCCGCAAAGCAAAATAAGCATAGCCAAAATAAAAGACTACGCTAAAGCTAAAGAAATATTTACTTGCATTAAAAAGAGCTAAGTTCATATCTATTTACCCTCTAAGCATTTTTCTTGAATAAAATTTTATCACCACAAAACTAAATTGTCAATAAGAAACACAAAAAAAGTACGGATTTATTGAAAAACCCGTACTTTAAAATCTTATTTTACAACGATATTTACAAGCTTGCCCGGAACAACGATTGTTTTTAAGACTGTCTTTCCGCTGGTTAAAGCTTTTACCTCATCCTTTTCAGATATAAGCTTTTCAATACCTGCTCTGTCAAGGTCTGATGGAATCATAAGCTTACCCTTAATTTTACCGTTAATCTGGATAACGATTTCAACTTCTGAATCAACTGTAAGCTTTTCGTCATACTCGGGCCACTTAGCCAAAGACAAGAATCCGCCGTTACCGTACTTTTCCCAAAGTTCTTCTGTCATATGCGGGGCAACAGGATTTAAAAGTGTAATAAGTGTTAAGTATTCGCCCTTAGTAACAGAACCCTTCTTATAAAAATCATTAACCAAACTCATAAGTGTTGCAATACCGGTGTTGAATTTAAGGTTATCATAGTCATTTGAAACCTTTTTAATTGCCTTATGAACGTTAGTTTCAAGCTCTTTTGATAAACCAACTTCATCAGTCATCATATCCTGAAGGTTCCATACTCTTTCCAAGAACTTAAAGCATCCCTTAAGACCGTCTGATGACCAGGGAGTAGACTGGTCAAAAGCACCGATAAACATTTCGAATGTACGAACAGCGTCCGCACCGAACTCATTTACAACCTCGTCCGGATTTACGACATTTCCTCTTGATTTTGACATCTTTTCGCCGTTTTCACCAAGAATCATACCATGAGATGTTCTTCTCATATACGGCTCTTTTGTAGGTACTACGCCGATATCGTAAAGGAACTTGTGCCAGAATCTTGAATAGAGCAAGTGAAGTGTTGTATGCTCCATACCGCCGTTATACCAGTCAACAGGTGTCCAGTAATCAAGCGCTTCTTTAGATGCTAAAGCATTATCGTTATGCGGGTCAATGTATCTTAAGAAGTACCAGCTCGACCCTGCCCACTGAGGCATTGTATCTGTTTCACGTTTTGCAGGTGCTCCACATTTGGGACAAGTTGTATTTATCCATTCAGTAGCCTTAGCTAAAGGTGATTCACCGTTTTCACCAGGTTCAAATTCGTCAATTTCGGGAAGCTCTAACGGAAGGTCTTCTTCATTTACAGGCACCCAACCGCACTTTTCACAATAAACCAAAGGAATAGGTTCTCCCCAGTAACGCTGTCTTGAGAATAACCAGTCTCTTAACTTATAGTTTACCTTTCTTTTACCAATTCCCTTTTCTTCTAACCAGTTTATCATTGCAGGGATTGCGTCTTGAACACTCATACCGTTAAGGAATCCTGAATTTACCATATTACCCTTATATACATCAGTATAAGCAGCAGATTGAACATCTTCTCCGCCTTCTACAACTTCAATAATTGGAAGGTTAAATTTCTTTGCAAAATCCCAGTCTCTTTCATCGTGTGCAGGAACAGCCATAATAGCACCTGTTCCATATGTTACCAATACATAGTCAGAAATAAATACAGGGATTTCTTTACCTGTTACAGGGTTAATTGCATTTACACCCTTTAGCATTACGCCTGTTTTATCCTTTGCAAGCTCTGTTCTTTCAAACTCGGACTTTTTAGCAGCTGATTCGATATATGCCTTAACTTCGTCTCCGTTTTCGAGTGTAGACATAAGCTTTTTAACCAAATCGTGCTCAGGTGCCAAAACAACATATGTAGCACCGAAGAGTGTATCTGCACGTGTTGTATATACAGTTAAATTGTCGCCTGATGTTAATGTGAAGTTAACTTCGGCACCCTCTGATCTTCCAATCCAGTTTTTCTGCTGAGTTTTAACTCTTTCGATATAGTCAACATCATCTAAGTCGCTTATAAGTCTTTCAGCATATTCTGTGATTTTAAGCATCCACTGGCTTTTTCTTCTCTGAACAACTTCGCTTCCGCATCTTTCGCAGACGCCACCTACAACCTCTTCATTAGAAAGACCTACTTTACATCCTGTACACCAGTTAATAGGCATCTCCTGCTTGTATGCAAGACCTTTTTTAAAAAGCTGTAAGAAGATCCACTGTGTCCACTTATAGTACGACGGATCGGTTGTGTTTACTTCTCTTGACCAGTCAAAAGAGAAGCCTAACATCTTAAGCTGTCTTGTAAAGTTATCAATATTATTTTTGGTAACAATCTTCGGATGAATCTTGTTCTTTATAGCAAAGTTTTCTGTCGGAAGACCGAAAGCATCCCAACCAATCGGATAAAGGACGTTATATCCTTCCATTCTGCGTTTTCTTGAAACTATATCAAGTGCTGTGTAGCTTCTCGGATGACCAACGTGAAGTCCCTGACCTGACGGATAGGGAAACTCTATCAAAGCATAGAATTTTTCCTTGTCGCTACCTGTTTCAGCATGGAAACATCCTGCCTCTTCCCATTTATTTTGCCACTTCTTTTCAATTTCAGAAAAGTTGTAACTGCCCATTTTATACACCCTTTCAATAATATTTATTCTTCAATGCCTGTTTCAATTCTGGGTGCATCGTCCCAGAGCTTTTCCAAAGCATAAAACTGTCTTGTTTCTTCCTGCATTACATGAACTATTATATCATCATAGTCCATTAAAACCCAGCTTCCGTTCTGATAGCCTTCTTTATGAAGACAGTTGATTCCGATTTCACTCATCTTTTCATCAACGAAATCGACACAAGCTCTTACCTGAGTATCAGATCCGCAGGAGCAAATAATAAAATAATCGCCAAGTGAAGTAAGATTTTTAATATCTAAAACATCAATCCTTTTGGCTCTTTTATCATCAAGTGCATTTATTATAGTTTTAACTCTTTCCATATATAAATTTACACTTCCCTTCAAAACTATATAATACTACAAATTCCGAGTTTTGTCTATATCTTTTTTGCCCAAAATTTCTTTAATTATCATATAAGACACAGGATGTACTCTATTGCCTTTTGAAAGATTAAACTTAACCGACGACTCAACCGAATATAAAACTGCTAAATCTAAGTCTACCTTTGCAATTTCACGCATTTTTTCTACTCCAGGAAAATCTCTTCCGTCTTCAGTCAAATCTGCAACAAATATAATCTTATCCAAAGTTGACATATCTGTTTTCCCGATAGTATGCCATCTTATAGCAGATGTGATTTCTCCTTCTTTTATGGAAAACAGGCACTTTACCAGTTCCGCACCAAGCTTTGCATGAACGAGCGGTGGCATATATCTTTCAATCGGGTCAAGTTGTGCATTTAATTCGTCGCACATCAATATTGCGTCATTATACGGAATGTATTTTGCAATATCATGTAAAAGTCCTGCTCTTTCGGCAACGCTTTCATCGACACCGTAAATCTTAGCCAGCTCTTTTGCAACCTTAGAAACACCGATACTATGCAAAAGCCTCGAATCCTTTAAATACTCTTTTAATATGTCCATATCAGGACGCTTTTTATCATAAAGTCTGTATTTATTTATAAATTCATATACATTCTTTGGAACACTAGATTTTAAAAGTTCTCTATTTTCTCTTAGTTCGGTTGATGAAATATCAATAAAATCGCCGTCAAGTACTGTGATTTCTATAGAAAACCTATCTTCTATTGCCTTAATGTTGTGTTCTTTTCCTCTTCCGTAAACCACAAGCTTTGCAAGTGAGACTATTTTTTCAGGCTTATACCACTTATCAAAGTAGTCAATCGAATCTCCGCCCATTATGAAATATAGTTCGTCCTTGGGATAAATTCTTTTAAAGAACTCAAGAGTATTTACGGTATATGAATACTCTTCCCTTTTTACTTCGTAATCGCAAGGAATTAAACCGTCAATGTCTTTTACAGCTAATTTAAGCATTATATGCCGTATGCCTGCATCTAACAAGTCTTCACCTTTTTTATGCGGTGGATTTCCACTTGGCAGCATAATCACAAAATCAAGGCCAAGCGAGTCTTTGGCGGTTTTTGCTATATTTATATGTCCGTTATGAACAGGGTTAAATGTTCCCCCGAAAATACCGATTTTCCGCATGGTAAAACTCCTTTATTTTAAAGGGAATTTAATTTTATGGTTTTCCTTTTTAATAGCTCTTTTGAATAACACAAACTTTGAACCAATTGCCTGCACGCAGTCAGCATCAAGCTCTTTGGCTATATCATTTCCGCATTCTTTTGTATCTAAAAGTGCAGTTTCCAAAATTTTTACCTTAATAAGCTCTCTTGCTTCTAAAACAAGCGCGAGTTGTTTTATTGTTTCATCGGTTACGCCTTCTTTTCCGATAATAAAAACAGGGTCCAAGCCATTTGCTAATGACCTTAAATATGCTCTTTGTTTACTCGTTAACATTTTTTGTCTCCTTTATAAGTTTTGCAACCAATCTGTAAATAGGCATTCCCATCCGAGAAAATTTCTCTTCATATTCTGTCATTACATTACCTTCAAAGCCCGAATTATGTAAATCCAAAGTAATATTTGACATTTGAAAATCTCTGTCTGCTGAAATTGAATTTAATGAAAATTCAAAAAGTCCCTTATTGTCTGTTTTAAAACAAACATCACCGTTTGTTTTTAAAAAGCATTTGTACACATCCAAAAAATTCTGGTGAGTCAAACGGCGTTTTGCCTGCTTGTTTTTCTTCCATGGGTCAGAAAAGTTAAGATACACTCTATCAATCTCATCCTTTTCGAAGCAATTTACCAAGTCCTTTGCATCGGAAATTATATACTTTAAATTGCTATATTCTTTGTCTGCAGTTTTTTCTAACGCCATCAAAATACAGTCTGGTATAACATCTACAGCGATATAATTGATTTCAGGGTTAATCTCTGCCATTTCGGATATAAATTTACCCTTTCCAGAACCGATTTCAATATGTATCGGGTTATCATTTCCAAAGAGACTATGCCATTTGCCCTTCAATTCAGCAGGCTCTTCTATCAATCTCTCTTTTACACGTTCTAATCTCGCGTCAAAATTACGCTTTTTTCTCATTCTCATATATATACATTCCTTATAAATTATTACTTATACGATTATACATTAAAAATCATAAAAAAACAAGAGAAAAATGGAATTTATCTCTTGACAAATAAATATTTTAATGCTAAAATATAAAAGCTGTGTTAAGCAAACACATTATAACTTAATATGCGCCTGTGGCGGAATTTAAGTGAGACTCCAAATCTTTGATTTGGTTCGTCGAACTTATGCATGCGAGCAGAGTGAGTCGTATAAGTGAGACTCCAAATCTTTGATTTGGTTCGTCGAACTTATGCACGCGAGCAGAGTGAGTCGTATAAGTGAGACTCCAAATCCTTGATTTGGTTCGTCGAACTTATGCATGCGAACGAAGTGAGTCGTAGGCAGACTTGTCTGACATATTCCGCGATGTGCGTAAACCAAAACTTAATATGCGCCTGTGGCGGAATTGGCAGACGCGCTAGACTTAGGATCTAGTGTCCCCGACGTGAAGGTTCAAGTCCTTTCAGGCGCACCAAAAAAAGTAATTCTATCGAAGATGGAGTTACTTTTTTTGTTTGTAAGCCGAAATGGACGCAGAACCGTTGGTTTAATAAGTGATGTCCCAAGAAATCGAGCTTTAGCGAAGATTGATTGGTTGACAGAACTTATGCATACAAGCAACGCGAGTCGTAGTCCTTTCAGGCGCGCCAAAAATAGCAACCCACTAAAAGTGGATTGCTATTTTCATTCTTTCATTTAAATAATTCTAATATTCTACTAAAAAAGCTGTCATTTATATCATCTGTTTCTACATCTTCAGATGCCACTAAATTTACACTCACTATCTCTTCTCCATTTTGATAAACAACAGCTTCGCCGAGTTTTTCTCCTTTTTTAACAGGTGGCAGAATTTTTTTGGGTCTGTTAATTTCTATATTCCTGACTTCCCTTTCGCCTTTTATATTTGTTATATACACATCTTTTTCAGATAATAAATCAATTCTTTTGTTTCCAACCAAAATATCAGAAACTTTATCGCCTTTATTTATTATAGTCTTTCTTTCACATTTTCCAAAACCATAATCAAAAAGCTTTTCGTGGTCATCCCAGTCATTTGGCGCAGAAATTGTTACCGCAATAAGTATTATCCCGTCTCGTTCTGCAGCTGACACAAGGCACCTTCCTGCCTTTTTAGTGTATCCTGTTTTTACACCCAGTGCACCGTCCATTTTCCACAGAAGCTTATTATGATTTTTAAGATAAATCTTTCTTGAATTAAGAAGCGATACTGCCATTTCCTTTGTTTTTACAATTTCGGAAAGTCTTTGATTTTTTATTACCTCCCGACCGATTAATGAAAGCTCATACGCAGTTGAATAATGATTTTCGCTATTTAATCCGCTTGGATTTTCAAAATTTGTTTTCTTTAGCCCCATATCTTTTGCATATTCATTCATAAGAGAGCAAAACGGCGGAATATCACCTGATATATGCTCTGCAACCGCCCATGCGGCATCATTGCCTGAATTTAAAAGCATAGCGCATACAAGGTCGGAAACCTTTATTTTATCTCCTTCTTCGAGATATACGCGTGTTCCTTCCTGACATATGCTTTCATATGAAACAGTCGCAATTTCGTCCCATTTACCTGACTTTTCAGCAACTAAAGCGGTCATCATCTTTGTCGTACTTGCCATTGGCAGTACTAAATCAGAGTTTTTTTCATATATTACTTCCCCTGTATCAAGAGTAATAAGACAAGCTGACTTTGCCGAAATATCAACCGCTTCTGCTTTTATTGGGAATATTATTATAAAAATCAATAAAACTATAATTCTTGTCATTAAAAAACCACCCTACCTATTGGTATGAGGTGGTTTTTATAAATATTACTCTTCGTCTAATTTCCCGCCAAAATAGGTATATGCCATCTCGAACTGATCATCAATTTCAATATCATATCTAATGAACACATTTTCAATAGTTGCCTGCGTTGAAAAATCAATTACACCATATGGATACAATCCTTGGTCTCTCTGGAAATTATACACTGCTTTTTCTAATGATTTATCAAAGTACTTGTTTAGCTCGCCCTTATAATAACCCATTATTTTAAGCCGTTCTTTTGCCGCTAAAACGCCGTCTCCTGTTTCGCCAACCTTCCACTTATGCTTATAGCAGAATTTTGTGTATTCGTTGGGATCTGGGCGTTCAGTGTGGTTTATAACAACTTCATCAGGCTCAATTCCGACTTTATTGATATCATGTCCGTTACGGGTTAAGTAATGACCTGTTGTGATTTTAAAAGCATCACCGTTCTTTAGATTAAATACGTCCTGAATAAGCCCTTTGCCATAGGTTGTCCTACCGATAAGGTATCCAGCACCCGAGTCTTGAAGGGCGGATGCCAAAACCTCAGCTGCTGATGCTGTGTCACCATTTACCAAAACTGCAAACTTATATTCAGGATTTAAGTTATCAGAATAGAATGTCTGGTTTTCGCTGCCACGAAATACCGCGTGTACTATAGGGCCTTTAGGCACGAAAAGCTTGGCCACTTCTACAACCGACATAAGATGTCCGCCAGGGTTATATCTTAAATCAAGTATAATATTCTTTATATTATGTTCATCAAATTTCAACAATGCCTCTTTTACTTCAGTGGGTGTAAGCTCAGAAAAGCTCGAAATTATCAAGTATCCAATATCACCCTTTAAGATTGCATAGTTAACAGTAGCCTGATTTACCTTTTTTCTTGTGACATTAAAGGTGATTTCCTTGTTGTTTCTGAGCACTGTGATCTTAACTAAAGTTCCTTCGTCTCCTGCAATCATCGAAACAACTTCATCAAGATTAAGACCAGAAACAGATTTTCCGTCTACCTTTATAATAATATCTCCTGCGAAAATTGCGGCATCATCTGCACCGCCGCCTTCATTTACACTTATAATTTTAATGTCATTATCAACTTTTTGGACAACAACACCGATGCCGTAAAATACATCATTTAAATTCTGATAAACCTTGGCATATTCTTCTGCAGTATAAAACTCTGTATATTCATCAAGGCTCGAAAATGCGGTCTTGATAAACTGATACATAAGCTCAGGATTATCTTTAACAGCATCTTCAACTGCAGTCATTAAAAGGTCATACGCATCGGTAGAATCATCAATATAAAGATTAGCTGCATAGTTAAGCATTATATCAAGATATGCTGATTGCTCATTTCTTTCAGCCATTACAGGCGAAAAAGATAATATAAATACTAGTAAAAGAGAAATAATTGCCTTAATTTTCATCATAATCATTCCTTTCTTTCAACCGAGACAGAAACTTTGTTCTTTTGCAAAGAATCTCCTGTCTCCAATGTATATTCAAATTCTACCCATCCCCCATTATCCTTTAAGTCTGAGCTTACTGAAATCGTGTTTAAGGTAAAATTGAACTCTCCAAAAGGAGTATAATATACAACCGATTCAGATTCACCTTCTATGAAATTGAATTTTGTTTCATATTCACCGTTTCTTCGCATTGTCACCTTGTTTTTGTCAACAATCAGCATAACGGTAGAATCCGACATCTGCATTTCGGCACTTTCTTTATAGAATATGTAAAACTTACTGCCTCTTTGGTAAAAATTACCGACGGAATCAATATCTATAAAATTTTTGTCATCATCAGATATTTGCTCTGACTTTACTTTAATTATAGCGTTTTCTTCAATACTTTTCAATGTCAATTTTTCTCACCTGACCATAAATTTTCCTGTCTAAGAATACTCCGCCAAGCTTTTCAAAGCTCTCGGGTGCATCGCTGACATAATATTCAGCTATACCTTCTTTGATACTTTCGTTAAGTTCATCATCACCCAAAACACCTTTTACTGTTTTGGCAAGCTCATCACACACATTTATAATTGAAACATTATCCCCAATAAATCTCTTAATTGCTTTTTCTAAAAGCGGATAATGAGTACATCCTAAAATTAGGGTATCGACTCCTGCTTCTTTAATTGGAGTTAAATATTCTTCTATAACAAGCTCTGTTACTTTTGTATCAAAATGTCCGTTTTCAACAAGCGGAACAAATAAAGGACAAGCCATTTGAAAAACATCCGTTTCAGGAGAAAGCTTTTTTATCATATTAAAATATGAATTACTGTTTATGGTTGCACTTGTTCCTAAAACTCCGATTTTTCCGTTTTTGTTTTTTAAAACTGCGGCTTTTGCACCTGCTTCAACAACACCGATTATCGGTATATCATATTCGTCTTTTAAGCTGTCAAGTGCGACAGAAGACGCAGTACCGCAAGCGATTATAACCATCTTTACATCCTTGCTTAAAAGGAAGTTTATATCGCTTTTTGAATATCTTTTTATAGTTTCTTCTGTTTTTGTTCCGTACGGAAGTCTTCCCGTATCGCCAAAATAGACGATATTTTCGTTTGGAAGTTCACGCATTAAGCTTTTAACAGCAGTAAGTCCGCCAAGCCCTGAGTCAAAAACACCAATACTTTTATTATTCATATCTTATCTTTCCATTCCGAGTCTTATAAGCTCATCTAAAAGTCCAGAGTATGTCATACCGCTCTCAATCCATAATTTCGGGTACATACTGATATTTGTAAATCCTGGCAAAGTATTAACTTC
>JAZNQG010000012.1:0-2858 GCA_045590035.1 Clostridia bacterium
CACTTGTTATGCTTTCAGTTTTTTCGCATACAAGTTTTGCAATGTTTGTTGTGGGTGAATAATAGGTCAATAAAATTCCTGTTACACTCAACTTTGGATTTATCTGCATCTGTGCAATCTTTATGTATTTAATCAAATCCGCAAATCCGTCAAGTGATGAAAAGTCATTCGATTTTATTGGTACAATAACACCGTCTGCCATTGATAGTGCATTAAGTGTCATAAGTCCTACGCTCGGTGGGCAATCAATTATTATGAAGTCATAATTGTCCTCAATATCCATAAGAAGTCTTTTCAAGATTGTTTCTCTAAAAGATGCCCCTGCAATGGCTATCTCCGTATTAGTAAGCCGACTGCTACTACCAATGAAATCAATTCCTTCTTCTGATGTGTATATACATTCCGAAACATTTGCCTCGTCAGCATTTTCCATCAGGTTACTTATTGTTTGTGTTAGCTTCACGCCTGTTGGCGTTAAAATCTGTGTTGCATTATGTTGTGAATCAAGGTCAAGCACAAGCACTTTCTTGTTTGCTCTTGTCAAAGCGGATGCCAAGTTGACTGCCGTAGCTGTCTTGCCGACACCACCTTTCTTATTGCAAATTGCTATTGTTTTTGACATACTTTAACACGCCCTCTCATTACTTATTTTTAGACTTATAAATTAAATAGTGCTTGCCCGATTTTCAAAATGAAAAAGGGACAAGTTCCGAAACCCCCGATATTACGGGGTTTTCTTCCCTTGTCCCTATTATAGCATGTTCATATATGTAAATATTATAAATCGGCAAACTAATCTTTTAAATTGTATAGACTTGACACGAGTAAAACTCAATTTTCCATAAAATTATATTGTATATTAACACCATCAATTTTTGTTTCTTGTTTAAATACCGCCTTTATTGATGTAACGATATTATTTACTTTTAATGTATTATTATCAATCCACTCAACATCAAACTCGTAATATGTTATAAACGCATTACCAATATCACCCGCTTTGAGTTTTTCACCATTTTTCAAAACAGACAACCTATATGTGAATTTTGTTGTTGCTCCTCCGTTTGCCTCAAAAACATAAGCAACATATTTGCCGTCAGGCGAAACAACTTCTTGAATAACATTAGGCTCTCCCATCAAAAAAGCTCTAAACGAATCGAGTGCAACATTACCTGCAACAATTAAAGCAATGATAATTGCCAAAACAACAGAAATTATCACAAAAATTTTTTTCATAGTCATTTCTCCTTTCGACATCTTTCGACACATCCATATAGTTCGTGTCAAGTCAGGACTAAAACACCCATCTGCTACAAGACGGCGTACAGTTGTACGCCGTCTTATGAGTTTAAAATCAAAATCAAATATCCAAATTAACCACGTATTTCGCATTCTGTTCTATGAACTCTCGTCTGGGTTCAACCTTATCGCCCATAAGGATTGTAAAGATTTCGTCTGCGGCTATGGCGTCTTCCAATGTTACACGGAGCATTGTACGGGTTTCGGGGTTCATTGTTGTATCCCAAAGCTCGTTTACGTCCATCTCACCAAGACCCTTATAACGCTGAACCTTACATCCCTGTCCCATTTCTTCAATGAGGCGGTCGCGTTCAAGTTCGCTATATGCAAATTTTTCTACAACATTTTTGTTTTTGCCCTTATACACCTTAAATAAAGGCGGCTGAGCAAGGTAGATGTTTCCGTTATCAATCAAGGGTCTCATATAACGGAAGAAGAATGTAAGAAGAAGTGTTCTGATATGCGAGCCGTCGACGTCGGCATCGGCCATAATGATAATTTTTCCGTACTTTAGTTTTTCAATATCAAACTCTTCACCGATACCGCAGCCGAGTGCCTGAATAACAGGCAAAAGCTTATCGTTTCCATAAACCTTGTCAATTCTTGACTTTTCGACATTCAGCATCTTACCCCAAAGCGGCAAAATTGCCTGGAAATGACGGTTTCTGCCCTGCTTTGCAGTACCGCCCGCAGAGTCTCCCTCGACGATATAGATTTCGGTATATTCTGCACCTTCGTCGATACATCTTGCAAGCTTACCTAAAGTTGCCGACATGCCTGCTTTGCTCTGGCTTCTTGACGCATCTCTTGCTTTTCTTGCGGCTTCTCTTGCACGGGAAGCTGAAATTGTCTTTTCGATAATAGTCTTTGCAATCTTGGGATTTTCTTCTAAGAATTCGGTTAATTTTTCGCCCAATGCACTTTCAACCAAGGCTCTTGCTTCCGAGTTTCCAAGCTTTGTTTTGGTCTGTCCTTCAAACTGTGCTTCGGTAACCTTAACAGAAATAACTGCAGTTAAGCCTTCTCTTGTGTCTTCACCAGACAAATTATCGTCCTTTTCCTTTAAGAGATTATATTTTCTTGCATAATCGTTGATAACACGTGTTAAGCCCGATTTAAAGCCGGTTTCATGCATACCACCGTCAACTGTATGGATGTTATTTGCAAAGCTGTAAAGTACTTCATTATAGGCGTCGGTATACTGCATAGCAACTTCGACTTCCATGCCCTTTGTTTCTTTTGAGAAATAGATAATTTCTTCGTGCATGGGGTCTTTATTTTTATTTAGGAATGTAACAAACTCGGAAATTCCGCCTTCTGCAAAGAGAACATTTACTTCCGGCTCTTCTTTTCTTAAGTCGCTAAATATAATTTTAACGCCTCTATTTAAGAATGCCTGCTCACGAAGTCTCTTTAAAAGTACTTCATACTCGAATTCAAGCACTTCAAAGATTTCGCCATCGGGCTTGAATGTAATCTTTGTACCTGTTTTATCGGTGTCACCGATTACCTTTAATTTACAGGTCGGCTTACCCCTTTCGTATGACTGATAGTGAATA
>JAZNQG010000013.1:0-1901 GCA_045590035.1 Clostridia bacterium
TTTTCCAAAAAGCGGGAAATAAAGTATAACTGCAAGGTTTGAAACAAGACTCATTAAAGACGGGATATTAAACTCACCGAAGGACTGCAATATTCCAACAAATGAAAACGCTAGCCCTGTAAAAATCACCATCGGGAACATGATTTTAGATAGCGTTGATGCTAAATTAAGTGTTTCTCCCGAAAATCCCGGTGCTATGATTCCTGTTATAAGATTTCCCGAGAAAATTATACCGATAGCCGAGAGAATAAATGTGGCTAAAAGTATCATTCCGACAAATTTGTTGGCAAAGGAAAACGCCTTTTCTCTGTCTTCCTTTTCAAAAATCGTATTGAATACAGGAATAAATGATGCGGAGATTACACCGCCAATTACCATATCGAAAAGAGTGGTCGGAAGCTGAGATGCCGCAAAATATGCATCAACCTGATTGCCGACTCCGAAGTATGCAGTTATTAAAGATTCTCTGACTAATCCCAAAATCTTAGCCATAAATGTAGCACCTGCCATAAATACGGCAGTTTTCAGCATCTTATTTTGTCCACTCAATTCTTTTCACCTACCCTAAAAGTAACTCTGTTGCAAGGTACGAATTCCTTTTTGCCTTTTCCATAAGTTCTTTTCTTTTTTCTTCTAATTTTTCCTTTTGCATTTCGAAATTTTCAAAGCTTTTATCAATAGCCTTTTTAAAGTCTTCGATATTAAGTGTTTCTGCTGACAAATAGTTATCAATTCCGATATAATCTAAAAATCCGTTAATCTTGGGGTCATAAACGAGTCCCACAAGCGGAACACAAGATACAGCCGAATATATAAGAGTATGAAGTCTCATACCGACACATATTTTCATCTGGCTCATAATTGATAAAAGTCTTGGAATATCGTAGTCCGCTTTTATGATATAGGATTCTTCCTTCATTTTTGCTCTGATTTCTTCGGAAATTTCTTCATCGGTTTTAGTCTGCATCGGCAAAAATACAGATGTAACGCCGTACTTTTGATACGCATAGTCTAAGCCTTCAGAAACAACATCCGAAAAATTGCCAACTGCATTTTTATACGGTCTTACCGAAACCATCATAAGCGGTTTATCGGTAGGAATATTATTGTAAGACAAAATGTCTTCATCTTTTTTCTCGACGCCTATCCCGAATGCAGGGTCGGCTGTAACTTCGATTTTTGGACTTTTTACACCGATTTCCTTTAATAATTCATAAGAAATTTCGTCTCTTAAGGTGATTAAATCCACCTTATCGAGTACCATTTTAGTAAGGCGTCTGTTTTTTCTAAGATTCAAAGGTCCGATTCCGTTCGCATAAAGCATAACCTTTTTCTTGAACAGTAGTGCCATTTTTATAATTGCAAGGTAATATATAAGCGACTTGGTGCTTGTAGCATCCTGAATAAGTGTGCCGCCGCCCGAAATTAACATCTTAGTGTTTTTAAGAGCTTTTAAAACGCTTAGTACATTATGTCTGTCTACCGCACTTACTCCGTAGATTCTTTCGGTTTCTCTTGGTTTTTTAGAAAGAACTACTATCTTTAAATCGTCATTTTTCGATTTTAAATCATTTATAATAGACATTAAAAGTGCGTCGTCGCCGTTATTGCGGAAGCCGTAATAACCTGAGATTACAATATCTGTCATTGTAAGAGTCCCCCTTTTTTTAAATATTTTTATAACGCAACTTTTAACCTTTCAGTACGCTTTCATATACGCCTTCATTGTCATCGGTCATTTTCTTAACCGAGTAATTTTCAATTACCGTTTTTCTTCCGAATTTTCCGATTTTTTCTATATCTTCTTCCCACATCCCGAAAAATTCGCCGATGTCCTGTGAAAGCTTGTCTACCGTTACAACATCGCAGCCTCTTCCGCAGAAGTTATTTGAAAGTGCGGT
>JAZNQG010000014.1:0-2481 GCA_045590035.1 Clostridia bacterium
ATTCAGAATATGAAAACATATTTTTCACTCCCTTAATATATCTACCGCTCATTATACTACTTTCAATAAAAAAAGACAATATTCTTTTTTAAAAAATATTGTCTTTTTTTCTTTATAAATTGCCTGTTATTTGATTTTCGATATACTCTTCAATTTCCGAGTTTTTTAAATCGGAAATTATCATATAATCCTGTCTTTCGCCATTTTCATAAAAGCCTGCATCAAGGGTTTTTGCATCATAAAAACAGGTGCCTTTGGGTACTTTATAAAATACATCACTATCTCCATTTATGGCATACAAAGTTGCAATCAAATCCCAGCTTTGTCTACCTGAATCAAGCACTCCAAAGAGCCGATACGCTTCCTTTGCCAAATGTCCGTCAGGATAGTTTTTAAGGCATTTACCTGTAAATATATCCCCGCCCATTTCGCTTACATATACGCTCACGGGACATTCTTTTAAGAAAATTTCAGTCGCCAAAGGGTCCATATCCCAGTTAAAGTTATTCCCAACCTTAGAAATTTCGCTCATAGCGATAACTTTTTTGACCTTTTTTATAAACAGCTCTTTTCCCGAAAGCGGACTAATCTCATCAGGCTTTGACATAAGCGTTTCTGCCACTGCCGTCATAAGTCCCACGCATAATACTGTAACACTGTTGTCAGGTGCATCTAAAAGCAGTTTTCTATAAGTTTTAACTGCATCTTCATAGTCTTTATTTGTTTTATTTAAATTAAAAGAAAGTTCTTTGTTATATTTACTATACTTTTGGCTATGAAGACGGTATTTTGTAAGCCTTTCATCTTCGCCTGTATATGCACCAATCGGTCTTTCTATGCCGTAACATTTCCCAAAAGCCTCTGAAAAAGGTGCAGAATAGTCACAAACCGCATCACAAATAATCCCTAAAAGCTCGGCTTTTCCATGTTTTACATATTCATAAATAATGGAAAGAGCACCGACATCGTCGCAGTCGGTATCCATATCGGTATCGAAAATAATAAGCGGTTTTTCCATTTATTTTCCTCCCTTTTTCCTGTACGCCAGCGGATTCTTGCCGTATATTTCCATAAACTTTTTTCTAAAAAAGCTCTTATTCTCATACCCCGATTCGCTAATGATTTCATCGACCGAAAGGGTGGTATTTAAAAGCTTTTCCGCCGCAATTTCGCAGCGTTTTCTCTGAAGAATTTTGGTAAACGGCTCGCCCATAAGCTTTTTTACAATATTACCTGTATATACAACGGAATAACCGAAATAATCTGCCAATTCTTCTATATTGGCAGTAATTATGTTGTTTTCAATATAGTTAAATATTTTTTCTTTTAATTCCTGTTCTCTCCCAGGTATGCTTGGTTGTAGTTTAGGGATCTCTTCCAAAACTTCGGAAATAGTCGGAATTGACGGTGCTGCACCTTTCTTTGTAACAGATAGTGCCGCCGCAGCCGATGCCGTTTTCAATATTTCTTCTATACTCTTTCCATCTGCCAAAAGTGCCGCAAAATATCCTGTAAACGTATCCCCTGCCGCAGTCGTGTCAACGGCAGTAACCTTATATGCAGGGTGAGAAATATCGATAGTGTTGTCAATGTACCTACACCCTTTAGAACCGAGTGTCAGCATAATTTTTAAATCGGGATATTTTTTCTTTAAAAGCTCTATCCCTGATTCAATATCTGTTTTACCCGCAATATCCTTTAATTCTATCTCGTTTATAATAATATAAGAAAGCATATTATAATCAAGGTTTTTAATCGTATCATCAAAAGGCGACGGATTTAAAATAACAACCATCTTTTTTTCATGGGCTTTTTTAATTATGTACTCCAAATTGCTTATCTCGTTCTGCAAAAGAATTATATCTCCCGCAGAAAAATTAGAGAGCACCTGGTCTATAAAATCTTTTTCTATCATTCTGTTGGTACCGGGATAGAGAAAAATAGAATTTTCACCGCTTTTGGCTACCTGAATTATAGCATGTCCCTGCTTTTCGGGGATTTCTTTAAGAAAAGAAACATCAGCTCCGTTTGTCTTTAAGATATCCTTTAGCATATCTCCGTCTTCTCCAATCAGTCCTGCGTGATACACTTTTGCTCCCGCTCTTAAAACAGAAACCGACTGGTTAAGTCCCTTACCGCCGGGAAAGGTTTCCAAATTATATCCGGTCTCGGTTTCTCCTTCACGGACAATATGGTCGAGTGTATAAACATAGTCAATATTACATGAACCAGAATTCAGAATTTTCATAAATTCCACCACCTTTATTTACATTATATCACCCAAAAATTATATAATGAAGTCCTTTTTTTATCATAAAAAACACCAAATAAAAGAGAAGAGGCCGAAGGGCTCTTTTCTTTTATTTGATTACTTCAAATGCCGAAAATCCATAAGACGAAATATCATCAAGATAAACTTTGTTGCCTTCAATTTTCCCCGTACAGTTTATGCACTCAATTTTTGAAAAGCTTTTTGAAAGT
>JAZNQG010000015.1:0-8063 GCA_045590035.1 Clostridia bacterium
GTTTCCGTGTTCTGCCTTTACTGCCATTTCCATAGCTTCTTCGAATGTACGGCATCTTATAATCGGGAGAATTGGCATCATAAGCTCGGTCTGGACAAAGCTGTGTGAAAATTCTGTCTCACATATAATGCATCTTATCTCATCACCGACATTTACGCCAATCTGGGCGAGAATCTTTTTAGCATCTCTTCCAACCCAGTCTTTATTTATAACCTTTTTCGGTTTGTCTCCGTCCTTTTTCGGCGGAAGGTCAACCAAAACTACCTTTTCAAGCTCTTTAATCTGTGCACCGTTTAAAAGATATGCACCGTTTTTCTGCATTCCCGAAATCAGCTCGTCTGCAACGCTTTCCATAACGAAACATTCTTTTTCTGCGTTACATGGAAGGTTATTATCGAATGTGCAACCGTCGATAATATCCTTCGACGCCTTTTTAACATCTGCAGTATCGTCAACCACTACAGGCGGATTTCCCGCTCCTGCGCCGATTGCCTTTTTACCGCTTGACAAAAGCATCTTTACAACACCCGGTCCACCCGTTGCAACAAGCATTTTGACCGATGGGTGATTTACCATCATATTTGATGTATCCATTGTCGGATTTTTAACAGTTACAACTATATTTTCGGGGCCTCCTGCCGCCAATGACGCACGGTTTACAAGGTCAACTGCATAAGCCGAAATTCTTTTTGCGTGCGGATGCGGGTTGAATACAACTCCGTTACCTGCCGCAATCATTCCGATACTGTTACAGATTACCGTACAGCTTGGATTTGTTGACGGTGTGATTGCACCGATAATTCCGTAAGGTGCCATCTCTATTAAAGTTAGTCCCTTGTCACCCGAGAGTGCCTTAACTTCTAAGTCTTCTGTTCCCGGTGTCTTATCCGCAACTAAATGATGCTTTAAAATTTTATGATACACATTACCCATTTTAGTGTCTTCTACCGCAAGCTTTGCCATCGTTTCAGCTTCTTCATGGGTTAAGCGTCTTATTTCTTTTATTATGTTCTCTCTTTGCTCTTTGTTGTAGCTTCTAAAGAGTGAATACGCCTTATTTACTGCATCTAAAGCTTCTTCCATTGTGTCGAAAACTCCGATTTGCTTTCTTTTTGGCATATCATCTTCCATTTTGGAGAGCACATTTTTGACGATTTGCTCTATCTGCTTTTCGTCTATATTCATAATGCCTGCCTCCTTTTATAGTATTCCGCCGCAAATGCCGCTAAATTGGTATCCTGCTCCCGAGTTCCGCCCGATACTCCGATTCCGCCTATTACTTTGCCACTCTTAACTAACGGCTCACCGCCGCCAAGCAAACAAAGTCCTTCCCCGGCTACAAGTCCGTCCAGAGCACCGCCACGGGATTCTTTAAGCGCAGTAGCTGTCGACATCTTTAATGATACCGCCGTATAGGCTTTATCGGTTGCAATTTTTCGGCTTGCTATATAGGAATCGTCGGTCGCGTGCAAAAGCACCAAATTAGCTCCTGCATCAGCGACAGCAATTACAGGTTTTACACCCATTGTCTCGGCGTATTTTTCGACTGCAAGCGACAGTTCCTTTGCTAAGGAAAGGTTCATTTTCCCAAGTTCATAGCTTCCCGATTCTGCTTTTTTTGTAAAATCTCGGGTCGCATAATGGCTCATTGCATAAAGTAAATCACTTATGCGGTTAAGCCACGAAAGAACGGGAGCTTTTACTCTTCCTTGCTGATTTAATTTTACAGCCTGCCTTTCAGCACGGCGGCAAACTGTTCTTGCAAGCGAAAGATAAGCGGCTACGGGATTTTTGTCTGTGTTTTCAAAGCCTTCGAACTTATCTCCGTATTTATCACACATACTCTCGACTGCCTTAGGGCATTCGGGAGTAACCGATGTCTTTCCTCCTGCAATCTCAGCCATAACACCGACGAGCTTTTTTTGTATAGCTTCGATATCACTATTTAATGCTTCATCAAAGTTTTGCGATTTTGCAACACCCAATGATGCTGAAAGCTCATCCAAGCTACCCAAAAGCTCAATAATTATATCTGCTTTTGATATGCGCTTTTGTGAAAAGGTTTCTGTATACCCCTTATCACCTAAGCCTGTATAAACTTTATCCATTACTTTTTGTACTGCTCGAGTACTCTCTTTGTTACTTCAGCCACAATCTTCTCTACATCACCGTTTGATGAGCAGCTGCCATTACATGTCTGACTGGGCAACGGCTGGAAACCGTGATATGCAGCAGGTGACTCGAAGCCCTTTGTCTCATTTGCTTCTGTCGGAGACATTTCGCAAGTTCCGTCTTCATAGCAACCCGGGCAAAGCTTTTCCATCGGATGACGGCCTGAAACGTTAAACTGCTTTCTTAAGTCGATAAGCTTCTTAACTTCGCCGCAGGGGATTTCCTTAGCGCCGCCGAGCATTGTAGCATAATATGTAAGCTTAGCGTAGAATTCTGTTGATTCCATTCTGAAAAATGCTGTATTTAAATCGCAACCGAATGAAAGTGCGCCGTGGTTTGCAAGCAAGATTGCATCATAATCCTGAATATACGGCTCCAATGATTCGGGAATTTCCATTGTTGACGGTGTACCGTACTGCGCGATGGGCACTGCACCAAGGAAGATGATAGCTTCAGGCATAATGAGTTTGTCAAGCGCGATACCTGCAATAGCAAAGCTTGTTGCGATAGGCGGATGCGCATGAACAACTGCATTCACATCAGGTCTTTCCTGATATACCTTAAGGTGCATCTTAAACTCTGATGACGGACGGTATTTACCTGTCGACTCCTTAGGATTACCCTGAGCGTCAACCTTACAAATCATATCAGGTGTCATATAACCCTTTGATACGCCTGTCGGAGTTGTGAAGAAAGTATTTTCGTCTACCTTAACAGAAATGTTACCGTCATTTGCCGCAACAAATCCGTCCTGATAGATTCTTCTGCCGATTTCACAAATCTCTCTTTTTACTTCAAAATCTGACTTATACATATTTCTGCCTCCCGCAAAAAATTTGGTTTTGTTTTGTTTTTCTTGGTTTTGTTTTTATTATATATCTTTTCTTCCCTTTTGTAAATAGATAATCAAGGATTTTTAGTGTCCCCTTTTAGCTTTTATGTGGTTTTCTATAAATTCACACAAATCCTCTGTGGAATTAGGTTTTCCAAGCCTTGAAACCGCAATTTTCAAAAGCCTTATTCTTGTGGTGTTGCTAAAAAGTCCGTAAAGCGCTTCGTCTAGTCCGTAGGTTTCGGAAACAGAAATCGCTGCTCCGTTATTTACCAAAAATTCCATATTTCTGTCTTCCTGACCGGGAATAGGATTCATAATAATTGCGGGAAGTCTTTTTGCCAAAAGCTCGCTTGTTGTAAGACCACCGGGCTTTGTTATGATGCAGTCGGAGGCGTCCATCATAACTTCCACATTGTCAACAAAGCCGTAGGTTATGATTTTATCCTTCCACTCTAAATGCTCATCAATGTCCCTTTTCATTTTTTCGTTTCTTCCGCATACACATAGAACCTGAAAATCGATATCGACATCGCAAATAGCCTCAAGATGCTTTTCTATATTTCCAAAGCCCATCGAGCCCATCATAAGAAGTATGGTTTTTTTGTCCTTTATACCAAGCTTTTCTCTTGCTTCTTTTTTGGTCTGGGTTTTTAAAAACTTTTTGTTTATAGGGATTCCGATTGGCAGAATTTTTTCTTCAGGAATTCCTTTTTTTCTCATCTGGTTATTTAAAAGCTTATCCGCCGTTACATAATAGTCCAAATCGGTACTCTCCCAGAAAGGATGCACCGTAAAATCTGTAACTATACCGACTGTGAGACAGTCTATGACACCCTTTTGCTTCATATAGGTAAGCACAACCGCCGCAAAGCTGTGGGTTGCGATTATAACGTCTGGTGAATATTCGGTTATATATTCTTTCAATCTGTTTGATACAAACTTTGAAATTATTCCGACAATAGAATACTTTTTATAGGGCGACACCCTTTTATCAAGCCTGTCATACGCTTTTCCGTAAACATCGGGAAAGTTCTTTGTGGAAAAAAGATATCCCCTGTCAATCGACTCGCATAAAAGCGGGTCTATATAGTCAAATGTGTCGAGCATCTCACACTCAATATTCTTCTCATCAAGACAATCTATTATCGCCTGAGCGGTAGAATGATGCCCGAAGCCTGCCTTAACAGACATAAGTAAAACTTTCATTTTTTTATATCCTCCGACAAGAAAATGACATTTTTCTCTTGAAAAACAACGGGAAATGTTGTATAATTATCTGTAACTTGTTGATTGCATTTTAATTCATACTATAATTATACCATATATTGTGTAAATTTCAAGTGATTTTACAAAAAAGGAGGCGTTGATTTGATACTTTTTATAGGCGACGACCTTATGTATAATTTTATAGAAAAAATCACGCCCGACTTATCCCGTGATGTAAAGATTGAAGATGCTAAAAAGCTTATAGTTACAGACTCTTCTGACGAAGCAATACTGGCGGTTAAAGCCGCACTTCTTATAAATATCCCGATACTTGGAATATTAGACGGATACCGTGCAGTTTCGGAAGGCTTTAAGTCAAGATGCGAACAGATTGAAACCGGTGGCGAAGGAAAGATGGAGATGGTTATTCTCGATAACTCGTCAACTATTTTCAAAGGCATGGAAAAGGTAATCAAGGCGTGTCGCGGAACATCGCTTTCGGTAATCGAAGCAAATATGCAAAAGGAGCTTTTACCCGTAGCACGTGCCGAAACAGGTGAGACAATAGCATTTTCTGCATACGCAACTCCCGAAATCGAAATGAATGTCTATGCAGTAAATCTGCATCTGGAATCAAAGCTTACTCCGCAAGGAGAAAAAATAATAACAAATTTTTTAAATATTGAAAGGTGATGTCTTAAAAATGAAAGTCGAAACAAGAAAGATAGTATTTGCAGCCATTTTAACCGCTCTTGCGATTATAATTACATATTCGCCGGTTAAACTCAATCTCGGATTTTTTACACTGACACCAGGTGCACACGTTCCAACCTTCCTTGCAATTTTTGTAGGACCGTGGGTTGCAGTAATGTCGGTTATCGGAAGTGTTTTGGGTTTCTTTACTGCAATACCAGCGCCAAGCAATCTTTTGGTTGCAATCCGCGCATTATTACATATCCTGTTTGTGTTTGCGGCTTTAAAAATGCTTGATAAAAAGGTAAATATCTTTATTGTAATTTTATTAACAGCCCTTCTTCACGCCTTGGCCGAAGGAGTAGCAGTTTATTTCTTGACTCCCGTAATTATCCCTTCATCAGAGCAGACTTCACTCTGGGCAAGCTTTATCGCATTTTCAGGAACATTCGTTCACCACTTTATTGATTCTTTAATTACATACCCCATACTCGTTGCACTCTCAAGAGCAAAGCTCGTAAAGTCACCTTGGTTTTTAAAGAAGTAATTTAAAACACAAAAAGAGCAGTCTGACTGCTCTTTTTTTAATGCTTATATTTCCTTTAATACGTCATTTATAATGCCGGACAACTCATCGTACTTTTCCATGATGCACTTTGCAAGCTTTAACTGACATCTTGTTCTTACGGCGTTATGGTCTTCATAATTTATCTTAAAGTACTTGTCACCTGTTATATAGTCATCTAAAAATCTCACCGCAAGCTCAACTGTAATTGCAAATGTTGCTAAAACCAAAGAGTTGATTTCTTCCTTTGTCCATACATCTTTAACTTTACTTAAAAATCCAACTGCAAATGCTTTGAATTTTTTTGTGTCAAGATTTACCTTTGATAAATCCGGCTCGTCTTCTGCGGCGGTAGAGCATATGAATCTTACTGCATCTGCAAAGTCATACATAGCCATACCCGGCATAACAGTATCAAGGTCGATAACTACCAAAGGTTCGTCTGTGTCTTTAGAAAAAAGTACATTGTTACATTTTGTATCGTTATGAGTAACTCTTACAGGGAGCTCTCCCCTGTTATACTTTTCGCTTAATTCTGCCGCTTTATCCCTGATTGACTTTATATACTCAATTTCCCCTGACATTTCCCATACTCTGCCAACAGAATCTTCTTCAATATGAGCAAATAAGTTTTCAAGTCTTTTGCTTGTGTTATGGAAATCCACAATGGTCTCAAAAAGCTTTGAGCCGTCAAAATCGGAAAGATTCATCTGGAATTCTCCGAATGCTTCGCCGACTTTACGGATTATGGTTTCGTTTTCGCAGGTATTATAGGTTACAGAGTCCACACAGTTCATAACTCTCCAGAATCCGTCTGTGCAGTTTACATAGTTTTTGCCGTCTTCTGTATGATGATAATGAAGTGTAATTTTATCAGAATTCTTTTCCCTTATATGAGATGTAACCAAATCAATATTTTCCATAATCTCATCAGGTTTTTTGAATACATATGTATTGATTTTCTGGAAAATATATGATTTTTCCATATCTTCATTTTTATAATTTACCTTATATGTCGCATTTATTATGCCGTCCTTTATTGTGCCGTATGATACGACTTCCCCCGGAAGCCTGAAACTTTTCCCTACTTTTCGAATCGCTTCAAGTAAGCTCATGACTTTTCTCCTAATATTTTATTTTTTCAAAACCGCTTTTGCAACTCTTACAGGATAGCTCTTTCCGTAGTGGAAGCCTGTAAATTTGACATTGAGTTCTCCGTTTTCATTAGTAAACTCAAGATTTTCATCTTCGTCCATCCATTTTATCGACTCTATTTCATCGGTTAGAGAAGAAAACTTGTAGCTATCTTTAATCTTTCCGCCCATAACAACATTGTCATTGCCGACAACTCCAAGATCGTAAACAAAAAGATAAAGATGCTTTCCGTCTGTACTCTTTAAGGCAAAATGTGTATCCTCGCCCTTTATACCGCACGGTCTTCCGTTATAAACAGCCTCGCCGTAAACCTTCATCCATCTGCCGATGAGACCTAAAAGCTCTGCCTGATAAGAATTAACCTTGCCTTGTGCCTCAGGTCCGATATTCAAAAGGAAATTTGCTCCTACCTTTCTTGAGTCGCAAAGGCACTTTATAAGCTCTCCGGGTGATTTGTAATCAATGTCTTCAAAGCCTATTCCCCAGTGATTGTTAAGCGTTAAGCACATCTCAGCGGCTAAATACTTGTCCATACCGTCCCTGTCCATTGGTTCAGGTCTTCCGTTTTCAAAGGTTACCGAGTCAATTTCAGGATTTCCGACCTTGCCTCTTGCATCAAGACCTGTATTGTTTATAATCATGGCTTCGGGCTGGTGGCGTCTGATTGTCGCGTAAAGCTCGTCCTCTTTCCAGTCAGCGTCGGGCTTTGACCAGTTTCCGTCAAACCAGAGCCCGCCGATTTTTCCGTAGTTTGTGCAAAGAATTTCGACACTCTTTCTTAAATACTCCAAATATGCGTCAAAGTCATCATCAAATCTTTTATCGTACCAGTCAAGTGTTGTGTGATAGAAAAAAGGAACGATATCATATTTTCTGCAGGCATCCACAAACTCACGGATAAGGTCTCTTTTTGCAGGAGAGTGGGGTGCATCAAAATCGTTAAGACCGCAGGTATCATAAAGCGAAAAGCCTTCATGATGTCTTGTTGTAAGTGTTATGTACTTGCATCCCGCATTCTTTGCAATCTGGCAAATCTTCTCAGCATCAAAATCTTCTGCTGTAAAGGTGTCCTTTAATTTCTTATATTCATCCATCGGGGCATCGCTGTGATAAAAAAACCACTCGCCTTTACCAAGCTGTGAATATAATCCCCAGTGAATGAAAAGTCCCATTCCTAAATTCTCAAAGTCAAGGATATACTGTTTTGCCTCAGGTACTGCCATAATTATTTCCTCCTATTTAATCTTCTATAAAGCTTACTTCCCTTACAAAAGCTGCTTTGTGTTTTTTGCCATCACTATCAATATACTTCATATTATTATATAACACCAAAACACTGTTTTCGTCAAGTTTTTCTATAAAAATATTACTGTAACTCTGGGTGTCTGCATATTTACTGTCTAAGTCTTTTATACCCTTAGCCCTTGTTTCTTCCAG
>JAZNQG010000016.1:0-4848 GCA_045590035.1 Clostridia bacterium
GTAATAATGGAAATTGCCAAGTGGTTTGACAAAAAATTTGTGAAAAGAAGTTAATATTTCAAGAATTTTCCGTTAACTTTGTTATTTATTGAACAAATTGTCAAAAATCTTTCCAAAAGTTGTAGACATTTACAAAAATTATGGTATAATAAATATGTTATGGTGCTAACAGGTGCGCCATATAATCAATATACTTTAGGAGGAGATTTTAAAATGGCAAAGAAGTTTGTTTATCTTTTCTCAGAAGGCGATGCAAGCATGAGAGAACTTCTTGGCGGTAAGGGTGCAAACCTCGCTGAGATGACAAAGATCGGTCTTCCTGTTCCCCAGGGCTTCACTGTAACAACAGAAGCTTGTACTCAGTACTATGAGGACGGAAGAAAAATCAACGATGATATCCAGGCTGAAATCATGGAGTACATCGACAAGATGGAAGCTATCACAGGCATGAAGTTCGGTGATAAGGAAAATCCGCTTTTAGTATCTGTTCGTTCAGGTGCAAGAGCATCAATGCCCGGTATGATGGACACAATCTTGAACCTCGGTCTTAACGAAGAGGTTGTTGAGGTTATGGCTGAAAAGTCAGGCAACGCTCGTTGGGCATACGACTGCTACAGAAGATTTATCCAGATGTATTCTGACGTAGTTATGGAAGTTGGTAAGAAGTACTTTGAACAGCTTATCGACGAAATGAAAGAAGCAAAAGGTGTTACTCAGGATATCGAGCTTACAGCTGAAGACTTGAAGACTTTGGCACAGCAGTTCAAGGCTGAGTACAAGAATAAGATTGGTAAGGACTTCCCGTCTGACCCGAAGGAACAGCTTATGGGCGCTGTTGAAGCCGTATTCCGTTCATGGGATAACCCCAGAGCTAACGTTTACCGTCGTGATAACGACATCCCGTATTCATGGGGTACAGCCGTTAACGTACAGATGATGGCTTTCGGTAACATGGGTGATGACTGTGGTACAGGTGTTGCTTTCACAAGAGACCCCGCTACAGGCGAAAGAGGTCTTATGGGTGAATTCCTTGTAAACGCACAGGGTGAAGACGTTGTTGCAGGTGTTCGTACTCCGATGCCGATTGCTGAAATGGCTGATAAGTTCCCCGAAGCATTCGCTCAGTTCCAGGATGTTTGCAAGACTTTGGAAGACCACTACAGAGATATGCAGGATATGGAGTTCACTGTTCAGGCAGGTAAGCTCTATATGCTCCAGACAAGAAACGGTAAGAGAACTGCAAAGGCTGCATTAAAGATCGCTTGCGACTTAGTTGACGAAGGTATGATCGACAAAAAGCAGGCAGTTGCTATGATTGACCCCAGAAACCTTGACACACTTTTACATCCACAGTTCGATGCTAAGGCTCTTAAGGCTGCAACTCCTGCAGGCAGAGGTCTTGGTGCATCTCCCGGTGCTGCTTGCGGTAAGGTTGTATTTACAGCAGAAGATGCTGAAGCTTGGAATGCAAGAGGCGAAAAGGTTGTACTTGTTCGTCTTGAAACATCACCTGAAGATATCACAGGTATGAAGGCTTCACAGGGTATCCTTACAGTTCGTGGCGGTATGACATCTCACGCAGCCGTTGTTGCTCGTGGTATGGGTACTTGCTGTGTATCAGGTTGTGGCGACATCGTAATGGATGAAGAAAACAAGAAGTTTACACTTGCTGGTAAGGTATATAACGAAGGCGATTACATTTCAATCGACGGTTCAACAGGTAACATCTACGATGGTATCATCCCGACTGTTGATGCTGAAATCGCTGGTGAGTTCGGCAGAATCATGGAATGGGCTGACGAATTCAGAACACTTAAGGTTCGTACAAATGCAGATACACCGGCTGACGCTAAGAAAGCTCGTGAGCTTGGTGCAGAAGGTATCGGTCTTTGCCGTACAGAGCATATGTTCTTCGAGGCTGAAAGAATCGCTGCTTTCCGTGAAATGATCTGTTCAGATACAGTTGAAGAAAGAGAAGCTGCTTTAGAGAAGATTCTTCCCTATCAGCAGGGCGACTTTGAAGCTCTTTATGAAGCACTTGAAGGTAACCCCGTTACAATCAGATTCTTGGATCCCCCTCTTCACGAGTTCGTTCCGACAGAAGAAGCTGACATCAAGGCTTTAGCAGCTGCTCAGGGCAAGTCAGTTGAAGAAATCAAGAACATCATTTCTTCACTCCACGAATTTAACCCCATGATGGGTCACCGTGGTTGCCGTCTTTCTGTAACATATCCTGAAATCGCTAAGATGCAGACAAGTGCTGTTATCCGTGCAGCTATCAATGTTAAGAAAGCTCATCCCGACTGGAACTTGGTTCCCGAAATCATGATTCCGCTCGTTGGCGACACAAAAGAACTTAAGTTCGTTAAGAACATCGTTGTTGCAACAGCAGACGCTGAAATCGCTGCAGCAGGTTCAGACCTTAAGTACGAAGTTGGTACAATGATCGAAATTCCGAGAGCTTGTCTAACAGCTGACGAAATCGCAACAGAGGCAGAGTTTTTCTGCTTCGGTACAAACGACTTAACACAGATGACATTCGGCTTCAGCCGTGATGACGCTGGTAAGTTCCTTGATGCATACTATGACACAAAGATTTACGAAAACGATCCGTTTGCAAAGCTCGACCAGACAGGTGTAGGTAAGCTTATGGATATGGCTGTAACTCTTGGTAAGAAGGTTCGTCCGACAATGCACTGCGGTATCTGTGGTGAGCACGGCGGCGACCCCGTATCAGTTGAGTTCTGCCATAAGGTAGGTCTTGACTATGTATCATGTTCACCGTTCAGAGTGCCCATCGCACGTTTGGCAGCAGCTCAGGCAGCTATTAAGGACATGAAATAATATAGTTTCATAAAAAATTATCCGTCCGAAAATTTTCGGACGGATTTTTTTGTGCTTTTAGGTTTATTATTGACAGCATATACCTTGTATGATAAAATTTGCTCAAGTTATAATTATCGGGAGGTTTTTATGATAAATCTTGTGCCAGTAAATACATCATACGAAAAAGCACAAAGTGCAATTTACTTACTAAATAAATATGCAAAGAAGATAGATTCTCCAAAAACTGTTTCAGTTATCTTTTTAGAAGATATAAATCTTTCAGGCGACGCATACCGCATTGTTTCAGGCGATGAAATCCAAGTTTTTGGAAACACCTCTGTCGCTTTTAACTCTGCAGTAGGCTACCTTATAAGACATCAGGCAAAAGGCATAAAATCAAAGACAGTCACCTTTAACTCAAGCTTAAGAGCATCATATTTTGCAAACCATTTTTATAACTATTATCATTCATCTCCCACAGAAGAAATTTTTGAATATTTAGAAAGCCTTGCCCTATGGGGGCAGTCTGCTCTTTGTCTTTGGTTTGATATGCATCACTTTAGCAAAATTCAAGACCCCGATGCAGAGGCAATGCTTTTAAAAATGGAGAGCCTTTTTAAAAAAGCAAAGAGCCTTGGAATGAAGACTTCTCTTATGCATCTTGGAAACGAATATTATAAAGATGCACCCAAAGAATATCTTTCTGAAAACTCAATAGAAAGCGGAAGATACAAGCTAAAGCTCTGTGGCTACTACTATACAGAGCTTTGTCCTTCAAACAAGGACGGCGAAAAGCTCCTTCTTTCATCCTTTGATGAGCTTATGTGCCGATTCTCATCTGTCGGACTTGACTATATTTTGCTATGGCCCTATGACCAGGGCGGTTGCACCTGTGAAAAATGTTATCCATGGGGAAGCAACGGTTTTTTCAAGATTGCCAAAAAGAAAGCCGAAATCGCAAAAAAATATTTTCCGAATAGCGAGATTATCTTCTCTTGTTGGAGATTCGACTATTTTACCGACACAGAATGGGAAACTATTATTCCGCTAATCAAAAAAGATGGCGACTGGATAGACCATATAATGATAGATATCGACGCATATATTCCTGATAACATAACATCTTTAGGTAAGCCAATTTTTGCTTTCCCTGAAATCAGTATGTATCTGGTTACACCATGGGGCGGATTTGGTGCAAATCCATTTCCAAAGGCTCTGTCAGAGCAATTTAAAAAGACAAACAGTTTCTCAAAAGGCGGTGCTCTTTATTCGGAAGGAATATTTGAGGATATAAACAAGGTTGTTGCACTTGAACTTATGCGAGACCCTTATGTTGACATAAAGAATGTTATAGAAGATTACGCAGGATATTATTTCGGTGAAAAATGGGCGAAATCTCTTGGGGATATAATCATCCGCCTCGAAGAAACACTGGAGCGTTCAACCTATCTTGCCGACGGCACAAGGTGTGACTATCCCACAGGAACTTTTACTAAGTTACATAAATACGTTATAAAGAATCCTGAAAATATCGAAAGTATTTTAGAAGACTTTTTAAAAATTGATAAAGATATTCCGTCCGATATAAAGGAAGGACACAGATATCAGTCATTATATACACGTGTTTTAGGAGATGCTGTTCTTTTAAGAAATGGCGGAATTCCAAATGAAGAAACCGATAAGCTTTACTCAGAATTAGTAAAGCTCTATCATGCGGAGAAAGCATATTACTTTGTATCCCCCATCACCCGTGAGTCAATTCTTAAAAACCGCGGCGAAGGAGTTTAAAACTATCAAATCCCCACCGAGAAATCGACGGGGATTCTTTATTAAAAAAAGACATCTTGACAGATGTCTTTTTTAAGTAAATTCATAAAAAATCGGTGTCTTTACAAATTCTTCTATATTATATCCCATACTTTTTGCAATCCAGCATTTTATATATATTGCAGGGAAAGCTGACGGCGGAAGAACTGTCATTGGAAGATTTTTAAAATCCTTGGTGCTTTCATACCCTATCCC
>JAZNQG010000017.1:0-3427 GCA_045590035.1 Clostridia bacterium
AATTGCAGACGCTATGCCTTTAGATAAGGCAATAGAATATGCAGAATTTATAAAAGGGATTTTTTACTCTGGAAAAATTGATATGCTTTTAAAAAGGTATGAGAATGTTAGAGTTAATGATATATTAAATGCCAAAGATGAGATATTAAAAAAAGACTTTGATGCAGTAATTTACGGAAAAGATGCAAAAGAAGAACTTGCTTTTTTAAAAGAGGTAGCTTTATGAAAAAAATAAGGGAATTTATCGAGAATAATTTTAAAGAATCGGTAGAGTCGGGGATAAAGGTACGAGAACATTTATTAAAGTCTCCCGTGGCATTTCACGGCAGATGCGTGCAGACTCTTCATATCCCTAAGATTTTTAAAAGGGTAGATATAGAAAGATTTAAAAGTCTTACCGAAAGCTTTTATGTGATTTTCGAAAAAGTAATAGACCATTATATTGAAAACCCTGAATACAGAAAGCTTTTTCCCTTTTCAAAAGAGCTTGAAGAACTTATTTTATCGGACCCTTTGTGTGAGTCAAGAATACCCATTACCCGAATGGATATTTTCTATAACGAAGAAACTCTTGACTATAAATTCTGCGAAATTAACACCGACGGCTCGAGTGCAATGATTGAAGACTTTGAGTTGTCCAAGGCGTTTTCGCTAAATAATATCCCGCGTGAGCTTTTGGGAAATATCCGCTCGTTTGAGCTGTTTGACACATGGGTAACGACTGTTTCCCGTCTTTACAGAAGCTATCCAAAAAAACGAAAAAATCCTACTGTTGCAATAGTTGACTTTTTGGACAGAGCCTATTTGCCTGAATTTTATGAATTCGAGAAGAGATTTAAAAAGTACGGCTATAAAACGATAATATGCGATATTAAAAAGCTTTCCTATAAAGACGGCGTCTTATATAGCGAAGACGGAGAGAGAATCGACATAATCTACCGCCGTGCAGTAACGGTGGACATTTTAAATAACTTAGATAAAGTAGGAGACTTTTTAAAAGCCTACAGGGACAATGCAGTTTTGGTTTTGGGGTCTTTAAGAACACAGATTATACACCATAAGGCACTTTTTTATATCTTAAGAGATAAAATGACAAAGAGCTTTTTAACAGATGAAGAAATATCTTTAATAGAAAAACATATTCCATATACCGAAAAACTGTGCTTTGCTGACACGGAAAATGTCAAGAATAATAAGGACAAATATATTGTGAAGCCGAGCGATTCGTATGCGTCAAAGGGCGTATTTGCGGGCGTTGATTTTACAAGACAAGAATGGGACGAAATTATCGACACTAATAAAAACGGCGACTATATAGTTCAGGAATATCAGGTGCCGTATAAAACGGAAAATATCTATATGGCGGACAAAAATCCCGAATTTAAAATGTATTCAAATCTTACTGGACTATATGTTTATGACGGCGTATTTTCGGGAGTTTATTCAAGGCTTTCAGACGGCGGAATAATATCGTCTCAGTATAACGAAAAGTCGGTTGCTACATTTGTTTTGGAAGAATAAAAAAAGAAAGGCGGGTGTCCGAAAATGCAAAAAGGCTTGGTTGCAATGTCAGGCGGAGTTGATAGTACAAATGTGCTTTTACAATATAAAAAGCAAGGGATAGAAGCAGACGGCGTAATTGCCAAATTTCACGATATGGATTTGTCGGGCATTTCCGATGCCAAAGATGCAGCAGAAAAAATCGGCTCTAAGTTATTTGTTTTAGACTTAAGAGAAGAATTTAAAAAAGAAGTAATTGGCGAATTTATAGAAGAATACGAAAATTTAAGGACACCTAACCCGTGCATTACCTGTAATAAAAAGTTAAAATTCGGGCTTTTACTTGACTATGCCAAGGAAAACGGCTATGACTTTTTTGCGACAGGTCACTACGCAAGGATTGAAAAGTCGGGGGACGAATACCTTTTAAAGAAAGCAAAGGACTTAAAAAAGGACCAGACATATATGCTCTGGGGTATTAAAAAAGAAGACCTTGGGTTTTTAAGATTTCCTATGGGCGATGTTACAAAGATTGATGCAAGGGAAAACTTGTTAAAAGAAGGACTTAAAAACCACGCAAAAAAGGACAGTCAGGATATATGCTTTATCCCAGACGGAAAGTATGCCGAGTTTATTGAAAGCTATACGGGAAAGACCTTTAAAAAGGGTGAATTCTGCGATTTAGACGGAAAGGTTTTAGGCGAGCATAAAGGACTTATCCGCTATACAATAGGACAGAGAAAAGGTCTTGGGTTAGCACTTCCTTGTCCTATGTATGTAACAAAGCTTGATAAAGAAAAAAACCAGGTAGTTTTAGGACTAAATGACGATTTGATGAGCAACACTCTTACCGCTAAAAATGTAAACTGGTTGTCAGACAATGTCTATGACGGAATGGTAGTTTTAGCTAAAGCCCGTTATGCGATGCGGGAGAGTGAAGCAAAGGTTGACTTTTTACAAGACAACAGAATCCGTGTTACATTTTCTGAACCGCAAAGAGCAATCACACCGGGGCAGAGTGTAGTTTTATATGACGGAGACACCGTTTTGGGAGGAGGAATTATCGAATGAGAAAGAACCTTTCAAATGAAGAAATTCTTTTTTACTTAAACGGCGGAAATGACGAAGAATTATTTTTATATGCCGATAAAGTAAGACAGGATATTTTCGGAAAAGATGTATATATAAGAGGTCTTATTGAAATTTCATCTATATGCAAAAATGACTGTTATTATTGCGGTATAAGATGTTCGAATAAAAATGCCGAAAGATACCGTCTTACTAAAGACGAGATTTTAGAATGTGTAAAATACGGCAAAAATGCAGGGTTTAACACATTCGTTTTACAGGGCGGGGAAGATTTATACTTTACCGATTCTGTTTTATGTGATATAATATACAGAATTAAAAATATTGCGCCCGATTGTGCGGTTACTCTGTCTTTGGGTGAAAGAAGCTATGAATCCTATAAGGCATTAAAAAATGCGGGTGCCGACAGATATTTGCTTCGGCACGAAACTGCAACAGCTGAGCACTATTTAAAGCTTCATCCCGAGAGTATGACTTTGGAAAACAGAAAAAAATGTCTTTTTGACTTAAAAGAACTTGGCTTTCAGGTCGGAGCGGGATTTATGGTAGGCTCGCCTTATCAGACAATGGAGCATATCTTGAATGATTTTGAATTTTTAAAAGAGCTAAATCCTCATATGATAGGCGTAGGTCCTTTTATTCCGCATAAGGATACAAAATTTAAGGACGAAAAAACAGGCTCACTGGAGCTTACATTAAGGATACTTTCAATATTGAGAATAATGTTTCCGTATGCTTTGCTACCTGCAACAACTGCTCTGGCAAGTATCGGCGAAAACGGACGGGAAAGAGCCTTAAAGTGTGGCGCCAATGTTGTAATGCCAAACATTACACCGCC
>JAZNQG010000018.1:0-1547 GCA_045590035.1 Clostridia bacterium
ACTAATGATGTTGCCTTAGGAAATGATGTCGGCTCAGCCTTGTGCTTTGGGTACTAACGTATATCATTCTAAAACAATGAAAAGTCAAGAAAGATTTTCTATTTTACTTTGTTTTATTGAAAATTACATACTTTTGTGATAGAATGATTTAGAGGATGTGGTACAATGAACAGACCATATATTATTTGCTCCATGGGGACATCAATAGATGGGAAAGTTACAGGTGATTTTTTGTATCATCCGGAATGCGAAAAGCTACTGATTTTTATTATGAATTGAATCGCGGGTACAACAGGAAATGGTGCACGCGGATTCATTTGTGGTCATGTCACTACGGAAAGCAGTTTTACCGGCGGTTGGTATCCTGATTTGACGAAGTACGAGCCTGTTGAGAATAAGGACGGCTTTCTCCCCGACAATTTGACGGGATTTTATGCAGTTAGCTTTGATTCAAAGTGAAAAACCGGACAATACAATGACGGTGTTGTTTGGATGAATTATATATGGAAACAAGGTGTTTTATCAAATGAATGACAAAAAGGAAATTTTAGCATCAGAGCCTATCGGTAAGCTTTTGTTCAGACTGTCGGTGCCGACGGTTGTGGCACAGCTTATCAATATGCTTTACAATATAGTTGACCGCATATATATTGGTCATATGCCGGGCGATGGCAGCTTAGCACTCACGGGTGTTGGCGTTTGTATGCCGATTATCATGATTGTTTCGGCATTTGCGGCATTGGTCAGCTCAGGCGGTGCACCAAGAGCATCTATCTTTATGGGCGAAAAGGATAAGGATTCTGCCGAAAAGACGCTTGGAAACTGCTTTAGCTTGCAGATTGTTGTGACAGTGATCCTAACCGCAGTTTTGCTTATATGGAACAAGGATTTACTCCTTGCTTTTGGTGCAAGTGAAAACACAATCGGATATGCAACCGATTATATGAGTATATATGCCATCGGCACTCTGTTTGTGCAGATGACCCTGGGCATGAATACATTCATCACTGCACAGGGCTTTACCACTATATCAATGATTTCTGTGCTTATTGGTGCGGCGTGTAATATTGTGCTCGACCCCATATTTATATTTGGGCTTAATATGGGGGTAAAGGGTGCGGCATTTGCAACCATTGTTTCGCAGATGCTTTCCTGTATATGGATTATCGCTTTCCTTTGCGGAAAAAAGACATATCTTAATATTAAGAAAGAAAACCTAAAACTCAGAGCAAATATAATTCTGCCTTGTGTCGTGCTTGGAACAGCGGCATTTGTTATGCAGTCAAGTGAGAGCGTTATTTCCGTTTGCTTTAATTCTTCACTCCTTAAATATGGCGGAGATATTGCAGTTGGTGCTATGACAATTATGACAAGCGTTATGCAGTTTGCAATGTTACCTCTGCAGGGAATTGCACAGGGTGCTCAGCCGATTACAAGCTACAATTTTGGCGCTAAAAATGCAGGCAGAGTAAAGAAAACCTTCCGTCTGCTTTTAATCACTTGTTTAACATATTCCGTAACACTCTGGGCGGCGATTATGATAGCAC
>JAZNQG010000019.1:0-7990 GCA_045590035.1 Clostridia bacterium
CGACAGAGCAGGCGTATTTGCAATTTTAGAAGTATTTAAGGCCTTTAAAGACGCAAAATTAGATGTAGACCTGTATGGCGTTATGGCAGTAACTGAAGAAGTAGGCGGAAGAGGTGCTATGGTTTCGGGTAATTCTATAAAGCCTGATATTGCGGTTGCGATTGATGTAACTCATGGCATAACGCCCGATAATTCCAAGAATGCTTTTGAACTTTCAAGCGGTGTAGCGATTTCGGTAGGACCGAATATTCACCCTAAGCTTTCAAAAAAGCTTATTTCATTAGCAAAAGAAAGCGATATTAAATATTCTATCGAAGTAGAAGGCGGAGATACAGGCACAGATGCGTGGCTTTTGCAGGTTGCAGGAGACGGGATTCCGACTGCACTTTTGTCATTTCCGCTCAGATATATGCATACTACCGTTGAGACAATTTCTAAAGATGATATTGACTCGTTGGTAAATCTTTTGAAAGTTTTTATTAAAAATCTTGGTTGCGATATGGAGGACTGGTTATGTTATTAAAAACACTTTGTAACTTAGACTCTGTAAGCTCCAATGAAGATAGTGTTAGAAAATTTGTTATAGATAATATAAAACCATATGCGGACGATATAAAAATCGATGTAATGGGGAATGTTATTGCACTTAAAAAAGGCGAAAAGCACGATAAAAAGGTAATGGTTTTAGCACATATGGACGAAGTTGGTCTTATTGTATCAGGAATTACCGAGAAAGGCTTTTTAGAGTTTAAAACTGTAGGCGGAATTGACCCAAGAGTCTTAATCTCCAAAAAGGTACGAATTGGGGATGAAAAGATTCCCGGTGTAATAGGTATAAAGGCAATTCATCTTCAGGAAAAGAGCGAAAGAGAAAAGGTACCTAAGGTAAAGTCCTTATATATCGATATCGGCGCAAAGGATAAGGAAGATGCCGAAAGAAAAGTTTCTCTTGGCGATTTTATAGCGTTTGACACTGAGTTTGAAATGCTTACCGATACAATCATAAAAGCAAAGGCGATAGATGACAGAACAGGCATTTATGTGATGCTGAATTTAATCAAGGAAAAGCCCAATTATGACACCTATTTTTGCTTTACCGTTCAGGAAGAAACAGGGCTTCGTGGAGCTAAAATAGTAGCTAACAAAATAGAACCAGATATTGCAATTGTTATTGAGTCAACAACGGCGTCCGATGTTTTTGGCGTAGATGAAGAAAATTATGTGACTCGAGTAGGTTTCGGCCCTGCAATTTCTTTTGCGGACAGAAGAATGATTGCTGATAATAGCTACTTTGACTGGATGATGTCTTTGGCTGAAAGTGAAAACATTAAGGTTCAGAAAAAAAGGGCAATGGCCGGCGGAAATGATTCGGGTGCTGTTCATCTGTCTAATGGCGGAATCAAGACGATTTCTGTTTCGGTTCCGACACGATACATTCATTCGCCTGTGTCGGTAGCATCGTTAAGCGATATTCAAAATGCCGAAAAACTATTAGCGGCATATCTAAAAAGAATCGGCGAATTTATTGGTTGAAAGGTGAGAATTTGATAATGCTTTTAAAAGAACTATGTGAGTCTTTTGGTCCGTCAGGAAGAGAAGATAAAGTAAGAGACATTATAAAAAGAGAAGCGGACAAGCTTGGATTAAAATCCGAAACCGATGCTTTGGGAAATCTTATTGTCAGAAAAGAAGGCAACGGAAAAAGAATAATGCTTGCGGCACATATGGATGAGATTGGTGTATGTGCAACATTTATTGATAAAAACGGATTTATAAGATTTTCCAATATTGGCGGAGTTTATACAAAAAGACTTTTAAACAGAAGAGTTGTTTTTGCAAATGGAACAGTTGGTGTGATTGATACAGAAGCCGACAATAAAGAGCTTAAGATGTCTAAAATGTTTATAGATATCGGTGCTAAAAATAAAGAAGAAGCGGAAAAATATATATCTGTCGGCGATATGGCAGTATTTCAGGGTGAATATAAAGAGCAGAATGGATTTGTTATCTCAAAAGCACTTGATAACAGAGCAGGTTGTTATGTACTTTTAGAAGCCATGAAAAATGTGAAATCGGACAATGACCTGTACTTTGTATTTACATCTCAGGAAGAAGTTGGACTTCGTGGCGCAAAAGCATCTGCATATTCGGTAGATCCTGATATGGCATTATCTATAGATGTAACAGATACAGGCGACACACCCGGATGTGATATTATGGCGGTAGAGCTTACAAAGGGCGCGTGCATTAAGGTAATGGACAGGTCCATTATTTCTCATCCCGATATAAGATGCGCTTTAATAGAGACAGCAAAGAAAAATAATATCGACTATCAGTTAGAAGTTTTAACAGACGGCGGAACAGACGGTGGTGTTATTCATACAACAAAAGACGGCGTAAAGACTGGTGGAATTTCTATTCCGACACGATACATCCATTCTCCGTCAGAAATGGTGTCCATAAAGGATATTTTTGACTCAATAAATCTGCTTGTTAAGTTTTTGGGAAATGAATTTTAAGAAAAAAGAGGGGATAATATGTTAATTACAAGAGCACCAAAGGGTACTGAAGACTTGCTTCCAAAGGACAGCTACCGTTGGCACTATGTTGAAGAAAACTTTAATAATACAGCCAAAAAATTCGGCTATAAAGAAATCAGATTTCCGACATTTGAGCATACTGAACTCTTTTTAAGAGGTGTCGGAGATACAACAGACGTTGTGCAGAAGCAGATGTATACATTTTTGGATAAGGGTGACAGAAGTATCACACTTCGCCCCGAAGGTACTGCATCGGTTGCAAGAAGCTATATTGAAAACGGTCTTTTTAATGAACCCCTGCCGCTTAAAATGTACTATAATGTGCCGTGCTTCCGCTATGAAAAGAGCCAGAAGGGAAGACTGAGAGAATTCCATCAGTTTGGTGTAGAAGTTTTTGGGTCACATGGACCTATGATTGATGCTGAGGTTATTTCCTTTGCGGTGGACTTTCTAAAAGGCGTTGGACTTTCTGATATTTCTGTAAACATCAACAGTATCGGATGTCCTGAATGCAGAAAGAAATATAACGAAGCCTTAAAGGACTTTTTAAGACCTAAAAAGGACGAGCTTTGCCCGACTTGTAACGAAAGACTCGAGAGAAATCCTTTAAGAATTTTAGACTGTAAGTCGGAAATCTGTCAGGATATTGCAAAGGGTGCACCGAGACTTTTAGATTTTATATGTGATGACTGCAAGACGCATTTTGAAGGGCTTAAAAAAGCGTTGGATACTTTAAAAATTACATATAAGATTGACGACGGAATTGTAAGAGGCCTTGACTATTACACAAAGACTGTATTTGAAATTATCTCAGGCGGATTTACCGTCTGCGGCGGCGGAAGATATGACGGACTTGTTGAAGAGTTCGGCGGTAATCCGACTCCTGCAGTTGGCTTCGGATTGGGAATTGAAAGACTTTTATTAAGACTTAACGAAATCGGAGTAGAAATTCCTGATAAAGATAAACTTACAATATTTATTGCATCAATGGGAGAAGCTGCATTATATAAGTCATCAGAGCTTACAATGGAGCTAAGAAAAGCAGGCATTTCTGCAGATTTTGACCATATGGGAAGAGGCTTAAAGGCACAGATGAAATATGCCGACAAATTAGGCGCTCTATATTCTATGGTAATCGGAGATAACGAGCTAAATGAGAACAAAGCAGAAATCAAAAATATGATTACCGGCGAAAAGACAATTATCGAGTTTGATAAAATTACAGAATTTTTTGGGGAGGCAAAGTAATATGGACACAATGAAAGGCTTAAAGAGAACAAGCTACTGCTCTGAGATTGGCGGAGTAGGTGAAATTGCAGTAGTCGGTGGATATGTACAGAAAATCCGTGATATGGGAACACTTATTTTCATAGACTTAAGAGACAGAAGCGGTGTTGTTCAGCTTGCATTTGACGAAACAAGCAACAAGGAAGTATTTGAAAAAGCAAAGACTGTAAGATCAGAGTTTGTCTTAATGGCAAAAGGCGTTATAAGAGAAAGAGAAAGCAAGAACTCACAGATTAAAACAGGTAATGTTGAAATTTTTGTTGATGATTTAAGAATTCTCGCAAAATCGCAGACACCGCCATTTGAAATAGTAGAAAACTCGAATGTTAACGAAGAATTAAGACTAAAATACAGATATTTAGACTTAAGAAGAAAGCCCTTGCAGGATAATATCATCTTAAGATCAAAGATTGCAAAGTCTGCAAGAGACTATTTCTATGAAAATGACTTTATTGAAATCGAAACACCGATGATGATAAAATCTACCCCTGAAGGTGCAAGAGACTATTTAGTTCCTTCCAGAATCCATAAAGGCAATTTCTACGCACTTCCGCAGTCCCCGCAGATTTATAAACAGCTTTTGATGATCTCTGGATTTGACCGTTATATTCAGCTTGCAAGATGCTTTAGAGACGAAGACTTAAGAGCAGACCGTCAGCCTGAATTTACACAGATTGACCTTGAGATGTCATTTGTTGATGTTGATGATGTTTTAGATATGATAGAAGGCTTTATAAGCCGTGTATTTAAGGACGTATTAGATAGAGAAATCCCGATGCCTTTGCCAAGACTTACCTATGCTGATGCTATGGAAAGATTTGGCAGCGACAAGCCTGATACAAGATTTGATATGGAAATTTATAACCTTTCAGATATCGTTAAAGGTTGTGAGTTTGGTGTATTCACATCAGCTATCGAAAATGGCGGTTCAGTACGTGCTATAACAGTTAAGGGCGGAGCGGAGAAGCTTACAAGAAAAGAAATCGACAAGCTTACAGAATATGTACGCGGAATCGGTGCAAAAGGTCTTGCGTTTATCCGCTGGGTAGATGATGAGCCTGCTTGCTCGTTTGCTAAATTTATGAAAGAAGACGAAATGTCTGCTATTTTAGAAAAGGGCGGTATGGAAAAGGGCGACGTTATGCTTATCGTAGCTGATAAGAATAAGATAACCTTATCAACACTCGGTTCTTTAAGATGTAAGGTTGCAAAGCAGCTTAATATGATACCTGAAGATAAGTTTAACTTCCTTTGGATTACAGAGTTCCCATTCTTCGAATATGATGATGAGAGCGGAAAGTATTTAGCAATGCATCATCCCTTTACAATGCCTATGGATGAATGTATAGAATATCTTGATTCTGATCCCGAAAAGGTAAAAGCAAAGGCATACGACCTTGTTTTAAACGGCGTTGAGATGTCAAGCGGTTCTATCAGAATTACCGACTATGAGCTTCAGCAGAGAATGTTTAAATCTTTAGGACTTTCTGATGAAGAAATCGAAATGAAGTTTGGTTTCTTAGTTGAAGCATATAAATACGGTGCAGCACCGCACGGCGGTATGGGAATAGGTCTTGACCGCTTAGCTATGGTTATGTCTGGTGCTGAAAGCTTAAGAGATGTAACTGCATTCCCGAAGGTACAGAATGCGTCCGAGCTTATGAGCAATGCACCTGGAACAGTTGATGAAGAACAGCTACTTGAACTTGGAATAAAAATCATAAAAGAGGAGGAATAATCTATGTCAAATATCTGGCATGATATAAGTCCGAAGAGAATTTCGCCTGAAGATTTTGTGGCGGTTATTGAAATTCCTGCAGGCGGAAAGAATAAATACGAAATGGATAAAGAAACAGGTCTTTTAAGACTTGACAGAGTGCTATATACATCGACTCACTATCCTGCAAACTATGGATTTATTCCAAGAACATATGCATCGGATAATGACCCGTTGGATGTTTTGGTTCTCTGTCAGGAGACAATTGTCCCGATGACCTTAGTCAGATGCTATCCAATCGGTGTAGTAAAAATGATCGATAATGACCAGGTTGATGAAAAGATCATTGCAATCCCGTTTGGTGACCCGTCAATGAATCATTATACCGATATTTCCCAGCTTCCTGAACACAGATTTGATGAAATAAGACATTTCTTTAGAGTCTATAAATCTTTGGAAGGCAAGGATACTGAAGTAAGCGATGTGTTAGGACGAGAAGATGCAATGAAGATAATTTCTGATTGCATTGCATCGTATAAAGACAATTATTGCTGATTATAAGAAGCTCCCAAAATGGAGCTTCTTTTTCGTATAAAGAAGAAAAACTGAGTATATAATAAACAAAAAAGGAGTTTGATAACTATGAAAAAAATTATTCCTATTTTGCTTATTATAACAATTATGTTTTCTGGCACGGCTGCATTTGCAGAAATTGAAACGACAGGAAAAGCGGCATATCTTATTGAAGAAAGTACGGGAAAAGTTCTTTATGAAAAGAACCCTGACGAAAAGTTGCCTATCGCAAGTGTAACAAAGATTATGACAATGCTTTTAATTATGGAAGAAATAGACTCAGGTAAATTGAGCATGGCAGATTCTGTTACTGTAAGTGAATACGCTATGAGTATGGGCGGGTCTACAATGTTTTTAGAAACAGGCGAAGTGCTGACAGTTTCAGATATGCTAAAGGGAATTGCAGTAGCATCAGCAAATGACGGTTGTGTTGCAATGGCTGAGCATATTTCAGGGAGCACCGAGCTTTTTGTTAAGAGAATGAATGAACGTGCAAAAGAGCTCGGTATGGAAAACACAAACTTTGTAAATACAAACGGACTCGATGCGGAAGGGCATTACTCATCTGCAAAAGATGTTGCGATTATGGCGCGCGAGCTTTCAAAACACGAAAAGATTTTTGATTATACGTCAATCTGGACAGATTCACTTCGTGACGGCAAATTTGAGCTTGCTAATACAAATAAATTGGTTAGATTCTATAAGGGCGCAAACGGGCTAAAAACAGGCTCTACAGACCTTGCAGGATGTTGTCTTTGCGCAACTGCAACAAGGGATGGTATGGGATTGATTTCTGTTGTGTTAGGAGCTCCTACATCAAAGGACAGATTCGCTGATGCGACAAAGATGTTAGACTACGGCTTTGCAAATTACAGAGTTATAAGACCTGTATCAAAAGATGAAGTGTTGGGTGAAGCGAAAGTTATAAAGGGTATGGAAGATAAGATAGAATTAGTTGCAGGGTGTGATTTTTCGGAAGTATTAAACAAAAACGATGTAGGAGAAATTGAAACGAAACTCCAGATTCCAGACTCAATAAAAGCGCCGATAGAAAAAGGCGAAGTTTTGGGGAAAGCTGAATTCTGGTCAGGAGATAAAAAATTAGGAGAAATCCCTGTTGTATCACAAAATGAAGTCAAGAAAAAGAGCTTTTTTATGATTCTTTCAGAAATTTTAAAAAACATCGTAGGAGTATAATATGCCAATAAGAACAGACCTTGCTATAGAAACACATAACCCTGATATAAATGACGGAGTTTCTGTGAAAACCACAAATAATAACAAAACAATTGTAACAACCGTTAAAATTGAAACAGAATCTGCCAAAAACCGCTTAAATAAGCCGATAGGAACATATGTTACCATCAGATGCTCGGATATTTTAAATGATACCGAGTGCTATGAAGAAGCGGTTGGAGAACTTTCAAAAGTGCTTGATTCTTTTATCAAAACAAATGGAAATGTTTTAGTTGCAGGACTTGGAAACAGGCATATAACACCTGACAGCTTAGGACCATCAACTATTGACAGAGTATTTGTAACAAATCATATAAAAGACCAGCTAAAGTATGATTTTGTTGAAAAGCTTGGAAGAATCTCTGCATTAGCACCAGGAGTTCTTGGCACAACAGGAATGGAAAGCTTTGATATTATAAAAGGCGTTACCGATAGAATAAAACCAGATTGCTTAATTGTAATTGATGCTCTTTGTGCAATGGATAAAGAAAATTTGGGCACAACTGTTCAGGTTTCCGATACAGGTCTTACACCTGGCGGCGGAGTTAAAAACAGGCGAAATGAAATCAGTAAAAGTACTCTCGGAATTCCCGTAATTTCAATAGGAGTTCCGACTGTTGTTGATAGCGATACCGAC
>JAZNQG010000020.1:0-4950 GCA_045590035.1 Clostridia bacterium
CACGGCAAGGGATTAGAAGGACTTTTAAAGAGATATTTCTAATAAACATAAGGGACTGCTAAAACAGTCCCTTTTTAAAAAAGGAGTGAAAATTATGGATAAAAAGGTTTCAAAATTATTAAACGAACAGATTACAAAAGAATTGTATTCCGCATATCTTTATCTTGATTTTTCTGTATTTTACGAAGCTCAGGGGCTTGACGGTTTTGCAAACTGGTATATGATTCAGGCTCAGGAAGAAAGAGACCACGCAATGCTCTTTTTAAAGTACTTGCAGATGGGCGGAGAAAAGGTTGAGCTTGGCGCAATAGACAAACCCGATAAGGAACTTAAGACTCTTATGGACCCATTAAAAGCAGGTTTAGAGCACGAGCAGTATGTTACAAGTCTTATAAATGACATCTACAGTGCTGCGTATGACGTAAAGGATTTCAGAACAATGCAGTTTTTGGACTGGTTCGTAAAGGAGCAGTTGGAAGAAGAGAAAAATGCAGATGATATGATTAAAAAGATGGAGCTTTTCGGTGGAGATTCAAAGGGACTTTATTCTTTGGACAGCGAATATGCAGGAAGAATTTATTCTGCACCGTCTTTGGTATTATAAGATTTAAACCCGATGCAAAAGCGTCGGGTTTTTTATTGGAACTTTTTGTAAGAATTTACCGTCTAACTGATTAAAGGAGGTAATACCTATGAAAAGAATTTTTATACTTTTACTTATTTTATCCGGCATTTTGACGGCGTGCGGAATGAAAAAAAATATCACTAATACAAACGCTCCGGAAGACGAATGGGGACTTACACTTTCGGCTGAAAATGTAACGCCAACAGGCCTTACAATAAAATTCTCTCAGTCGGATGGAAAGCATTACGTAGAGTTCACAACAGGCTCTCAATATGAGATTGAGCAAGAAATTAACGGCGTATGGGAAAAGGTTAAGACAAAGGTGGAAAACCCCGTTTGGAACGATATTGCATACATAATTAAATCAGGCGGCATTACCGACCATAATATAAACTGGGAATTTCTTTATGGTGAGCTTTTGGAAGGTTCTTACCGATTAAGTAAAGAAATCTACGGTTTTACGGAAAACAGCGGATACGAAACAAAAACTTATTATGTATATTTTGATATAAAGTAAAAAGGGAACATAAAGGGTGGCTTCACTCAGGGAAAAATCGGTTTTGGATTGATATTTTCTGTTGATACTTCACATAAAAATTCCGTAATACGACAGTATTACGGAATTTTTATGTTTTGTCTGAATCGAAAATCTCTAATCCAAAACTGCGAGCACCACAAAATATATTTTGTGGCGAATGGTCCCTAAGAGAATCCACCCAAAGTTCCCTTTTTTTATATTTCATTTATTTTTTTCCTGAAAGTACCCGGAGATACTCCGATATATCGGTTGAATAGTTTACCAAAGTATTTTACATCATTTATTCCGACCTTTTCAGACACCTCCGCCACACTATACTTCCCTGTTTTTAAAAGCTCTGCAGCTTTTCTGATTCTTAAAGTATTCCTGTAATCAACAGGAGACATACATTTATATTCAAAAAACAGTCTTCTGAAGCTTGTCGGTGAAAGATAACACATTTTCGCAAGGTCTTCAACCAAAAAGTCTTCCGAAAAATTACTTTCAAGGTATGTTATTGCATTTTTTATCCTTATATACTTCCCTGACGACTCTACCTTTTTTGTATCCCGTGCCATTTCACAAAGAAGTTTTAAACAAAGCGATGTTCTCTCAAGCCAGTTAAATGGGTCTTTTTCACCCGATTTATCCGAAAGCTCTTTTAATAGCCCGTCATATACACAATATTTATCATGGAAAAGTATAGACGGGCTCTCGCCAAAACTTATGCCTTTTCCATCGGTATCGCAAAGTGACAAATCTACCACTACGAAATCTGAATCAACAAACCATTTTGAAGAATATGCAGTATTTCTTGGAAGATACACCATTTCTCTTTCACACGCATTCAATTCTCCATTTTTAAAATAGAAAGTTACATTCCCCTTTGTGATATAAACAAATCTCTCAATCGGTGTCGATTCCATTTTAAATGTATGGTTCTTTGGAACAGAAGCTGATTCTATCCTTAAATTTACAACAGCAAGGTTTTCTACTGCCGTATATGCAAGATCGTCCATTTTCATTGGCTTCACCTCAAAAAAAATTATATCACCCTGAAATTTTAATGTCAATAATCGATCATTTTTTTACGAAAAGACTGTTGAAATGTCCCTTTTCTCTATTATCTGATTTGATATAATTATACTATATAAAAATTAAGGAGGAAATATTATGGAAAACAAATTGACACTTGCCGTCAAAGAGCTTGCATACAAATTAGGCGCAGACCTTTGCGGCATAGCAAACATTGAAAGATACGATGATGCACCAATCAGAATGAGTCCTAAGGGAATACTCCCTACCGCAAAGTCGGTTGTTGTGTGTGCTGTTCATCATCCCGATGCTGCAATCGAATTGGACGGAGAAATACACCCGCAGGAGATTGGTCCATACGCCATTCAGTATATTATGAATGATAAGCTCGACCACCTTTCATTCTCTATCGCGCGTATGCTTGACGATTTAGGATATAAAACAGTACCTATCGCATCTTCAAATATTTGGCGTTACCGCGGATATAAAGATATGGAAAACACAACATTTGCTCCCGATATAAGCCACATCTACGGTGGTGTCTGTGCAGGTCTTGGCGAGCTTGGTTGGAATGGTCTATGTATCACACCTGAATACGGTGCACGAAACAGATTTATCTCAATTATTACAGAAGCAGAATTGACTCCGACTCCAATGTATAACGGCGAAAAGCTTTGTGATATGTGCGGCGAATGTATAAGAAAGTGCCCGACAAATGCCTACCGCATGGAAGTAGACGGAACAAAGAAAATCACAGTTGAAGGAAAAGACTATGTGTTCTGTAACAAAAACTTATGGAGATGTGCATGGGGCGAACACTTTGATATTGACCTTGATTTGCCCATTCCTGATGTTGTAAATGAAAAAGTTTTATTAGAGCATATCGAAAAACACGGAGCCCGCGGCGGAGAGTTTGGTGTATGTTTAAAGGTATGCTTACCAAAGCATTTAAGAGAATGGGATACATCATATTCTAAAAAGTCTGCACGCAGAAAGCGTCATGTAACACCGTCTGATTTACCCGTACACCGTCAGGTATATGACAAACTCTTGGTAGAGGCAAGAAAATGGGATATTGACAGCGTTCATTTTATTTCAGAAGAAACTCTTAAAAACAACAATATAAATATAAAAGACACTCTTCCAGACGGTTATGGTGCAATTTTAATTACATCTCGTTACCAGATTCCTGAAGGTACAAATATTGACCACAACTCAAGTATTGAACACATCGAAAACTTTGACAGCTGTCATAAATCAAAGGCAGAGGCTATTGACAGCTACGGAAGAATCGCACGTTTTAACTGCGACTTTACAGAGCTTGATATGTGCAGAATTTTAGAAACTTACGGCTATTCTGCACTTCCTAAATGCACACTTGACCATACTCCTTTTAAGGAAATTGCAGGAGTTAAAGAAACCAAAAACACCTTTATTACTACATCTTTGATTTTAACAAGTGCACCAGTAGTTGATATGCCTATGACAGACTTAACTTCTCTTGCACCGTCAAATGACATAAAGGCTCAGTTAAAAGATTTAGCCAAAGAAAGAGGCGCTGATTTATTTGGTGTTGCAAAGGCTGAGACTATTGACGCTATTGCTGAACAGTTAAGAAATCTCTACGGCAATGAGACAGTATTTACTGTATCTGACAATAACCCAAGAATGATGAAATATGACCCTGTAGTTACCGAGAAAAAGAGAGAATTCACCAAACCGACAGAGCTATTAAAGGGTGCAAAATCAGTTATCGTTATGGGTATGCACTATCCCGAAACACCTGTTGAGCGTTTAGGTAAGCCGCCTGCTGAGGCAGTTGGTCCTTACGTATTTACTCAGTACGAGGTGAACCGTTTAACAGGACATTTAGGATATTCAATCTGCCGTGCTTTAAATGCACTCGGATACGAAGCAGTATATTCTCATAACTTAACAGGCGCAGGCTCAACAGTCGGAAGTCCGAGAGGTCAATTTAACGGTGCCACCTGTAATGCTTTAGAAGCAGTTGCGGCAGGACTTGGCGAAATGACGTTAAACGGCTCTGTAGCAACAGAAGAATATGGAATCCACCAGAGATTCGTCGCAATCGTAACAGATGCAGACTTAGAATCTGACGAAGTTAAAGAAGGACTTTGTAAATTGTGTAAGGATTGTGAAAGATGTCTTACTGTTTGTCCGACAGGCGCACTTAAGAAAGATGCTATTGTTGAACTTACAATCGGTGATAAGAAGATTACATATCTTCCGCCCGACAGAAATCGTTGTGATTGGGCGACAAAATTCTCTTTAGTTGCAGAAGAAGGAAATATGTTCACAGGTAACTTTACCGATATTCCATGTCCTGAAACTATAACAAAAGAATATTTAGAAGATTCTCTAAGACAGATGGATCCCGTATTTAAGGCACGACCCGTAACAGGCGAAAAATGTATTGTAAACTGTCCATTAGGACTTAAGTAATACTAAAAACCACTTAAGCTATAAAAGTTTAAGTGGTTTTTCTTTGTTATTTTACTATTAAATTATTTACATACTCACCTATTTTAAAGCTATCCTTTGATATAACCTTTTCGCCGTTTAAGTATAGGTTTTCGATTGTAACATTATCAACCGAATGTTCTTTATCGAATCCAAAAAATTCAGACGGCGGCATAGCCTTTGCCGTTACATAGATATTTTTAAAGGTAATATCGTGGATATGGCTTCTTTTCCTTCCGCCCTGTGAAACGCAAGATTCATAAGCTACAAAGGAAGATAAAAGTGTCGGAAG
>JAZNQG010000021.1:0-5859 GCA_045590035.1 Clostridia bacterium
GTTATCACCGATATGCTGAGCTACCTCAACGGTCAGCACCCTTTCTCCAACCTGAATTTTCAGTGCATTATGAATCATAGGCAATTCGCCTTCGTTAAAACGCACGTCAACAACAGGGCCCATTACCTGTGTTACTTTTCCAATTGCTTTTTGTTCCAAATTATATCACCTCGTATCAGTTACCGCTGCCGGCAACTATTTCCGTGATTTCCTGAGTTATTGCACCCTGTCTTGCACGGTTATATTCGAGCTTCAGGCTATCTATCATTTCGCCCGCATTCTTACCTGCATTATCCATAGCAAAACGCCTTGCAACTACTTCTGAGGTAAAGCTTTCCTTCGTTTTCTGGACAAGCTTTCCTGCAATATATTCTTCTATTACCGCTTCTAAAACGGTTTTTTCATCAGGCTCGTAAATTATATCTGCTTTGGATTTTTTCTCCTGTTTAGTAAGAGGCAAAATCCACTCAATCTCGGGAGTCTGTGTCATCATTGAAACATATTTTGTAGATACAATTCCGACTTTTTCGTACTTTCCGCATTTAAAATCTTCGCAAAGTTCTTTTGAAATCTCAATCGCATCGGCATATGAAAATGTTTCTGCTCTTTTTACATCTTGTCCGTATCTGTCGCATGCTCTTTTGCCAATCGGAATAATTTTTGAGGCATTTTGGGGTTCTACCATTTTAAAAATGTTAGAATTATATCCGCCCGCCAGGCCTCTGTCGCCTGCGATGGCTATAAGGCAAATTTTGCCTTTTTCGCCCGCTTTCATATACTCGCTTCTTTCACACGACTTACTCGATGCAAGCAGCGACACAGTATCATCCAAAGAAGCAGCATACTCACGGCTTTTTGCCATAGCAATTGATGCACCACGGATTTTTGCAGATGCTACAAGCCCCATCGCTTTTGTAAGGTGCAAAGTTGAATCTACACTCTTAATGCGATTTTTTAAGCTTTTAATATCTACACCCATTATTTTACTCCTTCATATCTTCGAGTGCTTTTTGAAGCTCTTTGATATCTTCATCATCACAGAAGTTGCTTTCAAATCTTTCGAGTAATCCCTTATATTCAGTTTCCAAAAGATCGAAAAGTCTTGCTTCATAGTCTGCAACCTTATTTACGGGAACTTGGTTTAAATATCCGTTAATAACTGCATAAACAATAGCAACCTGACATCCGACTCTGACGGGTGAATTTCTTTTCTGCTTTAAAACTTCAACTATTCTCTCACCAAGTGCCAAACGGTTTTTTGTGTCTTCGTCCAAATCACTTCCGAACTGCGAGAACGCCTGAAGCTCACGGTACTGTGCATATAAAAGCTTTAACTCGCCAGATACCTTCTTCATAGCCTTAAGCTGAGCACTGCCGCCAACACGGCTTACAGAAATACCCGGGTTAATAGCAGGCATAATACCTGCGTGGAATAACTCGGTCTCTAAGAATATCTGTCCGTCTGTGATAGAAATTACGTTTGTCGGGATATAAGCAGATACGTCGCCTGCCTGAGTTTCAATAATCGGAAGCGCTGTAATTGAACCGCCGCCATATTCGGGAGCAACACACGCCGCTCTTTCTAAAAGTCTTGAATGAAGATAGAATACATCTCCGGGATACGCTTCTCTGCCCGGCGGACGTCTTATTAAAAGCGAAAGTGCACGGTATGCAATCGCATGCTTTGACAAATCATCATATATTATCAGGACATCTTTTCCCTGACTCATAAAATATTCCGCCATAGCACAACCCGAATAGGGTGCCACATACTGAAGCGGTGCAGTTTCCGATGCAGATGCAGATACGATGATTGTGTATTCCATTGCCCCTGCCTTAGAAAGCTCATTTGCAAGCTGAACAACCGCAGTATTTTTCTGACCGATTGCAACATATATACAGATAACTCCTGTATTTTTCTGATTCATTATAGTATCAATGGCAATCTCGGTTTTACCTGTCTGTCTGTCTCCGATAATTAACTCTCTCTGGCCTCTGCCGATAGGAATCATACTATCGATAGCTTTGATACCTGTCTGCAAAGGGACGGATACACTCTTTCTTTCGATAATACCGGGAGCTTCAGACTCGATAGGTCTTGTTTTAGTCGTAGTAATTGGTCCTTTTCCGTCAATCGGATTACCTAAAGCGTCTACTACTCTTCCTAAAAGCTCATCACCAACAGGCACAGATACAACCTTACCTGTACGACGGACAGTTGAGCCTTCGTGAATATCATTATTATTTGATAAAAGAGCAACAGATACAGTTTCGCTCTCTAAGTTCTGCGCCATACCCATACTGCCGTCTTCAAACTCCAAAAGCTCACTTGCCATACAGGATTTAAGTCCGTAAACACGGGCAATTCCGTCTCCGACAAGAATTACCGTCCCAGTCTCCTGCATCTCAATTTTCGATTCATAATTTTTAATCTGCTCTTTTATAATCTGGCTTATTTCATCAGTTTTTGTACTCATCTCTTTATCACATCCTTCATATCCTTAAGATGTTTCTTAAGGCTTGAGTCCATTATTTTTCCGTCTGTTTCCACAATCAATCCGCCAAGGATTGTCGGGTCCACTTGATAATCAATTACCATTTTTTTGCCGCTTGACTTTTCTAGCTTTTCTAAAAGCTGTGCCTTTTCTTTATCTGTAAGCTCGACGGCACTTGTTACCTTTGCATTCGATACTTTGCCGATTTCATTATACATTGAAATGTATTCGTCAGCACATTCCGAAAATTCACCGATATGCTTTTTCTCACACAAAATCTTTAAAAAAGATAAAACATCTCTTGGAATTCTTTCCCCGAATGCACTTTCCAAAGCCGAAAGTCTTTCTTCTAAGGGAATTGCAAAAGTCCCTAAGAAATCTATATATTGAGGATTGTCCAAAAAAACTTTCGATACAGTTTCCAGTCCTTCTTTATAATCCTCTCTTAATTCTTTTTCGCTTGCAAGCATAAACAATGCCTTTGCATATTCGTTTGAAATCTCGCTCATAATCAATCACCTATCTTCTCAATAAATGAATCAATTAAGCTTCTGTGGTCATCTGCATTGATTTCACGTTCCAAAAGCTTGTTTGCAAGAGCAGTTGAAACTTCAACAATTTCCTGCTTAATGCTGTCTTCCGCTTTTTTCATTTCAAGCTCTGCTTCGGTTTCTGCCTGACGAAGAATAGAGTCCGCCTGCTCCTTAGCTTTTGAAAGAATAGTTTCTTCCTGTCTTTTTGCGCTATCCTGAGCTTTTTTGATTATCATATCGGATTCTTCTTTTACAGTGCTTAGTTTCTCGTCCCATAAAAGCTTATCCGCTTGGGCTGATTTTTTAGCTTCATTAGCAGCATCATATCTTTCGTCAATCTCGCTCTGTCTTTTAGCTAACATATTATTTACAGGCTTAAACAAAAACTTTTTAAAAAGAAGAAAAAGAATCAATAAATTCAGCAACGAAATAAGGATATCCCATAAGTTGACCGAAATAACTTCTAATGATTGCATAATTCTTTCCCCTTAATTAGCCGATTGTATTCATAAGTATATCTATAAACATATTAGGAGTAACAAACAAAAGCAAGATTGCTATAACAAGCGCATAAAGACCTGTTGTTTCTGCAATCGCACAACCCATAAGCATTGTTGTGGTTACATCACCTTTACATTCGGGCTGTCTTCCGATAGCTTCACAAGCCTTAGAAACGGCATTACCTTCACCGATACCAGGGCCGATACCTGCGATCATAGCAGTTCCTGCACCCAATGCACAACATCCTAAAATAATACTGATTGCGATTTCCATAAAAAATACCTCCATTTAATTGTTTTTCTTAAGCGCCTTTTTCTTTTTTCGCTCCATATAGAGCTCAAGCGGGAATCCGCCTGAAATATACAGCATTGTCAGCATTGCGAAAATAAACGCCTGCAGACATCCGCTGAATATGTCAAAGTAAATTGATAAAATAGCAGGTAAACCTACCCTGAATAACGGGAAATCTCCCAAAAATCCGGGCAAGAACCCGAAGACAATATTCGAAAGTCCCTGAAGTCCTGCCGCAACAAGCACCGATATAACCGAGCCTGACAAAACATTTCCGTAATGACGGAATGCCATTGATATCGGAGTTGCAATTTCACTTATTATATTTAAAGGAGCCATAAGTGCGGGGTTGCCAAAGCTCTTTACATATTCCAAAGGTCCGCACTTCATCTTGTAGTATGTGATAAGAATAAATACAAGCGCTGCCCAGCCACCAACGATATTTATATCCGATGTCGGCGGATAAAGACCGAAAAGTGTAATAAGGCTTGAAAACCCTGAAAGCGCAAGTATTGCACAAACGAACGGTGCAAAGGCTTTAAAATATTCACCCATACTGCTGTTTACAAGATTCTGGCACATCTCCACAATCATTTCTGCGAAATGATGTCTTTTAAGCCATACTCCGTCTTTTATGCCGTGTGTAAGGTAAAGACATAAAAAGAGAAGCGAAACTATTACTATAACAGAATTAACCTGTGACTCTGTAATCAGAAGATTTTGAACCGGCATCGGGATTTCCAAAAAGATTTTAGCACCCGATATCTGAATTCCTTCAGTCGGCGGTGTTGTTATTACCTTAAGCAAAATCCCAAGACACACAGGAATTATCATCATAATAATATAGATAAAATCCACCATTCTAAAACGGCGTGTCATTTTATTCACTTATCTATCACATCCTTTTTATCTTTAATAAGGGGACGGAATGTAACAGCGATTCTCGGAAAAAACACAGGCACAATTACCGCTATAGTATTAAATATCGGAAGCGCAACACCGATTGCAAGCAATAAAAACATACCCGCAGTTCTTAAAGAATGCGAAGATTTTATAAGCTTTCTTGCATCGCTTTCATCCATTAAAACTGCCTTCTGTACGGTAATGCCCATAATATAAAAGTTAAGGACAGCCACCGAAAAAGAAAGCAAGTTCCCTAAAAGAACTGTATAGTCCCATCTTTTCAAAAGGAGAAAAACAGCCTGCATAATTACGCTTAAAATCAAAGAAAAATATGCTATATATTTAGTCTCTTTTTTTATGGTAGCGTCGACCTTCATCAAATTCTCCCCCTTTTAAACTATCATAAAAATATTATACCATTTTTTACTAACAAATCAAGTTGTTTTTAATATTTTCCGCACATTTCACAAATAAATACCCCATATTTGTATACAATTAAAAATCTGTAAAAACTGTCAGAAGGGTACTCTAAAAAAGTTGGTAGTCAGACAAAGGCGTTATGAGTGCACTTGTAAATGAATAGCCGACTCTGGCGTGACTTTTTGCGAAAAAGGAGCAGCGACGCAGCGAACGAAAAATACCCACTCTGTTGAGTGGGTATTTTGAACATAGCGGAGTCCGCTGCGACGTGGAGCTGGTGACAAGAATCGAACTTGCAACCTGAGGTTTACGATACCTCTGCTCTACCATTGAGCCACACCAGCATACTAAATCCGCACAGACATTTCTGCCTGTGCGGATAAATTTCATAGTTTATGAGAGCATTGTTCTTGCAATCTCATTTATTCTTCTGCCATCCGCACTGCCCTTTGTCTTAGGCATAACGAAAGCCATGACCTTGCCCATATCCTTTACAGTTGTGGCTCCGACTGCTTCTACCGCCTCTTTTACGATTTGGGTAAGCTCTTCGTCCGATAACTGTTCGGGCAAATATTACATCAAATAACCTATTTCTGCCTTAAGTTCGGCGATTAAATCGCTTCTTCCGCTCTTTTCGTAATCGGGAAGTGAATCCTTCCTTTGCTTTAACTGCTTTGCAATTACTTCAAGAACGCCTTCATCATCCAAAGTTATAA
>JAZNQG010000022.1:0-1725 GCA_045590035.1 Clostridia bacterium
AGTTTGTTGTGGCAGATGATAATGATTTTGGTAAGATGATAGAAATTGTTGAAAAATTAAAAAGGCTCTATGCCGATATGCCGATAATTTACATAAATGCGGTGTTTGGTGAGTATGATTTAAAAAAACTGGCAGAGAGAATTACCAAAGAGCCGATATTGGAAAATGCACATATGGGACTTCAGATGCACAAGGTAATCTGGGACCCCCAAAAAAGAGGAGTATAAATGAAAAAGGAATTTAATGAAAAGAAAATTGCGTCTTTAGTAAGCGAGCTTTTATCAGAGCTTGGTGCAGATTTAGACAGTGAAGGAATAAAAGAAACCCCCGAAAGAGTTGCAAGAATGTACTCCGAAGTATTCGAGGGTATGAGATATACAAATAAGGAAATTGCAGAAATGTTCAAAAAGACTTTCGATATGTCTTCTAACAACGACTTGGTAGTTGTTAAGGATATCGAAGTGTTTTCATACTGCGAGCATCATATGGCGCTTATGTATAATATGAGAGTGCACGTAGGATACATCCCTGACGGCAAGGTTTTAGGGCTTTCCAAAATTTCAAGAATTTGCGATATGGCAGCAAAAAGACTTCAGCTTCAGGAAAGATTAGGAGCTGATATTGCGGAGATTATATCAATAGCGACAGGGTCAAAGGATGTAATAGTAGTCATTGAAGGCGAGCACAGCTGTATGACGGCACGCGGTATTAAATCTAAGGGCGCAAAAACCAGAACTGCGGCAATTCGTGGTCTGTTTGATACAGACCATCAGCTTCGTCAGGAATTTTACGATTTAATAAAGTAGGGAATAATATGAGAATAGTAATACAAAGAGTATCGCAGGCATCTGTTACGGTTGACGGTGAGATAACAGGTAAAATCGGTGAAGGAATACTTATTCTTTTAGGTGTTGCCGATGGGGATACTGAAGACGATATAAAATATTTGGGCGATAAGGCGATAGGTCTTAGAATTTTCAGAGACGAAAATGACAAGATGAATTTGTCGGTTAAGGATATCGGCGGCGAAGTACTGGTTGTAAGTCAGTTTACTTTATATGGCGACTGCAAAAAGGGAAAACGTCCAAGCTTTGATAAAGCAGGAAACCCCAAATTTGCAGAAGTAATGTACGAAAAATTCCTTGCCTATATTAAAGAAAATATGGGAAAAGTCGAACACGGAATATTCGGTGCCGATATGAAAGTTGAGCTTTTAAATAACGGGCCAGTTACCCTGATAATTGATAGTAAACCTAAAAAAGAAAACTCCTGTTCTTAAGGAGTTTTCTCTTTTTTTCTTTCATATCAAATAAAGAAGTGTTACTTGTTACCGGTCATTCTACCTACTGCATTTTCTACACCGTTTACCGAATCTTTGACGGCATTGCCTGCACCGTCTGTTATGTCATTTACGGCATCGCCCATATCGTCCATTCCGCTCTTCATTGTATCGCTTGTATTACCTGTCGGAGACGGGGAAGACATCATAGGTGACTCGGTGGGCGGCGGTGTTACAGAGCTGTTATCATCTCCGCAGCCTGCTAAAGAAAATAAAGACATAATACCGATAAGCATAAAAGTTATAATTTTCATATCTTAAAATCCTTTCTTTTTTTGATACATTTCTATTATTCCAAAAGAAATTAAAAATATTAATTTTTTTGTTTTTTATGGAATATAAATAACAAAAAAGGAGGGTTATGCTTTGAAAAAGATTATTGCTTT
>JAZNQG010000023.1:0-2062 GCA_045590035.1 Clostridia bacterium
GGTATAGTAGGTCTTCCGAATGTCGGAAAATCCACATTATTTAATGCGATTACTCAGGCGGGGGCGGAGTCGGCAAACTATCCTTTCTGTACGATTGAGCCGAATGTCGGCATTGTCGATGTGCCTGATGAAAGAGTAGACAAGCTCGCCGAAATGTATAACCCCAAAAAAGTTACCCGTGCATATATCGAGTTTGTTGATATTGCGGGACTTGTTAAGGGTGCATCAAAGGGCGAAGGACTAGGAAATAAGTTTTTGTCGCACATCCGTGAAGTTGATGCTATCGTTCACGTTGTAAGATGCTTTGAAGACACAAATATCACTCACGTTGACGGCTCTATTGACCCGATTCGTGATATTGAAACTATCAATTTAGAGCTTATATTATCTGATGTCGAGATAATTGACCGCAGAATCGACAGAGTAAAAAAGGCGATGAAGGGCGATAAGACTTTAGCGTCCGAGCTCCAGCTTTTGGAAAGAGTAAAGGCGGCTATGGAAGACGGAAAGCCTGCAAGAAGCTTGGACTACACAAAGGAAGAAGCGGAGATTATAAAGGATGTTGCTTTGATTTCTTTAAAGCCTGTGCTTTATGCTGCAAACCTTGCCGAAGGCGATTTCCAGGACGGAGTTGACAACAATAAGTTCTATAATATCGTAAAGGAATATGCAGCGGAAGAAAAATCCGAAGTAATCCCTGTATCTGCAAGAATTGAAGAAGAAGTTTCACAGCTGGAAGCAGAAGAAAAGGCGATGTTCTTAGAAGAGCTTGGTATGAGCGAGTCGGGACTTGACCGTCTTATCAAAGCAAGCTACAGACTTTTAGGACTTATAAGCTATTTGACTGCAGGCGAGCCTGAAGTCCGTGCATGGACTATTACAGAAGGTACAAAAGCACCGCAGGCGGCAGGAAAAATCCATTCCGACTTTGAAAGGGGATTTATCAGAGCCGAAGTTGTGGCGTATAATGACCTTATGGCACTTGGCAGTATGAATGCCGCAAAGGAAAAAGGGCTTGTCCGCTCCGAAGGAAAAGAATATGTGATGAAGGACGGAGACATTGTTCTCTTCCGCTTTAATGTTTAATCGGATATATAAAAGGCAGGTTTTTTACCTGTCTTTTTTTCGTATCGGGATTCTGCAGTTTCTATGAATTTATCGATGTTTGTTTCTTCCATAAATACAATGACGCCTGAAAGATGGGGGAGAATATTATATTCACCGCTAAAATCTTCGCATACCGAAAAAAGTGAATGCATACCGTCAGAGTTTATGTGATTTAATAAAGACTTAGCCGATTCTTTCATTAAAGGAAACAGGTCGTCGGGTGAAGAGAAATTTTTAAGTCTTGAACGTTCCTTGTAGGAAAAACCGTCGGGAATCTGGAAAATTTCTTTGTCTTTTATTATTACAATCGGCTTCTTTTGGCTTTTTGGCACATCATAAACGATAGTTTCAAAGGTTAGACTGTTGACCCCAACAAGCTTTTTAGGTGGCATGAGCGATGACAGGAAATAACAGGGTAAATCTGTTCCGTTTAAAAGGTTTACATCGGGGACAGATGGCTTAAAAAAGTCTTTTATAACCTTTTTAGCACCTAAAAGCCTTGAGGGAGAAAAGCCTTGAATCAAATCTTCTTTAAATAAAAGATCAAAGCCTTCGTCGGCGCCCGGTGTTTCCTTTGCCGATAGTATTATGTTTTTAACCCATTCGGGAAAGGTCCTTAAGTTTAAATCGGAAAAGTTTGTCATATAATCAATGTCAGACATTGAATCGGCAATTACCACTCTTCCGTCGTTTCTTTTTCGGGCGACAATATATGTGCCGAAAGAAAGATTAAGAGAAATACTTGCCCCAGAATGCGAAAATCCGCCAAGTAGTGGCACCGTTGCAGGCAGAAAAAACTCTGTCGCAATTCCAGAGTCTCTTTTAAACCGCTTATAAAAATCATCCTTTAAATCCTGCATATTTTTTGCTCCTTTTTTCTCTTAGGATATGCAGATTTTGTTTTTGCCATACAAAATTTGACTTTACATTTTTGCTTTTGTATGTTAGAATATTA
>JAZNQG010000024.1:0-3401 GCA_045590035.1 Clostridia bacterium
ATATATCTTTTCTTTTATTTAATCAAGACGGCAGGGAATATTTAACATAATTTTAATAAAAAATAGATGACGTACTGTATTTTTCGATAATACCAAAAAAATGTACGCCCCAAGCTGTTCACAACTTGGCAGACTTGCTAATGCTATAAAAGCCGATAACTCTCAAAAGCTATCAGACGCCATGAAGAATATGTCCCCTGAAGAACTGCAGAAAATAAAAACCGCTTTTGCCAATATAAATGAGAAGGCAAAGAGCGGTGCGTATGACAATATAACTGAAGAACAGTTTAATTCAGATGAAGATGTAAAGACTGTAAGGGATATGGTACACTTCTCCATCTCACCTGATTTTGCGTCAAATTATGACCAATGGGTTAAAGATGGAAGACCTGATAGAAAAAATATAACTGTCGGAAGAACATCGGAAGCTCTTCAGAGCATAGGAGTAAAGGAACAAAGAATTACTTGGGACACAAGCAAGATAAACGATTCACTAAAAAAGCACGGATATTTGAATGACAATATAATGAAACAAATACCGCAGCTGATAGAAAATCCTATAATTGTAATGCAATCAAAAGGACATGACAGCAGAATTACGATGTTTGGTGAAGTGTATGACGGTGATGGTTTGCCTGTTATGGCAGTATTGGAATTGTTGCCGTTTAAGGATAAGAGCGGAATAGTGCTTGATGAAATTAAATTAGTCAGCACACATAGCAGAAAAAATGTAAATAAGCCATCTGATATGACTCAGACACAAAACATCATAGACACAAGCAAAATTTTGTATGTTGAGCCAAATAAAAATAGAACCGATAGTTGGTTGATGCGGACTAGGCTGCAATTGCCGTTTGGCATAACCAACTATGGTTCTATAAATAAAATATCATATCCTAACGAAATTGTCAATAGTAATTCATCGATATTGCCGACTAAAAGCGACAATGTTCTTGAAGATGCTAAAACCTTCGGTGAAACACAAAAGAAATTTTTTGATGTATTCGGTGTAAAAGTAGAGATGGATGAGAGTCTTGATGCTAATGCAAAGATATTACTCTTTGACGGTGTTGTTAAGGTATCACCCTATGCATCTATTGACGATTGGGCTATTACAAGACACGAGTTTACACATCTTCTTAAGATGCAGTATCCTGAAGCTTATGAGGTATATGCAAGAATTGCAAAGCAGGAAATAGGCGACAGATGGGATAGCTTATATGCAGAAACAAAAAAAGCATACGAAGAGTATGCTAACAAACATCCTGAAGATATAAAGAAGGTTACACCTGAGCTTATCGAAGAAGAAGTACTTTCGAGATATGCAGAGGGATTTGACAACAATGCCTTTATTGAAAAGGTCGTTGCCGAGAATGCAACCATTGGAGCAAAGATAAGAAATTTTATAAATAATATTATCAAAAAAATAAAGTCGCTATTCTCAAAGTCTGACCTTAAAGCCAACAGCGAGAATATAAAGAAACTTGTTACCGCAAAGCAAGCCTGGGAAGATGCAGTTTTAAGAGCGGCTAAAGGTGGAAAGATTAAGTTTGACAGCAAAGGTGCTGGTGGGGTAAGACCAAGTATTTACAAGGTTGATGGAAAGACAAGAGTTTTTATTGACCGTGATATTACTCGTGGAGAAATGAAAATTGACACCAGACAAAAGGTGAGAGACTATATCAAGGATAACTATAAAGAAGTTACAATAAATACACCGAGCGGGGAAAAGGGAATTGTCTATGTTACGGAGCGTGGAGCTAAAGAGTTTGCATTTTCTAAAGATTCTAAGGAAATGAAAGGCATAGCTAAGTATGATAAATTCCGTATAGCTGACAATATTGACGAATTGATAGAGAGCATGCTCGGAGACAAATACGAGCCTCCCAAACATATAAGAAAAGATGATATAATTGGCTTCTATCGTGCTCCAGTTGAGGTACAAGTAGAAGACAGAGTATATAATGTTGATGTTCTTACAGCGATAACAAATGAATATAAAGAAGAATTTTACGATGTGGTAGGTTTTGATTTAATAAAAAAAGACGAGCCTCACCCCAACCTTATCTCGACGGCTAAACTAATTAGCCGGAGTGGGAGACTTGGTGGCGACCCATCTAAAAATAGTATACGCTATCCTGAAGAAAATGTCAATAGCGAATTTTCCCAATCAACACCTGACAAACTGCAGAAGCTTGAGAGTGAGAATGCACATTTAAAAGAAGTTAATAGTATCTTAAAAAGATTCTTCAGGCAAACCGCCATGGTGCACGTGGACGCTTTACATATTTCGGAGATTGCAGAAGATGTAAAGAAAAGATACGAGACTCATATGCCGGCAAGGGATATAGGTTATGAGCTTCAGAGAATATATAGCAAGATGGCAGAAGATGGAGCACGTGCTGAGACGGACAAAGAAAGAGCGGATGCAGCAACAAGGGGAGCTAATGAGTTATACTCTCTGGCAGAAAAGATTTTGGAAGAGTCCGACTTTGTTGACAGAACTATGTATAATACATATGCTGATTTAAGACATAAAAAAAGACTGAGGTCTCTAAGCAAGGGACTACTGTAAACAGCGTTGCCCAAAACTCTCACTCTGTCAGTGTTAGTATATCAGATATTTCGATGAATGTAAATATTTTTACAAAAAAAGACTATTCCGAAGAATAGTCTTTTTAAGTTTGGTAGCGGTAATTGGATTTGAACCAATGACACCACGGGTATGAACCGTGTGCTCTAGCCAACTGAGCTATACCGCCATAACAACGAAACTTATTATACATTCTTATTTTGTCTTTGTCAAGTATTTTTTATCAAATTTTTCTAAAATATTTATTCTGCCTTTATCTTATCCTTAATTGCATTAAATTTCTTTTCGCCAATACCTGATACATTCATAATGTCTTCAATTTTAAGAAAAGGAGTTTTTGTTCTGTATTCTATAATTCTTTCTGCTAAACCATCGCCGATTCCGTCAAGGGTTTGTAAATCGTTTTTACTTGCGTAATTGATATTTATCTTCCCATCCGATATTTCTTCGATAATCTCTACCGTGTCAGAACCCTTTATATAAGTGAACTTCGGTGCAAAATACTGGTCCTGAAGGGCAAAGATAAGGAGAATTATAATGACTAAGCACGATACAATCTTTTTATATGTCATAATAACTCTCCTTTCGTTTAGTAAAAAAGGTGGCTTAATGCCACCTTTTAATTTATCTGTTTAAAATAAGCTTTGTAAGGTCAACGGGGTCAACAATCTTGCCGTCTTTGTAAACACGCATATTGCCTGATGCGATTTCGTCGATTAAGATAACTTCGTCGTTGTTATAGCCAAACTCGAACTTGATATCCCAAAGGTCAAGACCGATTGACTTTAAGTCGTCAGCAACAATCTTT
>JAZNQG010000025.1:0-4198 GCA_045590035.1 Clostridia bacterium
CTGTAAAGGGCAAAAATAACTTAAAAGCAACAGACGTCAAAATTCCCGGTGATATATCTTCTGCGGCATTTTTTATTGTATCTGCGCTGATTATAGAAGGTTCGGATATTACCATAAAAGATATAGGTGTAAATCCTACAAGATGCGGAATTTTAGAAGTTCTTGATAAGATGGGCGCAGATATTGAAATATCCAATATAAGAGAATGGAATAATGAACCTGTTGCTGACATCAGGGTTAGATATTCAAAACTAAAAGGTGTAGAAATTGCAGGTGATATAATTCCAAGGCTTATTGACGAGCTTCCTGTTATAGCGGTTTTAGCGCTCTTTGCTAAAGGTAAAACAGTTATAAAAGATGCAAGTGAACTGAAAGTTAAAGAAACAAACAGAATTTTAGCAGTTGTCACAGAGCTTAAAAAGTGCGGTGCTGACATTACAGAAACAGATGACGGTATGATTATAAACGGACTAAAACCGTTAAATGCAGCAACTTTTAAGAGTTATAATGATCATAGAATGGCAATGAGTCTTACTGTTTTAGCACAGAAAATTGACGGTGAATGCGAAATTGATGATACATCTTGTGTAAACATCAGTTATCCTAAGTTTTTTGAAGATTTTTACAGACTGGGGGATAAATAAATGGAATTAAAAGAAAAATATACAATGGATGACCTTTTGGAGATAATGAAAATTCTAAGAGGTGAGAATGGATGCCCATGGGACAAGGTGCAGACTAATGAAAGCATATTACCTAATCTTTTGGAAGAAGCATATGAAGCGGTAGACAGTTTTCAAAAAGATGATATGAAAGGCTTTTCTAACGAGCTTGGTGATGTATTATTACAGGTTGTATTCCATGCAGAAATTGCAAAGGATAAGAATAGCTTTAATTTAGATGATATACTCTATGAGCTTTGCACTAAATTGATTACAAGACATTCGCATATCTTTGGAACAGACAAAGCGGACAATGTAGAAGAAGCTTTGGATACATGGGCTAAAAACAAGGAAAAAGAAAAGAAAAATAAGACATATACAGACAGAGTCTTAGATGTTCCGCACGGATTTCCTGCTCTTATGCGTGCCCAGAAGGTTCAGAAAAGAGCAGCTGAGGCTGGTTTTGACTGGGATAATACCTACGGTATATTTGATAAGATTAAAGAAGAAATTGAAGAAGTAAAAAATGCAATGTCTGACAAAGAAAGGGAAGAGGAAATAGGAGACCTTTTATTCTCTGTTGTAAATCTTTCAAGACATTTAAAAGTAGATTCAGAAACTGCACTTTTAAAGTCAACAATAAAGTTTATCAACAGATTTTCCGAGGTCGAAAAGCACGTTTTGGAAGAAAATAAGAAGATGGATGAGCTTGGTATTGATGAATTAGATGCTTATTGGAGCAAAATTAAACAAAATAATTACAAAAAGTAGGTAAAAATGCAAAAAAATGCAATAAACTATTGACATATCGCCCAAAATAATATAAAATAATCATAGTTGTTTGGGCATTTAGCCTTATATTTATTTTTTAGGAGGACTTTATAATGAACAAGTCAGAATTAATCGTAGCAGTTGCTGAAAAAGCAGCACTCTCAAAGAAGGATGCAGAAAAGGCAGTTAAGGCTGTATTTGATGCAGTTGCTGATGCACTTGTTGCAGGCGACAAAGTTCAGCTCGTTGGTTTCGGCACATTTGAAGTAAGAGCAAGAGATGCAAGAACTGGTAAGAACCCCAGAACAGGCGAAGTTATCAAAATCGCTGCTTCTAAGGTTCCGGCATTCAAGGCTGGTAAGGCTCTTAAGGATGCTGTAAACAAATAAGTTTACAAATCAAAGGAGTTCTCTTATGGGAACTCCTGCTTTTTTTATTCCGGAGGACAGATATGAGATTAGATAAATACTTAAAAGTTTCACGCCTTATCAAGAGAAGAACTATAGCAAATGAAGCTTGCGACAGCGAAAGAGTAAGTGTAAATGGCAGAGTTGTAAAGGCTTCATATGACGTAAAAGTCGGAGATGTAATCGAAATCAAGATGGGTGAGAGGGTAATACGTGCAGAAGTTCTGGTTGTTACAGAACATGCGCTTAAAAATGAAGCGCCTCTTATGTATAAGGTGCTTTAATTTATCCAATTTTTCTGATTTTTTTATCGATTATTTATGCAAATAAACGATTTTTACAAAATTTTCAAAAAATGTTAAAATTTTAACTAAATATACTTGTAAAATGTGTAAAAATGAGTTAAAATATAGTAGTAAAGCGTAAACTGAATTTACGCAAAAATTATATACAATAACGGAGGAATTCAAAATGGCAGTTAAAGTTGCAATTAACGGTTTCGGTCGTATCGGTCGTCTTGCTTTCAGACAGATGTTCGGCGCAGAGGGTTATGAGATTGTTGCTATCAACGACCTTACAAAGCCTTCAATGCTTGCTGACCTTCTTAAGTATGACACAGCACAGGGCGGTTACTGCGGTAAGATTGGTGAGAACCTTCACACAGTATCAGCTGACGACGAAGCTAACACAATTACAGTAGATGGTAAGACTCTTACAATCTACAAAGAAGCAGATGCTTCAAAGCTTCCCTGGGGAGAAATCGGCGTAGACGTAGTACTTGAGTGTACAGGTTTCTACTGCTCAAAGGACAAGTCAATGGCACACATCAACGCTGGTGCTAAGAAGGTAGTTATCTCAGCTCCTGCTGGTAACGATCTTAAGACAATCGTATTCTCAGTTAATGAAGATACACTTACAGCTGATGACCAGATTATTTCTGCTGCATCATGTACAACAAACTGCTTGGCTCCGATGGCTGATGCTCTTAACAAGTACGCTCCCATCCAGTCAGGTATCATGTCAACAATCCACGCTTACACTGGCGACCAGATGATTCTTGACGGCCCCCACAGAAAGGGCGATATGAGAAGAGCAAGAGCTGGTGCTGCTAACATCGTTCCTAACTCAACAGGTGCTGCTAAGGCTATCGGTCTTGTTATCCCTGAGTTAAACGGCAAGCTTATCGGTTCTGCACAGAGAGTTCCTGTTCCCACAGGTTCAACAACAATTCTTACAGCTGTTGTTAAGGGTACAGACGTAACAGTTGACGGCATCAACGCTGCAATGAAGGCTGCTGCTTCTGAATCATACGGCTATAACACAGATCCTATCGTATCTTCAGACGTTATCGGTATGAAGTACGGCTCACTTTTCGATGCTACACAGACAATGGTAGCTAAGATTTCTGACGACCTTTATGAAGTACAGGTTGTTGCTTGGTATGACAACGAAAACTCATACACAAGCCAGATGGTTAGAACAATTAAGTATTTCGCTGAATTAAACTAATCATAAATCTAAGATTTTAGTGCAGCGGTACTTATGTACCGCTGCATATTTTCTTTTTAAGAAATAACGGGATATATTTAGAAAAAATATAAAAAATTTCAAATAATTTGTTGACAATCGACTTAAACTATGCTATACTATCTAAGTCGGTGTTAAGACACGCGGGTGTAGTTCAATGGTAGAATCCCAGCCTTCCAAGCTGGTCGTGTGGGTTCGATTCCCATCACCCGCTCCAAGTGTGCGCCTGTAGCTCAGTCGGATAGAGCAACTGCCTTCTAAGCAGTGGGTCAGGAGTTCGAATCTCTTCAGGCGCGCCAAATATGGTGGATATAGTTCAGCTGGTTAGAGCGTCAGTTTGTGGCACTGGATGTCGTGGGTTCGAATCCCACTATCCACCCCATTTTTTTCTTAATCGGATACGGGCAAGAGCCTTCTAACGATTACCGAAATGTATTACTTTTTAAGTGATGGGATATAGCCAAGTCGGTAAGGCATCGGATTTTGATTCCGACATTCGTAGGTTCGAGTCCTGCTATCCCAGCCAGGGCCATTAGCTCAGTTGGCAGAGCACTTGACTTTTAATCAAGTTGTCCGGAGTTCGAATCTCCGATGGCTCACCAAAAATCGACATTCTTCGACAGAGGAATGTCGATTTTACTTATTACCTATTCACTATTCACTATTCCCTAAAAAGCACTTGTCGAGTTTTGGAAAGTAATAAGTAATAGTGAAGAAGGAAGAAGTTAAGGTGGCTTTGCTTACGCAAAGCTTTTTTTGATGCATCATTATTGTTCTGCCTTGCCAGAAAAAGAGGACTGAATTTTCAGTACGCTTTTTCAGTGTTAAGAA
>JAZNQG010000026.1:0-33144 GCA_045590035.1 Clostridia bacterium
TTCATAACCTTCATTCTTGTTCTTGATTTTCCGCCGTGGTAGCATCTTGAATCCATTGCTACCGCCAATTCATCAGCACGTCTGAAGCTTGACACAAAAAGCGGTACTAATAAGGGTATCATAGCTTTTACACGTCTTACAATACTTCCCGATTCAAAGTCGGCTCCACGGGCCGTCTGTGCTTTCATAATCTTGTCCGCTTCTTCTGCAATAGTCGGAATAAATCTTATCGCAATTGTCATCATCATCGCAATTTCGTGAGACGGAACTTTAATTATTTCAAATGGTTTTAAAAGCTTTTCTATGCCGTCTGTAAGCATCAAGGGTGATGTTGTAAGTGTCAAAAGCGACGTTCCGATAACAAGATACACAAGTCTTATAATCATATAAGCACCTGTTATAAGACCTTCTTTTGTAATCTTAAGGGTAAAAAGCTTTAAATCTGCAGACGCCAAAACTTCTCCCGGGGTAAGTAAAATATTTATAAGTGCCGTGAAAATAAGGATATAAAGCATCGGCTTTAACCCTCTTACTATAAACTTAAACGGTACCTTTGACATCTTGATTACTGCAATTAAAAAGAGTGTAATTATAGCATATTCAGCTACTCCCTTTATCAAAAAGAGAGTTACGATAAAGAAAAGTGTCACTAAAATCTTAACTCTCGGGTCAATTCTGTGAATCGGGCTGTTGCCTTGAATATACTGTCCGATTGTAATGTCTTTTAGCATATCTTTCCCTCCCCTTTTAAAAGTTCAAGATATACATCTTTTGCAAAATCAACTGTATATATGTCAGGTCTTATATTAACTCCCCTTTTAATAAGCTCGTGTGTAAGGCGTGTAATCTCCGGTACATCAAGCCCGATTTTTTTAAGCTCGTCTCCACGTGCAAAAATCTCGGCAGGAACGCCATCCATAACAAGTCTGCCCTTTGCCATTACGATTACACGGGAAGCAATTTTTGCTACATCTTCCATACTGTGAGACACGAAAATTACAGTTAAATCACCGCGTTCTTTATGCATTTTTGTAATCTGTCCTAAAATTTCGTCTCTTCCCTTAGGGTCAAGACCAGCTGTCGGCTCGTCTAAAATAAGCACATCAGGGCGCATTGAAAGAACACCCGCTATAGCCACTCTTCTTTTCTGTCCGCCCGAGAGATCAAATGGAGACTTATCAAGTATCTTTTCGGGTAATCCTACCAGATGCAAAGCTTCCAAAACCCTGTTTTCGACTTCTTCATCCGAAAGTCCCATATTCTTAGGTCCGAATGCAATATCCGCTCTTACGGTTTCTTCAAAGAGCTGATATTCGGGATACTGAAATACAAGTCCTACTTTTGAGCGGACTTTTTTAAGGTCTGTGTCTTTGGAGAGAATATCTTCGCCGTTAATATAAATTTCGCCACTTGTCGGGCGGATAAGAGCGTTTAGGTGCTGTATTAAAGTGGATTTGCCCGAGCCTGTATGCCCGATTACAGCAACAAATTCGCCATCGTTAATATTAAAATTTATATCGTAAAGCGCCTGATGCTCCATCGGCATTCCCGGCTGATATGTATAGTTTAGTCCCTTAACTGTTATCATTATTTTTCTTCCTTGTTCAATAATTTCAATATGCAATCAACGCATTCTTCGACAGTTATAATGTCTTTTGGCAATTCAATTCCTTCCTGTCTTAAAAGGTTTACAAGCTCGGTAACCTGCGGAACATCAAGTCCTACACTCTTTACCTTTTCAACCTTTGAAAACACATTCTTTGGAACATCGTCGATTATCACCTTGCCTTCGTCTAAGACAATAACTCTGTCTGCCTCTGCCGCTTCATCCATATAGTGTGTTATCAAAACAACGGTCATACCTTTAGTTTTATTTAACATCTTAATTGTCTTTATAACTTCACGTCTGCCTTTTGGGTCAAGCATTGCAGTCGGTTCATCTAAAATTATATATTCAGGCTCCATTGAAAGCACCGATGCAATTGCCACTCTCTGCTTCTGTCCGCCCGATAACCTTGACGGTGATGAAAGCTTAAAATCTGACATATTTACAATCTCAAGGCACTCGTCTACTCTTCGTCTTATTTCTTTCGGCTCAACACCCAAATTTTCAGGTGCAAAGGCAACTTCATCTTCTACAACAGCCGATACCATCTGGTTATCGGGATTCTGAAATACCATTCCGGCAATACGGCGGATTTCATAGACAAGGTTACCTTTTGCAGTATCCATACCGTCAACATAGACTTTTCCGCCCTCCGGCAATAAAATTCCGTTAAAGTGCTTGGCAAGTGTTGATTTTCCTGACCCGTTATGACCTAAAATTGCGGTAAAACTGCCCTTTTCAATCTCAATATTCAAATTTTCAATTACTACATGCTTTTCTTCTTCGCCATAACCGCAAACAAGATTTTCTGTTTTAATCATTTTTCTGTCCTTTCAGGGATTCGTCTTCTGTTACTTCAGGCGACGGGGATACTTCTTCCGTTTCTTCCTTATGAGTGTTACAGAACTCTATTATTTTTTCCATAACACCGTCAATTCCTTCATATCTTTCGCCGTCATACCAGATAACTTCTCCGCCGTTATAGAAATTCATACGGCTTGAAATTTTATTATCCTTATCGTAAAGAATAACCCACGCATCAAGACTCATTTCTTCCTTGTCCTTTTTATCAACAGGATTTGAAAGGTCAATGCTCTTTATATAGTCTGTGATTTCTAAAAGCGCTTCCTGGTCGTCTTCTGTGATACCTACAACAATCTCGTCATTTTCGTCAAAATACGCCATATAACAGCTTACAGGCTCTCCTGCGTTGTCTGCCACTTTTTCTATATCAATTTTCGGTGTATTTACAAGTGTTCTGTTAATTACAACAGCAGAAATAAGTATTGCAATAAGCGATATAATTACTGATGTGTAATATATTCTTCTTTTTACCGAAAGCTTCATTTCCTTCCCCTCCGTGTATTTATCTTTCCCATCTTAAAGAAATTCCGCAAGGAAGTGCCATACCGGGCTTATCTTCAATTAAAAGTCCTATTTCATCGCACTCGATATGTCCGCCGAATTTTTCACCAACTGTTAGCTCTAAGGAATTTTTTATTATAGTCTGTGTTAGACCAGTTGTATATACATTTACCAAAAAGAATAATGGATTATCCGACAAAAGCTTTGTTGTTTCTTCAATTAAGGGATAAAGCTCGTCTTCTATCTTCCAGAGTTCTCCCGACGGGCCTCTGCCATAAGACGGTGGGTCCATAATGATTGCATCATATTGTCTTTTGCGTCTTATCTCACGTGAGACAAACTTTTTAACATCATCGACAATATATCTTACGTTTCCTTGGGATAGTCCTGATGACATAACATTTTCCTTTGCCCATGAAACCATTCCCTTTGATGCATCGACGTGCACAACTTCCGCTCCAACCGATAGTGCCGCAACGGTTGCACCGCCTGTATAAGCAAAAAGATTTAAAACTCTTATCTTTCGTCCGCTCTTTTTTATTAAGTTTCTAAACCAGTCCCAGTTTGTAGCCTGCTCAGGAAAAAGGCCTGTATGCTTAAAGCCCATAAGCTTAATGTTAAACACAAGGTCTTTATAAGAAATTTCCCATCTTTCAGGGATTTTCTTATTTTTTATTTCCCATGCACCGCCGCCTTTCTGGCTTCTGTGATAAAATGCATCGGACGAATTCCAAAGCTTAGATTCCGACCTTTTGGTCCAGATTGCCTGTGGGTCAGGACGCCTTAAGGTGATGTCCTTCCAGTATTCAATTTTTTCGCCCGCACCTGTATCAACAAGGCGGTAATCTTTCCATTCGTCACTAATCCACATACTAAATTCATACCTTTCAAGTTATGTTAACATTTTACCACACAATCTTTAGAAAATAAATATATAACTTTCTCTTTTACTCTTTTTTTGGCAATTTTCTCTAATGCTTCGGCATATAAAGAGAGCTGTATGTCATATTTTTCGTGAATTTGGGAAATATCTTCAACTCTGTCTGTCTTATAGTCAACCAAAACAATCTCTCCGTTTTCTATAAACCAGCAGTCAATTATACCCTGTAAGAGCACACTCTCCGATTCATCTTCAATATCAGGATAGAGCCTTTTTGCAGGAATTGAAATCTCAAATTCACTTTCTCTCATCACTTCTTTGGCTTCTGCCATTCGTTTTCCAAGGTCGGATTTAAAGAACTTTATAATTTTTTCCTTGTTTATTACAGAAAGTGCTTCCTTTTTAACCGCACCCGATTCGGAAAGTGCATCAAAAAGTCTTTTAAGATACTCTTCATTTGTGCCGTTTTTGATATCGACAATTTCCATTATCTTATGAACTGCATCGCCTATATCTGTGCCCGAGAATTTGTCTTCGGTCAAAAACTTAGGTTTTTGAGGCATATTAGACATATGTATCCCCTTAAAATCAGAAACTGCAGCCTTTGATTTAATTTTTGATGATTGATAGGGGTACTCCCAGAAAAGAATTTCTTTTAAGGTTTCTTTTTTTGGCAGATACCCTAAATCTTCGGTTATTCTGTCGGTTGCAAGGCTATGATTTACTAAAGGCTCAGCTTCTATATATTCAAATTTCCAAAGGTCAGACACTTTAGAGATAGGTCCTAACCAGTCAGCAAAGCTTGTAGCAAACGGCACATACGGTGTGATGCCGGAATCCAATGTGTCCTGCCATTTTTTTGTAAGCGAATCTTCAGACCTTCCCTTTTTAACAGAGCCTACTGCTATCACCTTTTCTTTAGCACGGGTTAAGGCAACATAGAGCTTTCTCATTTCTTCCGACAAAAGCTCGTCCTTTATAGTCTTAGAAAACACCTGTCTTAAGGGTGACATAACCGACACATTCCCCAAATAACTTGTAAAGTCCATAGTTACACCGAGCTTATTATGGAGTAAAAGCGTATCATTTGCGTCCTTTAAATTGAATCTTTTATTCATACCGCAAAGGAATACAACCGCTTCTTCCAAACCCTTGCTTTTATGAATAGTCATAATTCTTACACTGTCATCAGTAGCTTTACCGACAGCACCTGTAAGGTCTTCCGATGCATCTTCCAACTCTTCTAAGTGCTTTAAAAGCGAGAATACACCTCTGTAACCTAAAGAATCATATTCCTTTGACCTGTCGAAAAAGAGTCTTAAATTCGCTTCTGCCTCATCTCCGTAAAGAGCGTTGGCAAAAGACTTGATACCCGTTTCATTTAAAAGCATATCTACAAACTTTGAAGATGTTAAGTATCTTGACCTGTCCCTCCACGAATTTAACTTTACTAAAAAGTCTCCGATTTTATCTCCGAAAATCTTTGCACCGCCTATATCTTCTCCCTTTTCCTTTAAGAGAAGGTACTTGGAATACACATTTAACAATGCGTCATAAATACATCCATGCCTTTCATATGCACGAATTAAAGCTATTTCATCGTCGGTAAATCCGCCGACAGGCGACCTTAATACCGAAACAAATGATATATCTCTTTTTGGGTTATCAATAGCCTTTAATACCGACATCATAAGCTTGATTTCGGCTTTTTGGAAAAATCCTTCAACTTCAACATGTGCACCTATTCCCGCTTTTTCCAAAACAGTTTTAAATACATCGCCGTCCTTTTTATGAGACGACATTAAAATTAAAATGTCAGAATTCTTTACAGGTCTTAAAATATCCTTTTTAACGGTGACACCGTTTTCTATTACATCTTCGGTATCGTGAATTAAAAAGCCGTCCTTTTTCATTTTATTTATGCGGTCGGCTACATACTCAGCTTCTGCGTGAGCTCTGTCGGGTGCATTATCGCCGTCAGGAAGTCCGATAAGCTTAAATTCAGCGATATAGTCAGAATTTTTTCTGCCGTAGCTTTTATTTCCAAGGTTTAACATCTGTGAGCTATCGTAATTTATTTCGCCTACTGCCTTTGTCATACATCTTTCAAAAAGGTCGTTCACCGCATTTAAAACTTCCCTTCGGCTTCTGTAGTTTTCCTTTAGGTAAATCTTTCTGTTTATGTTATTTTTTCTCGTCTTATATGCGTCCTGTTTATTCCTGAATACAAGCGGCTCAGAGCCTCTGAAACGGTAGATACTCTGCTTCATATCTCCAACCATAAACATATTTTTGCCGTTTGTAAGCATCTCAAAAATACCGTCCTGAAGAGCATTTGTATCCTGATACTCGTCGATTAAAATTTCATCAAAACGGGACACCATTTCTTTTCTTGCAAGTTCATTTTTGTCAAGCAACTGATATGTAAAGCGCTCAATGTCCGAAAAGCTATGAAGAGAAATACTTTTCTTTTTTTCTTCCATTAAGAAGAAAAATTTTTCGGTAAGCTCCAAAAGTGCTGTAATTTGGGGAGAGAGAATATTTTTCATAATATTCTCGCACTTATTAACATCTTCAGGGAACAAAGACTGCATTTCAAAAAATGTGTCTTCAACATCAATCTCAAAGTCTTTTGCATTTATACTTTCGATTGCTTCCTGCATTTTTTGAAGCGGAGTATCTAACAGATTCTTAAGAACTTCCTTTTCCTTTTGGATTTTTTCTTTTTTCTTTTCATCCGCAACTTCAAAAATTACATCATATGCAGTTAAAAGCGTATCAATGGCTTCTTTTATCTTTTCTGAAATTCTGTCTCCCCAGATACTGTCAAAAAATCCGTTTTCTAGCTTATATTCATTTTTGCAAGCTCTTAAATATTCTTCAGGGTATTGGAAATTCTGAATGAATCTGTATATTTTTGAAACATAGTCAAAAATCGAGTCTTCCTTTGCAACTCTGGTCAAATTCTCTGCAAGATACAAAAAGCTAGCATCTTTTTCTTCATAGAGCTTTTCCGAAAGGTCTTTATAGACTTCTTTCATAATAAGGTCTTCTTCGGACTTTGACAAAATACCAAAGGACGGACTTATCCCGACTAAATGAAAATACTCCTTTACAGTCTGCTGACAGTATGAGTCAATGGTCGAAATTTTTGCCTTATCCAAAAGCTTTATCTGTTTTTTTATAAGCTTTTGTCTTAGAAAATCATCTGTCTCATTTGCAATTCTTAACTCATCTTTAAGACTATTTTCAATACGTTCTCTCATCTGCTTTGCCGCAGCTTTTGTAAATGTTACAACCAACAATCTGTCAGCACTTACTCTTCTTTCTTCGGAAAGCAGCATATCTGTTATTCTTTTTGTTAAAACGGCTGTTTTACCGCTTCCTGCAGCTGCTGACACCAAGACCTTCTGGTCTCTTGCCTCAATAGCTTTTAGCTGGTCAGCGCTCCATTTAATATCACTCATTTCCTGCCTCCGATTCAATAATTTCCCAAGCCTTACTGTTCGATGTTACCTTTTCCCTTGCCTTGTCCTTTTTATTATCAAAAAGGCAAAGTGAAGAAAACTTACACCAAGCACACGGCGAATACTCGTCATCACCCAACGGATACGGTGAAATATCACCGTTTTTAATATAATTATCGGTATCTTTTACGGTTTTTGTAACATAGCTTTTAAGTAAATCAAACTGTTTTCTCTCAACAATCATACCCGACTTTTTAAGTCCGCCTGCCTTTTTGGTTGAAAGCGGTAAAAACTCGGAATTCACTCCGCCCTCATCTAATGTTCTGTCGTGATAAAGGATTTCTTCATCCTTTGTGTCTTCATTTTCTGTAACAATTATTCCGTCAAGCGGTGCGGCTTTTAGAGAAACCTTGATATCTCCGTCGGTTTTTTTTAGTTCATCACGGATTGTGTTATACATAACTGCACCGACTTTAGCATTTTGGGCTTTATACATATCTTCAGCTGCTAAAGCATAAACCATAAGCTGAAGGTCGGTCTTATTGCAGATTCCTGAGAAAGTGAAACTTTTTGACCCTGTCTTATAGTCTATGATTCGGATTAACTCTCCTTCATCGGTATCAGCTAAATCAATTCTGTCAATTATTCCACGCAGAGTAAGGTTTTCAATCTCAAACTCAAATTCCCTCTCAAAATCCATAGCGGCAAATGAGCCTTTTATGATACTGTCTTTTATAGTATCAACAGACCGTTTTACTGTTCTTTCCGCCTTTGACATAATAACAGAAAGTGCCACTTCCGACATACCAGGGTTAGCAATAACGGTTCTTTCTTTTATACCGTTTAAAAGTGATGATATAATCTCGTCGGATTTTTCACGAGAAAGATTATCCCAGCACTCTTTTTTCTTTTCTTTAGACTCGGCGTTTTCCTGAACTTTTTTACAAAATTCCGAAACCGCCCAATGTATCATTGTGCCGATATCCGAGCTTTCTATCTGTTTTTCCGATTCTTCGTCAATTCTTAGCCCATATGTTGCATAATAAGAGAACGGACATTCGTTAAACTTCTGAAGCGCAGAAATACTGTATGAACGGTTTTTATAAAGCTTTTCGGCAATTGCTTTTGAGATTTTTATGTTGCCGTTTCTGTATTTTTTGATTCTCTTAAATATATCGTCTTCTTCAGGTGCAATATCATAAAATACTGACAAATCTGAGTCTTCCGCTGCTTTTTTAATCTCAAATTCTTTATCACCCGAAAGCTCTTGTGTCTTAAAATCTTCCCAGAACTCGCGTCTTTCGTCAGGTATTTCTTTTGATAGCTCATAAACCAATTTGTTATATACGCCCGACTCGGACGAGGCATACGCCAAAAACTCTTCGCTTTCAGATAGTGGCATAGGCGTAATATCAAACATAGTTAAAATGTCAGTAACAATCTCTGAAGGACTGCCTTCTTCTCCTTCGTCCAAGACAATAGGATATGTTATGTAAATCTTTTCAGTTGCGGCAGTAAATGACGAAAATAGATTAAACTCGGAAAGCTTTTTCCTTGTTTCATTGGTTTTTAGTATCTTAAAACCATTTTCTTCCAAAGTCATTCTTTCACTGTCGGTAATAATACCGTAGGAATCATTATCCTTTGGCATCTCGCCCTTTAGTGCACCTATTGCAAATAAAGTATTAACTAAAACAGGTCGGCTTACATCTGCTCTGCCGATTGATACTCTATCAATACCCGGCGGAACAAAATCAAGGTTTTCTTTGGAAAATCCCGACTCAAGCATAGACAGAAAATCGTCCCTTGACATATACTCATCACCAGATGTCATAACTGCCTGGTCAAGTGTATTTATAATTACATTCCAAACATTTTCCAAAAGCGCAGAGTCATCAAGCATATTTTGTTCTTCAAAATGCTTTTTTTCTATTAAAAGTCCTTCATAAAGGTGTATATCAGATAAAAACTCAAAAAGCGCAGACGCAAAAGCTCTTACCTTCTGTCGACCCTTTATCTTCTCGGAAAAGGCAAAGAACGGCTCCATATACTTTCGTCTTAAGCTGTCGATATGGCTTATGTCTTCTTCCCTGAATTTTGCGCCTGTTGCTTCATCAAAGACACCCTTTAAAGAATATGTCCAGTCGTCTTCGGACAACCATTTATTCTTTCCGCGAATTCCCCTTGATTTTACATATAGCTCTAAAGCATCAACATCATCTTTGGAAATTCTTGTAACTCCGTCTTCTGTTTTTTCGTAAATATAGCCCGATTTTAAATATTCAAATACAGTTCTATATGAAAAATTATTTGCTATAACACGGAATGCAAGAAGTGTAACCCTGATAGCAGGATGACAAAGCGCAGGTGTTGTAGAGTCAACTGCAAAGGGTATTTTATATTCATCAAACACCGTTTCGATAATATGCAGGTATTTACTTAAATCTCCTGCAATAACGCCGATATCTCTGTATTTAATGCCCCTTTTGCGAACTTCTTTTTGAATAGAGAACGCAAGATGCCTTACTTCTTCATGTCTGTCAAATACCGTCTTTACCGATATATTCTGAGCTACAGGCGGATTTTTGTAATTTACGTCAGAAAAATTTGAAAGTAAAAACTTAATGTCTTCCGACTTTACATACTCATATTCGCCGTCAAGACTTTCCTTATTGACTGTCACCGAAAGTCGGTTCGCAATGTCAAGAAGCTTATTATATGACTCCAAAACGGGCATAAATATCCCGTCAGGATTGTATTGTGCCTTTTTAGGCAAAGTGAGAGTAACGGTAACGCTGTTTGCCATTTTCACAAGGCTTTCTATTACACCATAGTGTGCTTCCATAAAATCGGAAAAACCGTCTATATAAATATCGGTATCTGAAAAACCGCCGTCTTCCAAAATCACATCAGGAAGCCTTAAAATATTCTCATCAGGTTCCGAATATTTGTCGCCTAAATATTCCTGATAGCTTTTATAGATATTTGCAATAGCGTCGATTTTTTTACCTAAAATTCCGTCCTGTTTTTCGGATAAAAGAACTTCGGGTGTAATCATATTCTTTTTAAGCTCGTCAATAGTATCTGAAATCTTTTCTGCAAAACCCGAAAGATTATAGATACCTTCAAATATTCCGTCGCCCGATAATTTATTTTCCTTTGCCGCTTTTTGAATCAGCATCTGTTTTCCCGACGGCAAAAGCTTGTCCTTTCCTACTACAATTCTTCTTGTCATTTTAGAAAAGGTTGTAACTTCTATCTTAAATAGTCCGAGACCGCCGAAAACATCAATAAGTGTTCTTTCTTCGACATGCGAAAAACGCTCAGGTACAATTACCAAAGCTCTTTTTCCATTATTTAAACTTTCCCTTATTTTTGTCTCGACAAGTCCGCTTTTACCCGAACCTGCACCGCCTAAAATCAGATTTAAAAGCATTTTCAAAGAATACCCCTTTTAAATAGTTTTATCCATTATTTATTATACCACTTCTCACTATATTTTGCAATCATTTTTATGTGTCAAATATACTTATATCACACCCGATTTTATTTAGTTTTTCCGAAAAATTTTCATAACCTCTTAATATATGCTCAGCACCCGAAATTTCCGTTTCACCGTCGGCTGCTATCCCCGCCAACACAAGAGCCGCACCGCCTCTTAAATCTCTTGCCTCTACCTTTGCACCTGTTAAGCGTTTTACACCTTCTATAACCGATGTTCTTCCGTCAACCTTTATAGATGCGCCCATTCTTAAAAGCTCACCAATATGCAAAAACCTGTTTTCAAAGATAGTTTCAACTATCATTCCAGTTCCTTTTGATACCGACAAAAGCGACGAAAACTGCGCCTGCATATCTGTCGGAAACCCGGGATACGGCAGAGTTTTTATGCTTGCCGATTTTATATTGCCTGTTGCATCAATAAAATAACCCGAATCTGCTTCCTTTATCTTTACTCCCATTTCCCTAAGCTTTGCAACAAGCGGTTTTTGATGCTCAAATTTTACATTTCCGACAATGCCTTTGCTTTTTGTTATTGCATACGCCATTATATATGTGCCCGCTTCAATTCTGTCAGGGATTACCGTATACTCTGTGCCGTTTAATTTCTTGACGCCGTCAATCCTTATGGTATTCCCTCCTGCACCATCTATTTTTGCGCCCATTCTGTTTAAAAAATTACATAAATCTTCCACTTCAGGCTCAGCAGCGGCGTTTTCTATTACAGTTGTACCGTCTGCCAACGATGCCGCCATTATGAGATTTTCCGTCGCACCAACAGACGGAAAGTCAAGGTAAATTTTTCCACCCTTTAGCTTGTTACATCTTATATCCACCATTCCGTGATATGTTTCACATTTTGCACCGAGTATTTTAAACCCCTTTAGATGCTGATCAATTGGTCTTGTTCCTATCGGACATCCGCCGGGCAATGGAATCTGACATCTTCCAAATCTAACCAACAAAGGTGCTGCAAGCAAAATTGAACCCCTTAGTTTTTTTACCTTTTCATAAGGAGCACTAAAGCTATATAAATTTGTACTGTCAAAAGAATTTTCTTTAATTTTAACACCCAAATCCTGCATTATACTTTTCATATTCAAGGTATCAAGAAGCGTAGGAAGTCCTAAAATCCTGCACCTTCCATCGCATAACATACTTGCCGCCATTATTGGAAGTGCCGCATTTTTAGAACCACCCGCAAAAATTTCACCCGAAAGATTTTTACTATTTTTTACCAGAATTTTCATTATAATTTTCCCCTTTTAATTTTTTTCGTAACATTATATTGCCCACTAAAAATTAAAAAATTATAATAAAAAATTTGAAAAAAGAAAAAAAGCACCGTGCCCGAAAAGGACACGATGCTTATGTGAATTATGATTTTAAATTATCTGCCTAAGTATCTGTCGTAAGCTGAGTTGTAAACTGCTAAAACTTCGTCAAGTCCCATACCCTTAAGGTCTGCAACATACTTATCCCACTCGGCTTCAACATCACCCTTACCAAGTACCCAAATCTGTTCCTTTTCACCAACAAGAGTGTTGATGTTTGTTAAGTACTTATCAATAACCTTCTGCTCTTCCTCGTTGAATGTAACAGCAGGAACCTGTTCTGTTACATATCCGTTATTTAAATACTCTTCAAAACCTGCACGGCCAATCGGATGCATTGTTGTAAGTTCAGCATCCAATGTGCCAAGCTTACCGATTTCAACACAACCGATGTTTCTTAAGAAACCTGGAGCACCGCCATCAGCATTGATAACTTCGTCTGTAAATACCTTTTTGCCATCAACTACATTGTAGTGAACGCCTTCAACACCACAGTTACCAAGAATCATACCTTCTTCTGTGAACCAGAAGTCAAAGTACTTCATTGTCTCTTCAACGTGCTTGTTGTCCTTTGAGATACCCCAACCCATATCACTTACCGATGAACGTCCGCTGTCTTCCTTAATTACGCCGTTAATGTCGGCAGGAGGTGTCATCGCAAGGAACTTATTATTAAGGTTTGCAAAGGTAGTGTTATATGAAGATGTTGATGACATCCAGTCATGTGTTGAACCACCAAGGTCGGTTGAAAGAAGCTGTTCTCTTGCCTGACCACCTCTTGAGAAGATTTCCTTGTCGATAAGGCCTTCCTTATACCACTTCTGGAGATTTACTAAAGCTGTCTTTGTTGCATCTTCTGCCATACCTGCAACAAACTTGCCGTCCTTTACATAGAAGTTTCTGTTAGCACCCCAGAGCTGGTAGAGGTTGGTAATGAACTGACCTCTTTGGAAATAAGGAATTTCGTCCTTTATTCCGTTTCCGTTCGGGTCTTCGTTTCTGAATGCTGTGTAAACATTGTAAAGTTCATCAACAGTCTTCGGAACTTCCAAACCTAACTTATCCAACCAGTCTGTACGGATGAACCATCCCATTGAAGGAATACCACCTTCTTTCGAGTCACCTGATGCACCAGGAATGAAGTATATGTGTCCGTCAGCTGCTGTTGCAACTGCCTTCATTTCCGGATTTTCATCAAAGGCCTTCTGAATGTTCGGAGCATATTCCTTGATTAAATGTTCCAAAGGAATCAAAGCGCCATCCATACCAGCTTTTTTAAGATCTGTACCATTATAACTAATGATGTCAGGAAGTGTGGCGTCTGCAAGCATTGTTGAAAATGCCTGCTCTGAGCTTGACACTGTCTCAACAGCTGTACCGTGAAGCTTAACGCCTGTTCTCTTAGCTGCTTCTACGAAGATCGGCCACTCGTCATCAAATACGCAGTAGCTGAAAATGTGGAAGAAGATAGAAAGATCTAACTCTTCGCCTTCTACTACAGGATTGTTTCCTGTGTTACCACAGCCTGCCATTACCGGCAAAAGCATAGTGATAGCTAATACTAATGCCAAAATTCTTTTTGACTTGAACATAATTTTTTCCTCCTTAAATTGTTCAATTCTGTAATTTGTGCAATTTTACTTAGAATTGCCTTTTACTTTTACAATTATATAACAATAATTACAAAATGTCAACATGAAAACGTAAAAAAACAAGATAATACATACCTTGTTTTTTCGCTTGTTCAACCGTCTCGTTATAAGGTTTAAAAAAGCACCATGCCCTTTTCGGGCACGATGCTTTTTGTGAATTATAATTTATTTATTAAAATTATCTGCCTAAGTATCTGTCGTAAGCTGCGTTGTAAGCTGCTAAAACTTCGTCAAGTCCCATACCCTTAAGGTCTGCAACATACTTATCCCACTGAGCTTCAACATCGCCCTTACCAAGTACCCATGTCTGCTCCATTTCACTAACAAGAGTATTGATATTTACCAAGTACTTATCAATTACCTTCTGTTCTTCTTCATTGAATGTAACAACAGGTGTCTGCGGAGAAATATACTTGTTTTCGATGTATTCAATATAACCCTTCTTAGGAATTTCGTGCATTGTTGAAAGAAGTGCTTCGTTAGTACCAAGCTTACCCCATTCAGCACTACCGATGTTTCTTAAGTAACCGGGTGCACCGCCGTCAGCATTGATAACTTCGTCTGTAAATACCTTTTCGCCGTCTACTACATTGTAGTGTACGCCTTCAATACCGCAGTTACCAAGAGCAGCACCTTCTTCTGTAAACCAGAAATCAAAGTACTTCATTGTCTCTTCAACGTGCTTGTTGTCCTTTGAAATACCCCAGCCAAGTGTCATAACAGGTGATGAACCCTGATCTTCCTTAACTACACCGTTAATGTCAGCAGGAGGTGCCATTGTTAAGAATGCATTGTTAAGGTTTGCAAACTTACCATTGTATGAACCTGTTGATGAGAACCAGTCATGTGTTGAACCACCGAGGTCTGATGAGAGAAGCTGTTCTCTTGCCTGGCCGCCTCTTGAGAAGATTTCCTTATCAATAAGGCCTTCTTTATACCACTTCTGCAAGTTTACAAGTGCATTCTTTGTTGTATCTTCTGCCATACCAGCAACAAACTTGCCGTCTTTTACATAGAAAGTTCTGTTAGCACCCCAGAGCTGATAAAGGTCATGTATGTAACCGTTTCTTGTGAAGTACGGAATTTCGTCCTTCTTGCCGTTGCCGTTCGGGTCTTCGTTTCTGAATGCTGTGTAAACATTGTAAAGTTCATCAACAGTCTTCGGAACTTCCAAACCTAACTTATCTAACCAGTCTGTACGGATGAACCAGCCGAGTGAAGGTGATACACCGTCAGCAGGGTTAGCTGATGTTGACGGGATATGATAGATATGTCCGTCAGCAGCTGTAGCTTCTGCCTTAAATTCAGGGCTTGCATCCAAAAGCTTCTGGATGTTCGGAGCGTATTCCTTGATTAAATCTTCCAAAGGAATCAAAGCGCCGTCCATACCAGCTTTTTTAAGATCTGTACCATTATAACCAATGATGTCAGGAAGTGTGCCTGATGCAAGCATTGTTGAGAATGCCTGACCAGAGTCTGAAATAGTTTCAGCAGCTGTACCGTGAAGCTTAACGCCTGTTCTCTTAGCTGCTTCTACGAAGATCGGCCACTCGTCATCAAATACGCAGTAGCTGAAAATGTGGAAGAAGATAGAAAGATCTAACTCTTCGCCTTCTACTAAAGGCTTGTTTGTTGTCTTGCCACAACCTGCCATTACCGGCAATAGCATAGCAATTGCTAATACCAATGCCAAAATTCTTTTTGACTTGAACATAATTATTTCCTCCTTAAATTGTTCAATTCTGTAATTTGTGCAATTTTACTTAGAATTGCCTTTTACTTTTACAATTGTATAACAATAATCACAAAATGTCAACATGAAAACATAAAAAAACAAGATAATCTATACCTTGTTTTTTACAAATTATATTGTTAATTTTTATGTAATATTACAAAAAGCAGAGGTTTTAGCTCCTCTGCCTTTAAAATTAACCCATCTTGCTCTGCATATCCAACGCGTCCTGAAGCCACCATGCTCCCATATCGAATGCCTTATAAAGATTTTCTCTCTCGCCTTTTCTAAAGGTTGCCCCTTTTCCAAGCTCACCTGTATTATCCTGAACTTCAAAAAGCACCTTTGTAGAAACTTCCGAATCCTTAATCTTCTTTGTCTCAACAACATCAAGCACTAAGATTAAATCGTCTTCCAAGTTTCCGTAATAGATGCGGTTTCCCTGTCTATAGATAGGTTTACCTTTATATGTCAGCTGTTTTTTCTTTTTAATTTTTTCGGCTGCCAATTTATCTCGCCTCCAATTTCTTATATTAGATATTAGTATAACACACAATTTTGATTTTTTCAACCTAAAAAGGAAATTTTTTATAAAAAGACTATGCACCCCATTTTTTGAGGTGCATAATTTTTAGTTAATCTTAAGTGTTTCCCATAAGGTGTTAATATAATCAAGTGTTTCGGGATTTAAATTTCTGTAGGCATTTTTGTTGTAAAGTTCCTTGAAATTATCGTTAAAGTGATAAAGGACACCCATACTGTCGCCCATTTCTTCAATGTACCCAGCATCTTCATAAACAAGCGAGTTAGGAGAAGCATAATAGGTATATTCTGCATTTGCAATCGCAGGCTCTTTTGAGAGCATATAGTTTATAAATATTTCCGCAAGCTCTTTATTCTCCGAGCATTTCGGAATACACATAGCATCTATATAGAAATTCGTATTATCGGGATAATAGAATTTAAGGTCTACATCTTCTGCCTGAGCGTCCCTCATCGTAAAGTAATCGCCTGCATAATATGCACCGATTGCAGCTTCACCCGACTCCATCATATTATAAATTTCGTCCATTACAAGACTGTAAACCAAAGGTCTCTGTGCTAAAAGCTCGCTATAAGCCTCGTCCCATACTGCCTTGTCTTCCGAGTTTACATTAAGTCCCTTTTTATACATTGCCATTCCGAAAGCATCACGGGAGTTATTGAACTGTAAAATCTTATCCTTATACTTTTCGTTCCATAAAAGGTCCCAGTCTCCGACATCGGCTTCGTCAACTTCATTTGCATTATAAATTACACCGATTGTACCGTAAGCATAAGGTACAGTGTATTTATTTTCTTCATCATAATAAAGACCTTTAAAATCGTCCTTTATATACTGGTAGTTTGGGATATTGTCAAAGTTAAGCTCTAAAAGCATATCTTCATTTTTCATTCTTGCAATCATATAGTCAGACGGAATGATAACATCATAGCTTACTGCACCGCTTGAGATTTTGCTATACATATCTTCATTTGATGCAAATGTTGTGTAATTGACACGAACCTTCTCACCATAGGTTTCTTCATACCAGTCTTCAAATTCTCTTACGGTATCAAAGCTACCTTCACTGCCATCCGATATATACTCGCCCCAGTTATATACATTTAATGTAAGCTTTTCCCCGCCGCAGCCTGTTAAGCACACTAAAAGGATAAGCAATGTTACTGTCAATGTAAAGATTTTTTTCAATTTTTTATCCCCCTTTTTATCTTCTTTCTTTTTCAGATTTTTCATTGTCAACCATATTGCTTAGTAATAATAGCGCAAGTGTTACAAAGAATATGATTGTTGCCAACGCATACATTTTAGGTGTAACCGTCTTTTTGGTCATACCGTAAATTCTGATAGGCAATGTCTGGAAATCGTTTCCCGTCGCAAAGTAGCTTATAACAAAGTCATCTAAAGACAGAGTAAATGCCATAATTGCGCCAGTTATAATTCCAGGCATAATCTCGGGGATTGTTACCTTAAAAAATGCTCTTAATGGCGTGCATCCCAAGTCTTCTGCCGCTTCTACTAAGGATTTATCCATCTGGTTAAGCTTTGGCATTACCTGAAAAATAACATAAGGAAGACAGAATGTAATGTGCGCTATTAAAAGTGTCCAGAAATTAAGACTTGTTGCCGCACCAAAGATTCTTCCGACAAATACAAATACAATCATCAAAGAAATACCCGTTATAATGTCAGGGTTAATCATAGGGATATTGGTTACAGAATTATAAATCGCTTTTCCCCATTCGCTTCTCAATTTGTGCATACCAAATGCCGCCATTGTGCCTAAAACTGTTGATATAACAGTAGCACTCGTTGCAAGAATCAGAGTGTTTTTAACCGATTCTAAAGTGTTTCTGTCCTTTAAAAGCTCTTTATACCATTTAAGCGAAAATCCCGAAAAAACCGAAAGGCTTTTTGCATCGTTAAATGAAAATACGAGCAAAACTAAAATGGGAGCAAACAAAAACAGAAATATAAGCGTTGTATAGAGTTTTGATGAAATTTTCGTTTTACTCACCCCCGTAGACTAATTTGGATGTGAAATATTTGAATACTCCCATCGAAATCAGCAAAATTACCATAAGAATAAACGCAATCGCTGCCGCAAAATGCAGGTTGTTTGCTATATACTGACCTTCAATCGCATCACCGATAAGGAAGAATTTTCCGTTACCTAATTTCTGCGAAATATAGAAGGTACTGATTGACGGAATCAAAACCATTGTAATTCCAGAAATTACACCTGGAAGGCTTAGAGGAAATACAACTCTTTTTACTGCACCGAAGTTATTACATCCCAAGTCCTTTGCCGCTTCTAATAGCTTCGGGTCCATCTTCGCCATTACAGAATAAATCGGCAGTATCATATACGGAAAATAGTCATATACCATACCGATTATAACCGCAGTTTCGGTTCCGATTATATGGACGGGACTGATTTTAAAGACCGATAAAATATTATTAAAAATTCCCGTGTCCTGAAGTATCGTCATCCAGGCATAAGTACGGATTAGAAAGTTCATCCACATAGGAATCATAACAAGTGTTACTAACGTTTTCTGTGTTTTAGGCTTAGCCCTTGCCATAATGTACGCCATAGGATAACCCATCAAAAGACAGATAAATGTCGAAATTGCAGCAAGCTTTAGAGAGCGCATAAATATAACAATATATGTATGAACTTCTTTTAAAGTGCCGTCGTCTGCTTCAATATTACTTGTAGCGGTGAAAAAGCGTGTTATATTTTCTGTTGTAAAACGAAATGCTTCGTCAGTAAAGGCATAGTATGCAATAAATATCAATGGCACAACTATAAACAAAGCCGACCAAAGAGAATACGGTGCTAATGCAAGCCCCGCGCCTTTGTTTTTATTCATATATAACACTCCTTTCCGCTGTTTTTTACTAAACTTTATTCTTCTGTTTCCGGGTTTGACAACTCATCAAGTTCATTTGAATATGATGAATAATCACCGAACATACCAGAATACTTTGACTTTTTCATAATATGAATGGCGTCGGGTTCAAGTGAAATGCCGATTTTTTCGCCGACATTTACAGAATCGGTCGTCTGTATCATCCACTTAAATCCGCCGATATCTACAATTATTTCGTTATGGACTCCCATAAATGTTGTCTGTGTTACTGTGCCCGAGAGCATTCCCTTATCTACAGGTACAATATCCACATCTTCAGGTCTTACCACGACATCACAGGGTTCGCCGTGTGAAAAGCCTTTATCAAGACATTCAAAGGTGTGCCCTGAAAAGCTTACCTTATAATTTTCCAGCATTACGCCGTCTATAATATTGCTTTCACCAATAAAGTCTGCAACAAATGCATTAACTGGCTCATTGTAAATGTCAATTGGTGTTCCGACCTGTTGAATTCTGCCTTCATTTAACACAACGACGGTATCCGACATACTTAAAGCTTCTTCCTGGTCATGTGTTACGAATATAAAGGTAATTCCTGTGCTTTTCTGAATTTTCTTAAGTTCCTGCTGCATATCCTTTCTAAGCTTTAAGTCAAGTGCACCCAAAGGCTCATCTAAAAGCAATACCTTAGGGTGATTTATTAACGCTCTTGCAATTGCAACTCTTTGCTGCTGACCGCCCGACAAAGATACAACATCACGGTTTTTAAAGTTATCAAGCATAACCAATGAAAGCATCTTTTCGACCTTTTCTTTGATTTCCGCTTTTTTCACCTTTTTCTCACGTAGCGGAAAAGCCACATTTTCAAATACATTTAAATGCGGGAAAAGTGCATACTTCTGAAAAACGGTATTTACATTTCTCTTGTGAGGCGGTGTATCATTGATTTTTTCACCAAGAAACAAAATCTCCCCCTCATCAGGATGCTCAAATCCGCCTATCATACGAAGAAGTGTAGTCTTTCCGCATCCTGAAGGGCCTAAAAGTGTTATAAATTCGTTATCATGAATATCGAGACTGATGCTATCCAATACGCTCTCCCCATCAAACGATTTGGAAATATTTTTAAGTTCCAACACTTTTTTCATTATTTGCGCCCCCTAAATACAAAATAAGATAAAAAAACGGTATGCCCTACATAAAGGCATACCACTTGCAGACAATAATACTGTAAAAAAAGACAAGGAAAACTCCCCGACTTTTCGGTATCTCAATGGGTTTAGAGGTTATATAGCAAAGATTACTTTTACCACTCTTATTGACCATTTCACAAGTTATATGCCAAAAGGCACAGGTTTAAAAAATTCAACTTATAAAACTTGAGCTTCTAACTCAATCAATAAGGCAACAGAAGTTGCCAACCGCTTTTTCTGCGGTTTTCGGCATTTGACCCGGCTGTCCGTATGGCCTTAGCCGATTATTTAATCGGCGGTCATTATATCTTGCTTCGGAAAACTCTTTTCCGATTGAGACGATAAGATTGTAGCATATTTCTTCCCTTTTGTCAATAAATGAATTTATTTTTTTTAAAAGCCCATTTTTTTACAAAAAGCTATTGACTTTTTACTTATATTATGATAGAGTAACTACATAGTTACTTTTCTTTAAAAAGAAGGTGAATAACATTAATATATTTGATATTATCGGTCCTGTTATGATAGGTCCGTCAAGCTCACATACAGCAGGTGCATCAAGGCTTGGTCTGATTGCGAGAAGACTTCTTGGTGAAAAGCCGAAAACTGCAGTTATTACACTCTATGGTTCATTCGCTCTTACCTATTCCGGTCACGGTGCTGACAGAGCTATTATCGGCGGAATTCTGGGTTATGAGTCGGATGATTTAAGACTCAGAAACAGTTTTAAGTATGCAATAGAAGAAGGACTTGAGTATAAGTTTTTGCTGTCAAGTGAAGAAACAGAGCACCCTAACACCGTCGAAATTTCTTTAACGGGAGAATCAGGTGATACAGTAACGATGGTTGCACAGTCTGTAGGCGCAGGTAGAATAGAAGTTATTTCAATAAATGGCTCTGATGTGTTATTCTCAGCCGAGTATGATACAACAATTATATTCAATGCCGACAAACCTGGACTTATCGCACATATATCTGCTATATTTGCAGAATTCGGAATTAATATTGCATTTATGAGAGTTTTCAGAAAATTTGAAGGAAAGGATGCGATTATGGTAATCGAAACCGACCAGAAGATATGTGATGAAGTTATTTTAAGACTAAAGCACATACCCGATGTCAATAAGGTTATTACCGTACCGCCTTTTAAACTATGATTAACGAATTTAAATCACTTGACCAGTTGGCAACCGAAGCCGAAAGACGCGGTATTACTATTTCTGCACTTACAACCGAATATCAGGCGGAGTCATTAAAGATTACGCCCATCGAGCTAAGAGAGCACATGAAAAGAAATCTTTATGTTATGAAAGAGTCTATCCATAACGGTCTTTTGGAAAAATCTTCAACAAGCGGATTGTCGGGCGGAATTTCTAAAAAGCTTCAGAGTTCTTCAAAAGGACTTTTAGGCGAAGTTTCTCACAAAGCTACTGTTTATGCTTTAGCCGTATCCGAGCATAATGCCTGCATGGGACGAATTGTTGCGTCACCTACCGCCGGCTCTTGCGGAATTTTACCGGGTGTACTTTTTGCACTTTCCGAGTGCCTTAGAGTATCCGACGAAAAATTAGTTGACGGCTTAATAAATGCATCTGCAGTCGGAATGGTAATTGCTTCAAATGCAACATTGGCAGGTGCCAAGGGCGGATGTGCCGCCGAGTGCGGAAGTGCAGGAGCTATGGCTGCATCGGCTGTTACAGAAATTATGGGCGGAACGCCTACAATGTGCTCACACGCTTGCGCTTTAGCCCTAAAAGCTGTTATGGGGCTTGTATGCGATCCCGTTGCAGGCTTGGTTGAAGTTCCGTGTGTAAAAAGAAATGCTTTTGGCGCAGTTCAGGCACTTACAGCCGCAGAATTGGCACTATCAGGAATAGAAAGCGCAATCCCTGCAGATGAAGTTATTGATGCGATGCGGTCTGTAGGCAATATGATGAGCGAGACTCTAAAGGAAACATCTTTGGGCGGAATTGCAGTTTCAAAAACCGCCAAAAAAATAGAACGTGCTTTAAAGGAAAAGGAAGTACAATATGAAAAAATCTGAAATCACCAGAGATAAAATATTAAAAGCCGCTGAAGAGGCTTTTTCCGAAAAAGGTCTTTATGGCGCAAGGGTTGATGAAATATCGGCAGATGCAGAAATCAACAAACGAATGATATATGAGCATTTTGGAAGCAAGGAAAACTTATATATTGCAGTTCTGGAAATGGTTTATTCGAGAATGTCAGACACAGAAAGAGAGCTTATTGCAAGCGAATTAAATCCGACAGAGGCAATAAAGTCTGTAATATCACATTACTTTTCATTCCTTTCTACCAACAACAGCTTTGTAAAAATGGTAATGTGGGAAAATATCAACGAAGCCAAATGCTTAAAGCAGTCAACAGCAGGCTCAATAAAAGGAACTGCCATGGATATTATGAAAAAGAAAATCAAACAGGGCATTGATGAAGGAATTTTCAAACCCGACCTTGATATAACAAAAGTGGTTGTTTGTATAAATATGTTCTGCTTTTCCTGTTTTTCTAATATCTACACAATGGCACATATTATGAAAAGCGATTTTACCGATTCCGAATCGCTTAAAGTTTACAAACAGATAGTTACAGATATGATTATGAATTACCTTAAAAAGTAATGAGGTGAAGCTATGACATATGATGATATAAAGAAAAAAATAGAAAGTGCTTTTTTGGAATCAAGAGATGAAATATTTGAAATTGCCCAAGAGATTTTAAATAATCCCGAAATCGGTTATTTTGAAGAAAAGACCTCTTCCCTTGTAAAGAACATTTTCCAAAAATACGGAATCGAATTTACATATCCGCACGCCGTAACGGGTGTCAAGGCAAAAATCGGGAACGGAAACGGTCCTAACATTGCTATTATCGGCGAGCTTGACTCGGTAATCTGTCAGGGACATCCGTTCGCAAACAAGGATTTTAGCGCTCACGCCTGCGGGCATCATGCACAAATTGCTGCACTATTTGGTTTTGTTATTGCAATTAAAAAGAGCGGTATTATGGATGAGTTGGACGGAACGATTACATTTTTCGCCGTACCTGCAGAAGAATTTATTGACCTTAAAAACCGAGGTAAGCTAAAAGACGAAGGTAAGATATCCTTCTTCGGCGGAAAGCAGCAGTTGATAGCTGAAGGCGCATTTGACGATATTGATATTGCAATCATGCTCCACGCCCAGCCTGAAGACGAAAGTCCGAGAGTATATGTAAGAGGCGAAAACTTAGGATTTCTTGCAAAGACCATTACTTTCCGCGGGAAAGCAGTTCACGGAAGCACACCGTTTGACGGAACAAATGCCCTAAATGCCGCAGCGCTTGCAATACTCGGTATTCACTCAAACCGTGAAACCTTCCGTGATGAAGACAGAATAAGAATTCATCCAATAATCACAAAGGGCGGAGATGTTGTAAACTCGGTGCCTGACGAAGTATGTATTGATACTTATGTAAGAGGCGCGACCTTTGAAGCAATCAAAAAAGGCAACAATGCGGTAGAGCGTGCAATATCCGGTGCAGCAACAATGATTGGTGCAACTGTAGAATCGGTTGATATCCCCGGATACCTTCCTTTAAAGGAAAGTTTGGAACTATCCCAAGTTTTTGAAGAAGTTGCAAAAGATATGTTAGGGTCTGACAGTTTGGTTTACGGAGTGCCTATAACAGGCTCATCAGATATCGGAGATTTAAGCTCGATACTTCCCGTAATCCAGCCGTCAATCGGCGGATTTTCAGGAAAGCTTCACTCGAAAGAATTTTTGGCAACCGACAAAGATACTGCATACATATTATCGGGAAAGCTTTTAACATTAACCGCAGTATCACTTTTATTAAACAACTCTAAGAATGCGAAGAAGGTAATAACCTCCTTCAAACCTCTTATGAATAAAGAAGACTATATTAAATATCTTAAAGGAGAATAATAATGAACTGGACAGAAGAAAAATTAAACGACATGCTGACTACTCCGTCAGAAGCTCTTATTGAAGACATGAAAAAAATCGAAGGCGACATAATGGTTTTGGGTGCAGGCGGTAAAATGGGCCCGACACTTTGTGTACTCGCAAAAAACGCTGCAAAGGCTGCAGGTGTAGATAAGAAAATCTATGCAGTTTCACGCGGCAGTGATGAAATTGCAACAAAGCTTATGAAGGATAACGGCATTGAAGTAATCGCTATGGACCTTCTTGATAAAGATGCTCTTTACTCACTTCCAGATGCCAAAAACGTAATCTACATGGCAGGCAGAAAGTTTGGTACCGACGGTAATGAATGGCAGACATGGGCTATGAACTCAACACTCCCTGCATTCGTAGCAGACAAATTCAAAAAGTCAAATATAGTTGTATTTTCATCAGGTAACATCTACCCTATCGTTCCCCTATCTTCAGGCGGATGCACAGAAAAAGACAAGGTAGGTCCTAACGGCGAATATGCTATGAGCTGCTTGGCAAGAGAAAGAGCTTTTGAATATGCCGCAAACACATTCGGCACAAAGGTATTTACATATCGTCTAAACTTCGCAGTTGATTTAAGATACGGCGTACTCTTTGACGTTGCAGACAAGATTTTAAAGGGTGAGCCGATAAGCCTTTCTACTCCCTGCTATAACTTTATCTGGCAAGGCTCAGCAAATGAAATTGCAATCCGCGGTCTTTTGCATGCAACTTCACCTGCAACAATTATGAATGTTACAGGTCCTGAAACCGTTTCTGTTAAAAAGGTTGCTTTGGAGCTCGGTAAATACTTGGGAAAAGAGCCCATCTTTGAAAATGAACCGGGCACAGATGCTTATCTTAACGATGCATCTTTGGCAATGGAAACCTTCGGCTATCCGTCAGTTTCTGCAAAGACACTTATTCGTTGGCAGGCAGAATGGCTCTTGGCAGGCGGAAGAACTTTAGGTAAACCAACTCACTTTGAAGAGCGTAAGGGAAGCTATTGATTTATAAAGGAGAGTATTAAAATGACAAGACATGAAGAAGCACTTAAAATTTTAAAAAAGGGTACTGTAATCCCCGCAACTCCGCTTGCTCTTACAAGTGAGAGAAAATTAAACGAAAAAGGTCTTCGCCTTCTTATGAACTATTACCTAAACTCAGGCGTTGGCGGCGTTGCTACTGCAGTACATACAACACAGTTTGAGATAAGAGACCCCGAAATCGGTTTATTTGAGCCTGTTTTAAAGATTGTTGTTGACGAAATTGAAAAGTTTGAGAATGAAACGGGCAAGGTGATTGTCAGAGTCTGCGGCGTATGCGGACCTAAGGAACAGGCAGTCGCAGAGGCTAAGCTTGCCAAAAAATACGGCTATGATGCTGTTCTTTTAAGCCCAGGCGGACTTAACCACTTATCAGAAGAAGAGTTAATCGAAAGAACAAAGGCAGTTGCAGCTGAGATGCCCGTAATTGGTTTTTATCTCCAGACTGCAGTTGGCGGAAGAGTATTCTCATATAATTACTGGGAACAGATTTGTTCAATCGAAAATGTTGTAGCTATCAAGTGTGCATCATTTAACCGTTACACAACTTTAGATGTTGTTCGTGCGGCAGCTCACTCAAAGAGAAGAGACGACATTACTCTCTACACAGGTAATGATGACAATATCGTAATCGACCTTCTTACAAAATATACATTCGATGTAAACGGTGAGAAGATTGTTAAGGGCTTTGACGGCGGTCTTTTGGGACACTGGTCTGTATGGACTCATAATGTTGTAGAGATGTTTAAAAAGCTAAAAGAAGCTAAGAACTCATCAGGCATTACAGAAGAGCTTTTGACTTTAGCTGCCGAAGTTACAGATGCAAACAGTGCATTCTTTGACACAGCAAATAGCTTTAAAGGTTGTATCGCAGGTCTTCACGAGGTACTTCGTCGCCAGGGACTTATGGAAAACATTTTCTGCTTAAATCCCAACGAAACTATGTCTGAAGGTCAGGCAGAAGAGCTTGACAGAGTTTATAAAATGTATCCGCATCTTAATGATGATGCATTTATCAGCGCAAACATTGATGCCTGGAAAGAGAAAGTTGGTCTTTAATTATGATTAAGATTGCAGTTGTTGGTACAGGTATTATAGGAATCGACCATCTTAACGCAATAAAGAGCTCAGACAAATGCGAGCTCGTTGCAGTTTGCGATAACAAAGAAGATGTGGCAAAGGAAATCGGCGAAAAGTACGGTGTTCCCTATTTTGTCGACTATCACAATATTTTGGATAATGTTGATGCCGATGCGGTTATTTTAAATCTTCCGCACTTTCTTCACTGTGATGTGTCTGTGTATTTCTTGGAAAAAGGCGTGCATGTTTTAGTTGAAAAGCCGATGGCAAATACAGTCGAAGAGTGCGAAAGAATGATTGAAGCTTCTAAAAATAGTGGCAAAAAGCTTGCAGTCGGACATATTCAGAGATTCTTTGAATCAAACAAAGCGGTAAAGGAAATTGTTGAGTCGGGTGAACTTGGTAAGCTTTCAATGTATTCGGAGGTAAGAACAATTGACTACTTCCTTCCCACCCGTCCTGCTTGGTTTTTAAACAAGAAACTTGCCGGCGGCGGTATAGTTATGAACTACGGCGCACACGCACTTGATAAGCTTTTCTATGTTTTAGGAAATGAAGATGTTAAAGCTTTTTCATCTGTCGGAAACATCAAAAATGACAAGGATATTGAAGGCCACGCGCAGATATTCTTAAAATTTAAAGACAGTATCTCGGCATCTGTTACATTTAGCGGTTACTCTAACTGCGGTTATGATTCAATATATTATTTTACTAACGGTGCAGTTAAGGTGTCAGGCAGTACAGAGCTTTCAATAAACCGAAACGGTACATGGGAAAAGCAGGATGTTCCGCAGGACTTCTCAATTCCTTTTAAAAATCAGTTAGATGAGTTCTTAAAATACATAAATGACGAGCCGTGTGATATCGCAACAGGCGAATACGGAAAAGCAGTTATTTCGGTCATCGAGAACGTATATAATTCATAAAACGAAAAATAGTCTATACAAAAATGTATAGACTATTTTTTATTATATTTTTTCAAACGTTATAATAGCCTTAAACATATCGCCGTCTAATACAACACGGAACTTTCCGCCGGAGAGTTCTGTGTAGCTTTTTACAATCGCAAGACCTAAACCGTTACCCTCTTTTGTCCTTGATTCATCGCCACGGACAAATCTTCCGACAATTTCTTCTGCGCTAAACTCCATCGGATAGGATGCAATATTTTTAAACTCCATAATAATCTCATTATCCTTTGAAAAAGCAGAAATAAACACCCTTGTATTTTTCATGGTATATTTTAATATGTTGTTTATAAGATTTGCGATAACACGGGACATCTTTCTGCCGTCAGCAAGGATATGGAGGTCCTTTTCTGTATTGACACAGAAAGTAAGCTCCGATTTCTTTATCTCATTATCATATTCGCCAAGCGACTGGTTTATTAAAAGTGAGACATCTATCTTTTCTAAAACTACATTTTCATTACCGCTCTGCGCTTTTGAAATATCAAACAAATCCTGAGTGAGAGTTTTAAGTCTCTGACTCTTTTTTTCTATAATTTTTACATAATCCTTAGCTTCTTCGCTCAAATCATCAAGACCAGACAAAAGCTCAGTATAGCTTATAATTGATGTAAGCGGTGTTTTTAAATCGTGCGACACATTGGTTATAAGCTCGGTTTTTAGTCTTTCCGCCTTTAGTTTTGCCGACATAGACCTTTCCATTCCGACTGCAATCTCATTTATATTATTTGCAAATTCCTTTAAATCTTCGCTTTTTGGTTCCGGGATTTTATATGAAATATTGCCGTTTCTTATTTCGTCGGCTCCTTTTTTTATTTCTTCTAAGTCCCTTGACCTTTCAAAAAGCACAAATGCTGCGAACAGAAACAACATTATTGCAATAAAGAATGCCGTCCCTGTTACAGGCGTAAATATACCACAAAGACCAATTATTCCCGTATATACAAATAGCATAACAGATAGAATAATACCCATCTTTTTTGAAAGAGCCACTAAAATAGTGTCCCAAAGTGCTTTTATCTTATTATACGACCATTTACAAATCTTAACAAATACTCTTATTCCCCATCTTATAGCTCTTAAAATCACGCTTGACTCTAAAAATTTCTTTTGCTTTATATTTCTGAATACCGACAAAGCCGATGTTAAAACCACCGAGCCTGCAATCATTGAAAGTGTACCCCACGCAAATTTCAGCAGCTCTTTCGGGAAACGGCCACTCTGATATTCATCGAGCAAAATTACACATACAACAACTGCACCAATTGCTATAAAGCCTGAAAATGCCATATGTGCTTCAATCCATATATTATCGACCCAGATAGATTTTAGCTCTCCATCCTTTGTTTTTCCGCACACACATATTAGGAAAATTAGCATAAGCAGTGCACAAAGCACATATGTAAATGTGATTTTAATAGCTCCGTTTACTATATTTGACTGTCTTTCCCAGAGAATCCTTCCGTTTTCAACAGTTTCGTCATTTACACTTGCGGCAATGGTGATTTCATTTTTGTCGTCATACTCAATCAATTCTTCAAGTAAGGGTGAATAATAGTAGTAATTTTTCTGACTCGTTGACCTTACAATATCTCCGTTTTTGTTTCTCGAAAAAATAACATTAAACTGTGCATTGCTGATGTCTACATAATCTTTTGCACCGCAGTTTGTAAAAATCGTGTCGTTAATTTTTACAAAGTAGTTTATGTTGTCTTTCGCATACAAGTCATCAAGGTCTCTTTCGATATACTTTTCAACAACATCATCTTCGGTCCATTGACCGTTATAATATCGGTGGTATGCGTTATACACAACCTGTTCAGGTGTTGATAACATATGGTTAAAGTGTCTTGTATCCGAAAAGTTGCTCTCAAAGTTATAAACCTGCACCTTTTCATCCAAATAATATGTAAGCCCATCTGCTACAGTCAGGGTTGCAAGACAAATAAAAATAACGAATAAGGCGGTTGCCACGGCTTTTGTATAATTAGAATAGATAATCTTTTTCATTTTAACACCTCTTGTCAGTCGATTTTATACCCAATCCCCCACACAACCTTTAAATACTTTGGCTCTTTCGGGTTGATTTCGATTTTCTCCCTTATGTGCCTTATATGTACGGCTATGGTGTTATCTCCCACAACGGTATCTTCTCTCCATACATTTCTGTAAATGTCTTCCGAAGAAAAAACTCTTCCCCGATTTCTTGCAAGAAGCTCTAAAATTTTATACTCGGTCATTGTAAGGCGTGCATCTTCACCGTCGACTTTTGCGGTCTTGCTATCGGGGTCAATTATAAGCCCGTCAATTCTTATTTCTCCCGTCTTCTCTGCTATTGCACCAAGAGAAGTATAGCGTCTTAGTTGAGATTTGACCCTTGCAACAAGCTCGGACGGATTAAAGGGTTTTGTTACATAATCGTCTGCTCCTGCCGTAAGACCTAAAATTTTGTCCGAGTCTTCCGATTTTGCAGACAATAAAATCACCGGGATATTCTTACTTTCCCTTAATTTCATCAAGGTTCTTATCCCGTCAAGCTTTGGCATCATAATGTCTAAAATCATAAGATGCACCTCATTTTCCGATAGAATATCCAAAGCCTCTATCCCATTATAAGCCTTTAACACCGTATAGTTTTCGGCTTTTAGGAAAATGCCTATACTGTCTACAATTTCTATGTCATCATCAACAACCAATATGTTCATATATCTCACCTCTTGAATATATCATACAACATAATTCTTAAGAATTCAGCCTGAAATTTATTAAGATTTCTTAAGAATTCTGATACTTTAATTGTATCAAGCATTTTATAATCAGTCAACAAAAAAGGCACAACCATTGTTTAGGTTATGCCTTAATTCTTAAACTCTTTAAATACTCTTTCTTTTCCTTTGAAATCCTAAAGCTATCGTTGGCTTTACTGATGGTTTTATTATGTATCCATTTGTCAAGCTTTTTATTTTCAAGATATTTTACAGTACTGTCATACTGTTTTGAAAGAGCCGTCGCAAAATACCACGCTATCATCATTCTTACATAATAATCGCTGTGATTTACTTTCGACACAACCTTTAGATATTCTTCCTTAAAATCAGCATCCAAAAAATGTACCATAAGCATTTCTATTGCAAATCTTACAGTATATGTTTGATCTGATTTTATCCACTTTCGGATATACTCTAAAAGTCGTTCCTTATTTTTCCCGAACACCTTTGGTCTTAAGCTATCGCAAGTCGCCCAGTTATCAATATACGGCAAAAACTCGTCTACCCTTTTTACACATTCTGAAAAGTCCTTAATTTCGGCAATCAAAAATGCGTGAAGGTTATTTTCTTCATAGTATTTATGAGGAAGCGAATTTAGAAAATCACAAGGAGTTTTAACAGTTTTTGAAAACTCCCTTAATTTTGGAATTCTGATACCGATTACAAAGTCTGTATTTACAGTCGGCATAAGTTTTTGATGAAACTCCTTATACTCCAAATCCTGCATTTTAAAAAGTTCTTTTGTAATATCCATATTATTCCCTTACATAATCAATAAGCGGTTTTATGTAGCTTTTGTCCATTTTGTTATCATTATAGTCGCACAAATCAACCAGAAGCTTTTCCATCTCAGTCGGATTTTCTTTTCCCGACATAATCTTTTTAAGAGTTTTAAGTGCTGTGCGGTGCACGGGTGTAAGCTCATCTAAAAGCATTTTACCGATAAAGTTAAATATTTTGATATTTTCCGGAACTCCCTGTTTAAAGTTCTTTTCGATTACATATTTATCATAATATTCCCTGTATTCCAAGGGGGTTATTGCAGTCGAGAAGACTGCTATTTTTTTAGTCTTTAGTTTATCAAGATTTTTGGTTATAAGACCGATTCCGGCTATTACTTCTGCATAAAGTCCGCCGCCGTATATGATTGTGTCATACTTTAGAATATCTGCAATTTTTGTTTCCTTTTCATTTCTTATATCGCAGGAAAGCTCGTCGGCTATCCACTCGGCATATTGCTTTGCTGAGCCGTAGCGGGACTTATAGATTACAACTGCATTCATTTATATCTGCTCCTTTTATGTATTTGTAAATTCTTATGATATAACTTAAATTTTCATACCAATTAAAAAGCGGGCAAAGCCCACTTTTTAATCGTTATTTTCAGCTATAATATAAATACTGTCATTATTGCCCTTTTCGGCTTCTTCAATTTCTGCCTTTGTAACATAAGGTGCGTTTGCAAGAATTCTATACTCCTTATCGACTAAAGAATCAACTTCTACCTTAAGTGCATAGCTGTACTTTGAAGCATCAACACTGTCAGGAAGCTTTTTGAATTCTTCACAGTCATCACCTTCAAGCAGTGCAACAGTTTCTTCATCCACTATGATATATGCGTATGCAGGAAAGTTTGTTTCACTCTCATTCTGGGGTATTGACGAGCCGTCTGTTCTGTCCAAAATATCGCCGCTAACTCTGCCGATTGTATACATAGCATCACTGTCTCTGCCAGTTTCATAATAGAGATTACCGTCAATTCGTACCATTTTGAGCGTATCAACTTCCGACCCGTCTGCCACATAAATCTTTGTAGGGCCGTCTGCACCGCCGATTATACCAACATCCTGACCGCAGGATGTAAGAAGCATAACCGCAACACATAAAAATATTAAAAGTTTTTTCATTTCGAATTTCCTCCTTTTAAATATTTTTAACCTTCACCCAAAATATTATTACTGAATATAATACTTCTGTTTATAAGTTTCGTAAAGCACGTTAAATTCTTCTCCGCCTGATTTTACCTGACTTAAGTATTCGTGGCTGTCAAACAAATCATTTACAATCTCAATCACGCATACCGCAATATTAGAGCAGTGGTCAGAAATTCTTTCATAGTTTGTAAGAAGGTCTGACAACACAAATCCAAGCTCAATTGTGCAATCGCCCTGACGGAGTCTGTCAATATGACCGTTTTTAATCTTTCTTTTGAGTCTGTCAATTACCTGTTCTAACGGCTCAACAAGTCCTGCTGTCTTAACATCATCGTCTTCTAACGACTTAACAGCAAGGTCTAAAATCTCGCATACTGCAGCGTCCATAATCTTTATGTCATTTTTAGCCTTATCCGAGAAAGAAATGCCTTTTGTATGAATTTCATTTGCAGCTTTTGCAATATTTAAAGCGTGGTCGGAAATTCTTTCAATATCACCGATACAATGCAAAAGCTCTGTTACAGTCTTACTGTCCTTTTCTGAAATCTGATGTGCAGTAATTCTGATAAGGTAACTGCTTAGCTTGTCTTCATATTTATCGACACGGCTCTCCAAGTCATTTACCTTTTTAAATGCTTCGTCTGTAAAGTTGTCTAAAAGCGCTGAGGCTAACAAAAATTCCTTCTTGGTAACATTAGCCATTTCTACAACAAGCTCTTTACTCTTTTGGGCAGCGAATGATGGCATCTCCAGGAATCTTTCATCAAGAGTTTTAAAGATATCGTCTTCTTCGTCTTCTTCTTTTCCTTTGATTGTCTTAATCGCAATCTTTTCAAAGAATGAACAGAAGGGAATCAATATTACAGTCGAGAAAATATTAAACAGTGTATGAACTACCGCAATATCAAATGCACTTACAGGACTTGTCATAAACTGGAATCCTACAAAGGAATTTAAAAGATAGAATATACCCGATACTGCAACTACACCTACCATCTTTATATATAGGCAGGTCAGAGCAACTCTTTTTGAATCAGTATTACCTGTAATTGCCGAAATAATCGGTGTGATGGTTGTACCGATATTCATACCCAAAAGAACAGGAATTGCTGTCTCGTACGGGATTACACAGGAAAGTGAAAGTGCCTGAAGTACACCTACAGATGCCGATGATGACTGGATTATTGCCGTAAATATTGTACCAACCAATATGCCCATTATGGGGTTCGAGAACATGGTTAAAAG
>JAZNQG010000027.1:0-9423 GCA_045590035.1 Clostridia bacterium
TTCATAAAAGCTTCGGGAGTTGCCTGACTTGTAGCGGGAAGTGCGGTAGTTTGGGTGAGCTTTTCGTAAAAAGTCTTGTGGTCTATTGTAACGCCGTCTAAATATTCTTCTTCTCCGAAACGCACTGTAAGGGGCACTGTAAATACCTGCTCCTTGATTTCGGGTAAAAGGTCCATAGCCGAGTCCACGATAATTCTTGTTTTCATTTTTTATACATCCTTACATTTGATTTTTTTAAGATGTTGAAATATCAACATCTATAATATATCACACACTTGTTGATTTGTCAACATCTTCCTTAAAAAAAGAACTGTAAAATTTACAGTTCTTTTTGACATCATATTATTCAGTATCTTTCCAAAGAAGTGCCGCACCGATTATACCTGCATCATTGTTAAGAGTTGCGATTTTGATTTCGGGCAGTTTTTTACCAAATCTTGCAAAAGCGTATTTTTCCATATGCTTTTTGATTGGTTTTATAAGCTTATCACCCTGATTGCTTATTCCGCCGCCGATAGAGATAACCTCTGGCTGGAGTGAATTTGCAATATCCAAAATACCGTCTGCAAGGTATAAAAGATATGTTTTAACAACTTCCTTTGCAGCTTTGTCTTTTGCTAAAAATGCGGTGCGACCGTCTACATTTGATAATTTTCCGCCTGAAACTTTCCACATTTGGGAATCGGGATTTTCCTTCATCGCTTTTTTTGTCTGGCGGATTAGTGCGGTTGCCGATGCATAAGCTTCTAAGCATCCCCGTCTTCCGCAGGTACATTTTTCGCCGTTTTGCCGTATAATCATATGACCGATTTCAGCACCTGTGCCGTATGCACCGCGGAGGAGGTGTCCATCTATGATAATTCCGCCGCCGACACCTGTGCCGAGTGTAAACATTACCATACTTTTAGTGCCTTTACCTGAGCCCACAAGGAATTCGCCCCATGCCGCCGCATTAGCATCGTTTTCAATATATACCTTTTTGCCGAGTGCATTTTGCATATACGCTTTAATTGGGACATCATAAAAGCCTAAGTTGTTTGAAAACTCTAATATGCCGGTTTGTCTGTTATATGCACCTGGGCATCCGATACCGACAGATTTTATTTGTTCATAGGGAATACCGCTGTTTTCTGCCGCTTCCTTTGTAGCTAAAACCATATCGTCAAATATTTCGTTATATGGACGGGGGCAGTTTGTCTTTTTCTTTGCTCTTCCATAGATTGTGCCGTATTCATCAACTATTGCAACTGCGATATTTGTGCCGCCTAAGTCAATTCCTGCAAAGTATCTCGGCGGATTTTTGGCTGTTAACATAATTCCGTCTCCTTCTATCGAAAATTCGCCCATATTTGCGGGGATAAAAACAGTCTCACCTGCTGTGATTTTCATAGTCTTTTTGCCGTATGTGATAGTAGCCGAACCACTTGTCATTATAAGTGCGATATATGATTTTTCGTCTGCAATAAGTGAAAACGGCTTTTTAGAAAGCTTTATTTCTTTTACTTCAAAATACTCACATGTTCCCAAAAGACGAGTGCCGTCGGAACACATTGGAATTTTTCTTTGGGCAATCTTTTTGGTATTTGATGCCTTTACGCCCTTTTCAATATGTAATTCTCTTGGATTTCCGTTTTTGTCTTTTCTTCCGAAATCGTAAAGACGATATGTAACGTTGGAATTTTGCTGTATTTCGCAAATTAAGTTTCCACCGCCGATTGCGTGGATTGTTCCAGCCTCTACAAAGAATACATCGCCCTTTTTGGACGGAACGGTATTTAAAAGGTCCAAAACAGTATCATTCTTGATAGCATTTTCCAGGGTCGATTTTGTGATATTTTCCTTTACTCCGTGCGTAATTTTGGCGTTTTTATCGCTATCGACTATATACCACATCTCTGTTTTGCCGTTTTGATTTTCCCATGCCTTTGCCTGTTCATCGTTGGGATGTACCTGAATACTAAGGCTTTCTTTAGCATCAATAAATTTAATAAGAATGGGAAGGGTAGTGTCGGGAGAGTCTTTCCCCAAAACTTCAGGGTTATTTTTGATGTATTCGGATAAAGCCATACCCTTACGTTTTCCGTTTGAAATTATGCTCTCGCCGTCAGGATGACAGCTTAAAACCCAGCTTTCTGCCAAGGGCGAAATATCGGTCTTTATCCCGAATTTTTCTTTCATCTCGGTACCGCCCCAAAGGTAATCTTTATATACTCCGTTAAATTTTAATGGTTCCATTTTTTTAATCTCCTTGAAAGAATAAAATAATTCTATCACAGAACTTAAAAAGAGTCAATATTTAAGGCTTTTTCGGTTGACAAAAAAATGTTTGGTCTTTATAATGAAACTATATGAGTATTCTAAAAAGGAGAAGAAAATATGAGAGAAAAAATCATTGAAGCAATAGAAAAATATAAGGTTATTACCATTGTAAGAGGGATAGAGTCTGATAAGCTTATTCCGCTTGCTGAGGCTATGTATGACGGCGGAATACGCCTTTTGGAAATTACATACAGTGCAAATGGAAGCACAAGTGACGAAGAAACTGCAAAGAATATAGAAATGCTTTCAAAGCATTTTGAGGGCAGAATGTTTATTGGTGCAGGAACGGTTATAACCGAAAAACAGGTTGAACTTACAAAAAATGCGGGCGGAAAGTTTATAATTTCGCCCGATACTTACGAAAATGTAATAAAGAAAACGCGTGAGCTTGGTATGGTATCAATGCCGGGAGCACTTACACCGAGCGAAATACAAGAAGCTTCTAGATTTGGTGCGGATTTTGTAAAGCTGTTTCCGATAACCAATATGGGAATAGAGTATGTTAAGGCGATTAAGGCTCCGCTTTCGCACATAAAGTTTTTGGCAGTTGGCGGAATAAATGAAAATAATATGGATGACTACTTAAAAGCAGGTGTATCAGGATTCGGTGTCGGCTCAAATATTGTAAATAAAAAGCTTGTTGATTCGGGTGATTTTGCCTCGATTACAGACCTTGCAAGAAAATATACACAGAGGATAGAAAAATGAGTACATATATAACAATTGACGGTGGGACAACAAGCACGAGAGTAAATCTATTAAAAAACAGAGAAATCCTTGATACCGTTAAGCTTGATATCGGGGCAAGAGCAAGTATTGGAAATCGTGAAAAATATATGGGTGCTATAAAAAGCGCAATAGACGAAATTATTTTAAGAAACAATGCCAGGGATATAAAAAGAATTTTAGCATCAGGTATGATAACCTGCGAATTCGGGCTTTGTAATTTGCCACATATAAAAGCTCCGGCAGGGATAGATGAGCTTTCAGAAAATATGCACGAAATAACTATAAATGAGATTTCAGATATTCCGTTTGTTTTTATAAGGGGAGTTAAAACAGATACCCAGGATATAGATTCCTTTGATATGATGCGAGGGGAAGAAACTGAGCTTATCGGAATAATGGATAAAAGTTATAAAGACGCGATTTATGTTCTTCCCGGTTCACATTCAAAGATAATTAAAACCGACAATAAAGGGCGTATAGTTTCTTTTTCAACAATGCTGACAGGAGAAATGATTGCCGCTTTGTCACAGGGTACAATTTTAAAGGATGCGGTGGATTTGGGCGTAACCAAAGTGGACCCTGAATATCTTTTAAAAGGATACGACTATGCAAAATCGGCAGGCATAAACAAGGCACTTTTTAAGGTTCGAATTTTGAAAAACATTTTCGGCTGTACAAAAGAAGAAGTGTATAGTTTCTTTATGGGAATAATCCTTTCAGATGAAATACAGAGTATAATAAAAGATACAACCGATACTGTTGTACTGGGCGGAAAAAAGCAGATTAAAAAGGCTATGGCGATTATTTTAAAGGAAAAGACCGATAAAAATATTATAGAGCTTGACGAAAAGGCGGTTGACTATTCGACCTCTTTGGGTATGATAAAAATATATGAGCATAATTTAAATGAGTTTTAAATGGAAGTGTTATTGATGAAAGAAATATATATCGATTTAATGGAAAAGGTATTCTCGGCATACACCGATGAGCATATTATAGAGTATTTTAATGACACAAAAAAGACATCAATAAAAGAACATGGTATTTCAAGAGTGGTCGCAAATTTAGGTATCTTAATTGCACACGGACGAAAGACATATCTTAAGGATTTATTCAAAGAAATGATGGATTTTTTAACGGTGGATATATCTGTTGCACTTTTAAAAAACGGCTGGCGTGCAGGAAACGAATTTTCGATTAAAGAAATTGTGCTTTGCCTTTTGGAAGTTGAAAGGTCAGGCGTGTATGAAAAATCGGTTACAGATAGCTGGAGAAAGAATTTAGAAAATTTAGTTCCTGAAACTACATACGGCATTTTCCGTAAAGACTCTCCCAATACAGGTAATAACTGGGTGGTATTTGCAGCAGCATCCGAGCAGCTTAGAAATTTTGCGGGAATGTCAGATAATACTGAAATGATTGATAAGATTCTAAAGCTACAGCTGGAGCTTTTTGACGAAAACGGAATGTACAGAGACCCGTTAGAGCCGATTGTATATGACATTGCAACAAGACTTCAGTTTATGGTGGTATATAATTTCGGATATAACGGAAAATCGAAAAAGGCGCTTGAGGATATACTTTTAAAATCTGCAGACCTGACACTCTATATGGAGTCGGTTCTGGGTGAAATTCCTTACGGCGGAAGAAGTAATCAGTTTTTGCATAACGAAGCATTTTTTTCGGCAGTTTTTGAGTTTTATGCAAGCTTTTTCAAAAAAAGAGGCGATATGGAAAAAGCAAGCGTATTTAAAAGTGCGGCAAAGGTTGCGCTTTGCGGTCTTAACGAGTGGCTTTCGGGCGACAAGCTTTACCATATCAAAAATTATTATCCGAATTACAGTCAGATTGGCTGTGAGCCTTATGCATATTTTGACAAGTATATGGTTTCTGCGGCATCTTCGTTGCATCTTGCATACGAAATGGCGGATGACAGCATAGAAATTTCAAATTGCCCTGCAGAAAATGAAAATTTCATAAAGGAAACATCGGAGCTTTTCCACCAGATATTTATTAAATTTGGTGATTACACTGTGCAGATTGACACTGATGCCAATAAGCATTACGATGCATCGGGTATCGGAAGAATACATAAAAAAGGCGTGCCGTCAGCGCTATGCCTGTCTGTTCCTTTTGCAAAGGAACCTAACTATGTATTGGATATTGAAAACCCATCGGCATTTTCAATCTGCGGTTTGGTGAGTACCGAAGACGGAGCGGTTTTGGGCGCTGAAGAAAAATACCGTGTTCTTGAAAAGACGGTGTCTGATGAGAGTGCATTTATAAAGCTTGGATGCGAAAAGGATGGGAAAATCCTTTTTGAAGAAAGGCTTACAGTTTCAAATGACGGAGCGGAAATTTTAGTTTCGGGAAAGGAAAATGCTAAAATTCTGTTCCCCGTATTTTCCTTTGACGGCGAAACAAAAACCGAGATAACAAAAGGCGAAAATCAGGTTTCGGTATCCTACAAGGGACATAAGGTAACCTTTACATCAAACGGAAAAATTACCGATTTAAATAAAGAATATGCTAACAGAAACGGACACTATAAAGGTTTTTCGGCTGAAGAAAATTTAAAAATAGAAATGAGGTAATTATTATGAGAACATCAACAGAAATCCATTCAATCGCAAGCGTGGTCGGAGAACAAAAGGCAATCGAGCTTATAGCAAAGGCGGGCTTTGACGCATATGATTTATCGCTTTTTGATATGGCGATTTATGACTGGGGAGCAGGAGCGGTAAAGGATATTGACCATCCGCTTCGTTCAAAAGACTATTTAAAATTTGTAAGAGAAATTAAAAAGGTTGCAGACGATAATGGCATTCACTGTAATCAGTCGCACGCACCATTCCCGAGTGAAAGCCCTGAGGTTGTGTCATACTATAAAAAGGCGATAGAATGTACTGCCCAAGTCGGCGGAAAAATCTGTATTATTCATCCGTTTACCAAAGGCACACCCGAAGAAAATGCCGAAATGTACGGAAAAATCTTGCCCTTTGCCAAGGAAATGGGCGTAAAAATCGCAACAGAAAATATGTACAGATGGCCCCAAGGCTCACCTACTTCAATTCCAGGGGCGTGTGCTCTGGCAGATGACTTTTTAGCACATATAAAAGCGGTAAATGACGAGTATTTTGTTGCCTGCTTAGATATCGGACACGCCGAAATGCAAGGCGGTGGCGGCGGTGCGGTAAATATTATCAATGCACTTGGGAACCACCTTCAGGCACTGCATATCCACGATGTTGACAGAATTCACGACAATCATCAGCTTCCTTTTACATTAGAGATTGAGTATGAAAGCATTATGAAAGCTTTAAAGGAAAACGGATATTCAGGTTACCTTACACTTGAGTCAAGCTCATACATGAGTGCATACGATAAGGAAAATGCCTTTGAAGGTGTTAAAAAGATGGCGGAAACTGCCAAAAAGCTTTCCGATATGATGGAAAGATAATTTATGCTAAAAGGAATATTAAATACAAAGGCGGTGCTTTTATGTATCGCTTTTTGTTGTAATCGGTGTTTTTTTAATATAAAATGGTTCTTTAAAAAGAGCCTTTATATGATATAATATAAAAAAACCTTTTCAATAGGAGGACTATGATGTATAAGCTATCGGTTCCCATTATGATAAATACATTGACAGATGAAACAATGCCGATTTATGTAGAGCAGGCTAAAAAAGCGAAGGCAGAAAGAGTCTTTTTGTGCCCGTCAGGTTATGTTTATGACAAGGACAATAATATGCTCGATAATGAGCCTGAAAGAATAGAAAATGCGATAAAATATTTCCGTGATAACGGCTTTGAAGTCGGTATATGGATAAGTGCATTAGGGCACGGCGACTGTGATATGGGCTATAGCGAAAAGGAAATTATATATACTCCGATTATGGGCATAAACGGAGAAACAATGAAAAATGCAAATTGCCCTCTTGATGAAAATTTTCAAAATGTGTTTAAAGACGCCATAAAAAAGCTCTCCAAAATGAATCCAGACCTTATTATGCTTGATGATGATTTCAGAATTAACGGAAGAAGCTATTATATGGGATGTTTTTGCGAAAAGCATCTTGAAGAATACTATAAGAGAATCGGAGAAGTAATACCACGAGAAGAAATAGAAAGCCGTATTTTAAGCGGTGGAAAGAATAAATACCGAACCGAATATATGGGACTTCTTCGTGATACTTTAATTGATTTTGCGAAAATGTTAAGAAGTGCAGTAAATGAAGTAAATGAAAAGGTCAGACTGGGCTATGCGGTGTGCTTTGATAATTTAGACCTTTTGGGTATTGACGCTACCGAAATTGCAAAAGCTTTTGCAGGGGAAACAAAACCATTTATGAGAACAATCGGGGCACCGTATTGGACAAATGATATAATTGATGTTATAGAAGATACAAGAATGGAGCTTGACTGGTGGAAAGACAGCGGAGTTGAACTCTTTATAGAAGGAGATACATATCCGAGACCAAGGTACAGAGTGCCTGCAAAACTTCTTGAGCTTTTCGAGCTTGCATTGGTTGCTGACGGAAAATCAGATGGCATTTTAAAATATATGTTTAACTACACAAATCTTCCCGATTATGAGACGGGATATATTGAAAGGCATATATTAAACAGTGAAAACAGAGAGAAAATAAGGGAGATTTTTAAAAGTAAGAAAAGTAGCGGAGTCTGGGTTTATAATGAACAGCACAAAATTGAGAATTGGGACATAAAGGAAAAAATCCCCGGGAAAGCTCTTAACAGACTTGTTGCAACGTACAGGTCAGTATCGAGAAATATCCTTTCTAAAAACAGTATTCCGACATCTATGGAAAAAAACGGGTACCCTGTGTTTTTAGTTGGCGAGAATGCAAGATACATAGATAAAGAAGACCTTAAAAACGGTGCAATCCTTGATATTAAAGCGGCAGAAATTTTAAAAGATCGAGGCATTGATACAGGGCTTATATCGGGTGAAAAATGTGCATTTTCAGGCGAATATTATATAAGCAAAAACGATACCATACTAAATCCTGAAACCGATGAAACTTATAAAATTAAAATTTCAGACAGAGCGGAAGTTTTAAGTGTATTTACACCCGATAACACACCTGCCTGCTATCTTTATGAAAACGAAGACGGCTTAGAATTTATGTGTCTGGCGTATGATGTATATATGTCGCCCGATAACTCGGTGTGGGACGAGCATCACTTTTTCCATCACGAGCAACGGTATTTGAATTATGCAAGAAATTACTATCGTGCAGAGCAGATTGCAGATGCTTTAAAGTGGTTGGGCAACGAACTGCCGGTTACAATAACTAAAAATCCGAATTTATATGTTATGGCATCAGAATCGGAGGATAAAATGGCGGTGCTTTTAATAAATGTATCGTTGGATGATGTGATAAGTCCGTGTATTACACTTTCAAAAAGCTTTTCAAAAATTGAGTGCATAAACTGTACGGGGAAAATTGAAGGCAACAAAGTTTATCTTGGTGATATTTCTTCTTATGGATTTTCGGCATTTGAAGTAATCAAATAAAAGAAAAGAGCCCTTCGGGCTCTTTTCTTTTATTTGGTGTTTTTTATGATAAAAAAAGGACTTGATTATATAATTTTTGGGTGATATAATGTAAATAAAGGTGGTGGAATTTATGAAAATTCTGAATTTTGGTTCATGTAATATTGACTATGTATATTCTTTAGACCATATTGTCCGTGAAGGAGAAACCGAGACCAGCTATAATTTGGAAACCTTTCCCAGCGGTAAGGGACTTAACCAGTCGGTTTCTGTTTTAAGAGCGGGAGCGTCTCTGTTCCATGCAGGGTTAGTTGGAGAAGACGGAGATATGCTAAAGGATATCTTAAAGACAAACGGAGCTGATGTTTCTTTTCTTAAAGAAATCCCCAAAAAGCAGGGACATGCTATAATTCAGGTAGGCAAAAGCGGTGAAAATTCTATTTTTCTCTATCCCGGTACCAACAGAATGATAGAAAAAGATTTTATAGACCAGGTGCTCTCTAATTTTTCTGCGGGAGATATAATTCTTTTACAGAACGAGATAAGCAATTTGGAGCACATAATTAAAAAAGCCCATGAAAAAAAGATGGTTGTTATTTTAAATCCGTCGCCTTTTGATGATACGATTAAAAACCTTGATTATAATATGCTTTCTTATATTATCATAAACGAGATAGAATTAAAGGATATTGCGGGTAAAACAGATATTGAATCAGGGATAGAGCTTTTAAAGAAAAAATATCCCGATTTAAAAATTATGCTGACACTCGGTTCTAAAGGATGTAGATACATTGACAACACTATCGATATTTCTCATCCTGCATATAAGGTTACTGCCGTTGACACGACTGCGGC
>JAZNQG010000028.1:0-19368 GCA_045590035.1 Clostridia bacterium
CGAAACCCTTATTTTTGACGAGATTGATACGGGCGTATCAGGCTCTGCTGCACAGAAAATTGCAAAGAAGCTAAAGTCCCTGTCACATGACAGACAGGTTTTGTCGGTAAGCCACCACGCACAACTTGCGGCAATTTCGGATGCACATTTTCTTGTATATAAAGAAGAAAATGGTGGCAGAACCAATACCTATTTAAAAGAGCTTTCAAAGGACGAAAGAATTATGGAAATCGCAAGAATTACCGACGGCGAAAATCCGTCAAGGGAAGCTATAGAACACGCAAAGGTGATGATTGAAAATGCGTAAATCGGGAATTGTAAAAACCGGCGGCGAATGGGCAACTGTTTCGATTTTAAGAGCATCATCCTGCGGAGAAAACTGCGCTATGTGTAAGGGCGGATGCACACCGACTGAAACGGAAATCAAAGCCCGAAATACTATTGATGCAAAAACGGGCGACAGGGTGGTTTTGGAGATAAATGACAAAAATGGCTTAAAAGCAGTGTTTTTGGCATATATCGTTCCTTTAATCGCATTTTTGGTGTCAAGCGTTATATTTACTTTGCTTGGTTTTTCGGACGGGATATCGCTTATTTTTGGCGTCTTGGTAATGCTTTTAATATACCTTCTTATAAGATGCCTGTCGCTTAAAAAAAGTGATGATTTTTCGGTAAAAATAATAACACGAATAGGATGAATTTTGTCGAAAAACGGCGTACGATATAGGTTTTTAGCGCCTTTTTCCGATTGATGCACCACTCCTTTTATGGTAAAATATTAAAAAATATCAAAGCATAAAAGGAGATAAATGCTATGCAGGAAATGCTTACAAAACCAAAAAAACAAGAGTCTTTAGCGGTTGGACTTAAACTAAATAAAAAGACCGATTGCGATATACTCTTAGCCGTCGGCGGCCCCGAAACCAGACAGACGGAACTTAAAAGATATATGAGAATCGGACTAAAAGAGTTAAATCGTAGGAGAGAAAAGAAAAAGAAACTGATGAACAAGGAGTGAAAATAGGGGATGAACAAAAAAATCCTGACACTTTTTCTGACATTTTTAAAGATTGGTGCATTCACCTTTGGCGGTGGGTATGCGATGATTCCCTTAATTCAAAGGGAAATGGTCGAAACTCACGGCTGGGTTTCGGATGATGATATTTTGGAGATTATTGCAATAGCCGAGTCAACTCCCGGCCCTATTGCCATCAATTCCGCAACATTTATAGGCTATAAAGTGGCAGGTGTGTGGGGTTCATTCTTCGCAACTCTGGGAGTGGTTTTGCCGTCCTTTGTTATAATAAGCCTGGTTGCCTATGTGCTTCGTAACATTATGGACTTTGAAGTTGTAAAATACGCCTTTTCAGGCATCAAAGCAGGTGTATTGGCACTTGTATTAAAGGCGTGGTGGACAATGTATAAAAAATGCCCCAAATCAACATTAGCATATATTTTGATGGCATTTTCATTTATAGCGGTTGCATTTTTGGGCGTAAATACATTAGTCGTTATAATTTCGTCAGGAGTTATCGGACTTTTATATTCTTATCTCATAAAGGAAAAGATGGGAGGGGATAGGGAATGATACTTTTAGAATTATTTTTAACCTTCTTTAAAATCGGACTTTTCACCTTTGGCGGCGGTTTTGCGTTGCTTCCCTTAATTCAGGAAGAGGTGTTAAATAAGAGCTGGATAGCACTTGAAAGCTTAATTGATTTTATAGCGGTTTCCGAATCAACTCCGGGGCCTTTTGCCATAAATATTGCAACATATATAGGTACCGAAAAAGCAAATGTTTTAGGAGCTATGTGTTCAACTCTGGGCGTTGTTCTACCGTCCTTTATAATCATCCTGATTGTTGCAAAATTCTATGAACAGTTTAAGAAAAATAAAATTGTATCGGGAATAATGACGGGATTAAAACCCTGCGTTGTTGGTCTTATTCTCTCGGCGGTTTTGTCGATTGGAAAGACGGTGTTTTTTAAAAATGGCATCAGTGCTGAAGTTTTTTATCAAGCGGATACCTATGTAAAACTCGGTATCTTTGCCGTGATGAGTGTATTGGCATTTAAAAAGGTGCACCCGATTGTGATTATTCTCTTGTCGGCAGTGATAGGAATTTTAGCAGGATATTTAATATAAGTAAACTAAAAAAGATGAGATACAAAAAGTATCTCATCTTTTTTGTGTCAATTATGTATTATACCATTAAATGAATATCGCAAGTAAAGCAGTCAGTACGCCCATGGATATTTCCATTGTGGTCATGGCGCACCCATTCGCCTTTACACTCAGAACCGCAATTAGGACAAGTAAAGGTGTAAGAACCGACTTTGTCTTCGAGTCCTGCAGCTTTTCTTGCTTCTTGGTCTGCTTTGAAAAAAGCAGCGCTTTTTTCAGCTGATTTTTCGATTGTTTCTGCATTTGGCATGCTTGCCTGTTTTTTCTTCTTTTTCAAGAATTCAAACATTGTTATCACTCCTTGTAAATATATTTAATATTTCACATTTTTTCCCTACAGCATAGTTATATGCAATTTGAGTTCCGCTTTTTGGTTGATAGTCGCATAAATTGTGTCTGCTGTATCTTCTTTTCGGCGGTGCATAATTTTCATCATAATACACCACACAGAAATTTGACTTATTTATCATTTCTTGGTTGCGTTCTGCATAAGATGCTCTCCCTGCACCCCGTATCTTTTCAGGGAAGTATGTTTGCTCATAGTCTTCTAAAAGATAATCTTTGTAGCTTTCGCTAATATCGGGAAAGGCTGAACGAACATAAATTCTTCTTATATCAGGATATTTTTCTTTTAAAGCTGTAACAACATCGTGGCACAAATTGTCAAATTCACTTTTACTCCCAAAATAAAAATCGGTAACGGCTTTTTCTTTTATTAAGTTTTCAACCGTTTGAGTAAGTTTTTCTGTCAGCTTGGGCGTTTTGGTTATAGTTCTGTGCCCGATAAAGCAACAGGAATGAAGTGTGTTTTCATCTCTCATGTACATTCTCCGAAAATAAAAAAGTGCGCAGTTCTGATTTTACAGAGATACTGCGCACCAAAAAACGCAGGGACTCTGTTTCTAAAGTTTGCTACAACTCCAAATCATACACACTTATACCACATAAGAGAATGACGAAACAAGAGTGTACGCTTTTTACAATAGCGTACCTCTAATATGGTATATGTATGCACTTAAATACAATATTTTATAATTTGGATTGTAGCAAATATATTATATCACCGATTTATAAATTTTACAATAAGTTTTTTTAAAATTAGCATATTATATTACTAATGGGAGGTGATATAAAAATGCCGTATAACAGAGAAAGGGCGGTAAGGTATGCTGTCAGGTGGGCATACAGCTTTAACCCTTTATTTTATAATTTTTCCGATATTGGCGGGGACTGTACCAACTTTGCATCGCAATGCCTTTTGGCAGGCGGTCTTCCGATGAATTTTACGCCGATTTTCGGGTGGTATTATTTAAGTGTCAATAACCGCTCGCCGTCATGGACGGGAGTAAACGAGCTTTACGAATTTTTGATAAATAATGACGGAATGGGACCGAGAGCGGTGGAGGTTGATTTAAGTGAAATAGATAACGCCGACCTTATTCAGCTTGATTTTGATTCGGACGGCGACTTTGACCATACGCCGATTGTGGTAGATAAAGGGTTAGGTACGCCAGACACCGTATTGGTTGCAGCGCATAGCAATCCTGCACTATACAGGCCCTTATCTACCTACAACTACCAGAATTTAAGATGTCTTCATATCTTTTAAATTACCGTGGCATAGCGATTATTCCGCCTGCCATACCAGATAGAATTATCGAAAGAAACATAAGTAAGGTATTTACCGAAAAAACTACTCCGCCTTTTAATAAAAAGGCAACGGACAGTAAAATTATGTAGTAGATTAAAGAAAGCGAAAGCCCTGTAAGTAGCCCCTTTTCCTTTAATACCTTGCCTGACATAAACCCGCCAAGCATTGACGGTAAAATTGCAAAAAGGAAGGTAAGTGCCCATTCGCCATTTCCGTATATGTCGGTTTTTAAAACAAGAAGCGCCAATATTGCCGAGAGAATAAAAGATATAATAACCGACAATATGGCGCCTTTTAAGATTACGGGAAATTTGTTTTGCATGAGAATAATCCACCTTTTGTTTATAGTCTTAGATTATTCTATGCAAGTAAATTTTACTTTAGACTGTAAGTGTTCCGTCTTCCGATTCAATTAAAATCAAAATTTCTTCTTCCCGTCCGTTTTCGGCGTTTATATAGATTAAAAAATTTCTGCCTGCCGATGTGCCCTTAAACTCATAACATAGAACTTCAGTTAAGCTTTCCTTCGGGATAAGGCAAAGCTTGGATGATTCTATTGTAAGGTGGGGAGACACCTTTTCTCTTGCTTCGGATTTTGAAAGAGCGGGGGTATGAATTTGTCTTTCCTGATGGTTCATTAAATATCCGTAGGTCTCAAGGCCTATAATATCGCCTGTGTCAAGTGCTACTTTGACTTTTATAAGGTCTGAATAGCAGGTGATGTCCCCTTGCTTATATGCAAAATTGACCGTTAAAAAATTGCCTGTTTTTTCATAATACCTTTCTTCCATATTTAAAAAACCGTGGGAAATTAAAAATTCCTGAGCTTTGGAAACGGCGGTTTTTTCGTCAATCGTTGCTTCATTTATCGGGCGATTGTCAATAAAATAAAGGATAAACCCGCCCTTTTTGGTAATGGAAACAATCTTTTCGGAGTCCTTTTGGGTAAAGGTAAAGGTATCAATCAAGGAATTTGCACTTTCATTCTCGAACGAAATAAATCCGCCGCCTTTACCGAAAAATTCGTTGGCTAAAACTGCGGCTCTCTCGGCTGTGATTTCTTCCTTTCCCTCTAACATTTTGGGGCGGACATTTTCGATATGCTCGGAAAACGGACCGTCATATATAAGGCTCGGATACTCGCCGAATTCCTTTTCAATTCTTGAAAAGCCGTCATAATCGTCGGCATAGGCAGTATTTGTGCCTTTTTTAGTTGTTTTCCCGAAACGGTAGCTTCCGTTATATATATCGGTCTGGATTGCATTTAGGGAATCGGAAAGCGATTCTGCATAGTCGGATAGTGTAGAAAAAGTTTTATATTCTTCGTCGGTCATTTTGTTGTCATAAAGGGCGTTTTTGCTTAAATAGAAGCTGTAATCCCCAACCTGAGAGAGAAACTTTTCTGTTTTATCAAGAGACACTTCCGATAAGGGAAGCTGGGATAAGCATTCCTTTGCCGCTGCTGACTGACGGGAAAGCTCTGCCGAAATGGTGGCAAAATGCTCGGGCGAATTTACCAAAAGCCCTTTTTTTAATAATGTGTTTATGTCATCCACATATCCCGAAAGCTCAAAAAAAGCACGGTTATATGTGTTTGCCTGATAATTTTCCAATCTTTCGGCGCGGCTTAATTCGTACACGCCAAAGACTCCCGTTGCGACAATGACTGCAGTAAGCATCCAGTAAATGTATCGGTGTTTCATATGATTTCTCCTTTTTTTATGTGTTAGTCTTTTGTATTATTTCTTCAAAAATGGCTAAATATGTATGTGAAAATAAAAAAACGGCAAACATAAGATAAAAGGAGAAAAAGTTTGTCTATATGCAAACTTTGTTTGCTCGATATTTTTATTGCCATAAAATCGATATGTTTTCGCTACGCTAAAACTCGATATGATATGAATTCTCGTTGCCGACAGGCAACATATCGAGCCGTGAGGCATATCGAGTGCTTGTCACATATCGAGAATTCAAAAGAATTCATATCGCTGCGTTGCAGAGCAACGCAATAAAAGGAGTTGTATATATGAAAAAATTATTTACTTTACTGTTATCAATGTTACTTATTTTCTCCTATGCCTTAGTCTATGCAGACGGTATAAGTATGGCGATATCTAGGCAGGTGATAAGGTTTCACATTATTGCAAATTCCGACTCGGATTATGACCAGAAAGTAAAATTAAAGGTAAGAGACTATGTGTCAAAGAACTTAAAAGACACAGATTATGATGTAAATTACTTAGAAAAGATAGAAGACCTTGCAAATCGGAAGCTATTGAGTTTAGGGGCTGATTATAGCGCTCACGCACGATATGAATGGGTGTATATCCCCAAAAAAGAGTATAAAAACTTAAAATTCCCGTCGGGAAGATATAAGGCGGTTCGGCTCATATTAGGTGCGGGCGACGGCGAAAACTGGTGGTGCGTCGCATATCCGTCGCTTTGCTTTTCCGAAAGCGTTAGCGGAAACCTGTCGAAAAAAGGGGAAGAAAGGCTAAAGAATTCTCTTTCTCCCGATGCCTATGATATTGTAACAGGCAAAAAGGAATACAAGTTTTTTATCGTTGATTTGATGGAGCATATAAAGGAAGAATTAGTAAAAGGGAATGTATAAAAATGCACAGACCGTTCAATTGAACTACGAACGAAACGAACCACTCGGAGTACCCTTGTACGCCGTCGGGCAAGGTTTTATGCGAATTATCGCATAAAACTTCGTTTCGTCCGTTCTGCACTATTTTTCTGCATTCCTTACAGGTTTTTCTCGGGGATGCTTTATTTTTTTGTCGTCTAAGAGAGAAATATCTTGACAAATCAGGAAAAATGTGGTATAATACACTCATAGCTTGGGAAAAGCAACTTTTTTTAGGATCAAAAGTTGCATAATGCTACACAGCAACCATAGTCTTATTTTTGCGCGCAATAAAAAATATTTTTTTAAGATTAAAGTTGCGTTGTGCTACAAATCAGCCCGAGCAATTGAGAGGAGAAGTAAAATGTCAACTACAACAATTTCAGAATTGGTAAATCCCTTGGTTATGTCGGATATGATTTCGGCAAAGATTACAAAAAAGCTCGTTGTAACACCGTTTGCAAAGGTAGATGATTCTTTGGTAGGTGTTGCAGGCGACACAATCGTTGTACCGCAGTATGCATATATCGGCGATGCAGAAGATATTGCCGAAGGATTGGAAGTAGGCACAACAAAGCTTGTTACAACAACTACACGCGCCACAATCAAAAAGGCTATGAAGGCAGTTGAGCTTACAGACGAAGCGGTGCTTTCAGGCTACGGTAACCCGATTGGCGAAACAAACAATCAGTTAGCCTTAGCTATTGCATCAAAGGTTGATAACGATGCTATGGATGCTCTTTTAACTGCACAGAAGGAGTTTTCCGCTACATCAATTATCAACTATGACGGCATTGTTGATGCTATCGATTTATTTGAAGAAGAAACAAACAGTCCTAAGGTTATCTTTGTTCACCCGAAGCAGTTAACTCAGCTTCGCCACGACCCTGATTTTATTTCAGCAGACAAATATAGTGCCGAGACAATTATGACAGGCGAAGTAGGTATGATTGCAAATACAAGAATTGTACCGTCAAAGAAGGTGCCAGTTGTTGACGGTAACTACGTAAACCCGATCGTCCAGATTGAAAACGGCTTGGATTCTGACGAAGCGGCTGCACTTACAGTTTACCTAAAGCGTGATACAAACGTTGAAACACAGCGTGAGAGCCTAAGAAGAGTAACAGATATTTCTGTTGACAAGTTCTATACCGTAGTTTTATCAAATTCAGCAAAGGTAGTCCTTGCGAAGTTTAAGGAAAACGAATAATTTATGACAGATTTTGAGTTTTACATAGACGAATACGGCGGTATGGAAATTGAAGACATAGACGAGTTTTCAAGATGTGCAAAAAAGGCGAAGCTTTTTATAACGGGGATTACACACACAGAGCCTGACTTTGAAGATGATGATGTTAAGGCTTGTGTATGTGCTTTAGCTGAAGTCTATTCGGGACTTTTATCAAACGGCGTTTTAAAAGAGAAAATCGACGGCTTTGAAACAGAGTACCAAGAAGACTCTTTAAATGAAATCCTTATGCATACGGCAAAACTCTATCTTCCGCCGATACTTTTATACCGCGGATTTTAAGGAGCATAGGTTATGCGTTATTCATGTGTTACGGTTTACAAAAACAAGGGAAGCTTTTGGGAAAGATATGTATATGAAAAGGCTTATTCAAGACGGGTTAAGATGATAAAGGCAAAGCGGGGCGAAAGGCAGGAATCTGATTCTCTTACGGTCAGGATTTTTTCGGAAAATGCTAAAAATATAGAGCCGGGCGACAGAATAACAGAAGGGATAGCACCCAATGAAGTGCCCGAAAATGCGCTTACTGTTTTGGAAGTTTCTGATAACTTTATTCTAAAAAACGGACATATAAGGGTTACGGCATCATAAATGGCAGGGATTACTTTTTCTGTAAACGCCCCATTTGCCATTATGAATAAATTCAGTATTCTCCCGGGTGGGAAAATACAGAGCGAAATAGACAGGGAAGTCTTAAAAAGGCTTCCCCCATATGTCCCCAAAAATACGGGCGCATTGATTGAAAGTGCCGAAAAATCGACCGTTATCGGCTCGGGTAAAATCAGATATACCGTGCCTTACAGCAGTTTACAGTATTATGGAGTATCAAAAAGCGGAAGACCGCTAAATTACACGGGTGGCGGAATGAGAGGCTCATACTGGTTTTTAAGAATGAAAGAAACAGAAGGGAAGAGCATCTTAAATAAAGTGGGGAATACTTTGGGTGTCAGGGTAAAAGTAAATAGCGGTGCATCCAAGACTTCAAAGACACACATAAAAACCACTCCCATAAAAACTGTTATTGGCAACAGACACCTACCCGTATTTTAGCTTTTATCTTTGGAAAGGACAAAAAAGTGATTAAGGAATTACAGGAATTTTTTTTGAAGTGTCCGTTTTTAAAAGAAGAAAAACAAAATATAGATTTTTTGGGCAAAAGCGAGGGATGTTTTTCTTTAGAAGCAGTACCGTCGGAGCCGATTATAAAAAGATACCAGACGGGCGGAAGCTTAAGGCAGTATTGCTTTTTGCTTGCCTTAAGACAACGATTTGGCGGTACTGTCCCCGAAAACCTTAAAAACGAACAGCTTTGCGAGAATATTGCAGATTGGGTGGAAGAGTGCTCTAAAAATGGCAATCTTCCCAAACTTAAAAACGGCGAAGTGGCACAGGATATTTCTGTTACATCAAGCGGTTATATGTTTGACGAATCCACCAATCATGCACGATATCAGATAGGCCTAAGGCTTGTCTATACGAAAATATGAAAGGACTAAAAAAGAATGGATAAAATTTTAAAAAGAAGCGATAAAATAGCATTCTATGATGTTGACGGTGTATATACAAGAATGAGAGGTTTTACCGATTTTTCTATGAGCAAAAACCCGACAGAATACACAAGAAAGTATGTCGATGAAGCATCAGAAAGAAATGACGTGGTAGCCTATAACCCCTCAATTTCATTCGCATTCGACCGTTTTTCAGATGATGCGGTGCACGCAGATATGGTGAATATCGCAGATAATGAAATTGTCGGTTCAGGTGCTGTAAGAAGCATTTTAATTGTTGACCTTACAAAAGAAACAGAAGACGGCTTTTACGCTTTAAAAAGAGATTTTGCGGTTATTCCCGACGGAGAGGGTAACGACAGCGATACATACACATATTCAGGGTCTCTTAAATCAAACGGTGAAATTGCACAGGGCTTTGCCACAACCGACGATGACTGGCAGACTGCAACATTTATCGGCTGATGAGAGTAATCAGAGGCGATTTGCCTAAGGGAGTATTTTATCACGGGATATACTACCCTATAAAAACCGATTTTCGTGTATGGCTTTCGGTATGTGAGCTTTTAGAATCGGAAGACATGGCGCATGCTATAGAGCGTGCGCCCGACCTTTGTTACATAAATAAGCGCCCGCCGTCATCTCGTGCAGCATTTTTAGCTTTAATGGACTTTTTCCTTTTAGGTGAAAAACCCAATAAAGAGAATATAAAAGGCGAAAAGCTTTTCTCATTTTCAGAAGATGAAGAGCTTATATATGCATCCTTTTTAAAAGAGTACGGAATCGACCTTTCAAAAGAAGAGCTGCACTGGTGGCGGTTTGTGGCACTTGTTCGGTGCTTAGGGCCTGACACACCGTTATCTCGTGTTATGTCTATCCGTATGACGAAACCGTCGGACATAAAAAATCCAAAAGAGAGACGTCACTTAATAAGACAAAAAAGACTCTTTGCACTTTCTAAAAAAGATATAGATGTAAGCGATGTTCTCTCAGAACTCTTTATGGTAAAGGAGTGAAAATAAATGGCAGACGGAACACTGATATTTGATACCGAATTAAATACTGACGGTCTTAATGAAGGTTTGGAGAATCTTTCCAAAAGCTCAAAAGACACGGCTAAAAAGGTATCAGGATCTATTTTAAAAACCATTTCCGATTCGGCAAAGAAAACAGCGGATAGTATAAATTCATACACAACAGAAATGATGAATGAAGCTATCCAAAGCCAGAAGTCTTACGAATCGGAAGTAAACAGAATAAATGAAAATAAGCAAAAGGCATTGGAAGAATTTCTGTCGTTAGAGCTTTCAAACTTTGAAAAAAGCAAGGCATTAAGGGAAGAAGAGCTTTTAGTTATTGAAAGAGCGTATGAGCTTGGAGTAATCTCTGCCGACGAATATTTTGAAAGTCTGAGTATTTATCGGGATAAGTATTTTTCCGAAAGCTCGGACGGGTGGATTTCGCATATTACAGAGATTATAAAAGAAAATAAACGCCTTTCCGACGAACAGAAAAAGGCATTAACCAACACGGCAAAGGATATGGCGGATAACATACAGGATATGTTTGAATCCATCGCCAAGGAAAGAGAAAAGTTAGAAGAAAAGTTAAAGTCCTACGGCGGAATTAAGGGAACACATACCTTTGATTTCGGTGACCAGAAACAGACCTTTACAACCCTTGCCGATACGAATAAACAGAATGAAAGGCTTATAAGGTATTATGACCTTATGATGAAAGCCCAGCAAAGAATAAACGACTACTGGCGTACCGACACGGGAGATTTGGCGGTTGATAATAAAAACCTAAAGCTAAGAAATGACTACTTTTCACAGATGCGTAATATGTCGGTAGATGAAGCAACCGATTTTGCGGGGTTAATTGCATATACTGATAAAGATGAGCTTTTTAAACACTTAGCAGGCTTTGAAAACAGGCAGTATTTAGCAGAAAAGATTTCAAACGTTCTGTTTTCTGATGAAACTAAAAGTGCAGCTGACAGTGCAGGAAGAAACTTAGGGAAAGATTTTTCCCAGTCACTTTTAGATGAGATGGAAAGCTTAGACGGCGAATTTTTCATTAAAGGTCAGAATGCAATGAAGAGCTTTTCCGATGGCTTTATGGCAAATTTCGACAGCTTAATTGGTGCGCTTTCCAAAAAAATATCTGAAAGTGCAGTGAGTGTTTTAGGGAATGACTTTGGAGTGGTAAATCCGGGCAATGTTCAAAACAACTGGAATTATAATATCTACCAGAGCGGCTCGCCACAAGACACAATAAGACTTATAAGAGAACAGGAAGAACTAAATAAAATGCTTTCCTCATAAATCATTTTAATGGGAGGAATATATGAAACTGATTTTTAAAAACAGTCTCGGAGAGAAGACACTTTGCGGGATGGGCAGTGATTCAATCGGAATAACAGATATTCGCGGTCTTTCTGTGCCGACCTATGAAAGACAGTGTTATTCATCCTACGATTTTGACGGAGCGGTAGAATCGGCAAGGAAAATCCCCCAAAGAAATATAACTATATCGGGCGATATTAAAGGCACTGCGCGGGATGTGAGTGATTTTTTAAAGCTTATGTCTGAGCCGTTTAAAATGACGGTAGAAACCGACAATTTTAAAAGAAGCATAACTGTATCAGCTGCTAATTCAAATATCTCAAAGGTCAGCAAAAATATCACAAAATTTGCGCTGTCTTTGGTTTGCGATGACCCGTATTTTTATGATACTGAAGATACAAAGGTGCCGCTTTTCTATCGAGAAGAGCTTTTAACAAATGAAACGGTTTTGCCGTCAATGTTTTCAAGAAGAACTGCATCTGCAAGCTTAAATGTCACAAGCGACAGGATAATAGAACCAAAGATTATCATAACGGGCAAAAAAATCGAATCGGATGAAGATGGCAGAATAGTTATTGAAAACAAACTTACGGGTGCGGAATTTACCCTTTTATACACTCCCGAAGAAAACGAAATTATTACTGTGGATGTTAAAAAAAGGAGTATCACATCGGATAAAAACGGAAATATCATCTCGTCAATTACCAAAGACAGCTATATGTCCGACCTCGAAATAGATAAAAACGGTGCGGTATTTTCCCTTACAGGCTACGGCTCTGCCACCAATATCAGCGCATACATAATCTATAAAAACTGCTACTTAGAGGCTACAGCATGACAGATAATGAGAAAAAACTGGCAGAATATATGGCGCGTGGCGGCGTAGAGCTTTCAAAGATACCCAAAAAGCTCGGCTTAAAAAGGTCTGACTGGAAAAGGTATTTAAAGAACAACCCCGACGAAAAACGCCGTCTTGAGCTTTTAAAATGTACTACCGATTATATGGTTGAAGATGCACTTTTAAAAAGAGCATTGGGCTACAGAACCGAAGAGCATAAAGAAAGCGAAAAGCCAAACGGAACAGAGTCTGTTACAACCAATAAAGATGTTCCGCCCGATGTTAAAGCGGCTGCCCTTTGGCTTAAGGTCAGGTGTAAGGATATGTGGGATGACAATATAAAAAGCTCTGATACAGGCAATATCGGAAAAATTTTATCAGAGCTTGACAGAGAGGCACAAAATGAAGATGAGTAAAAAACAGCGTGAGTTCTGGCAGAATGCCACTCACCGCTGGAATATCAAAGAGGGTGCTACAAGAAGCGGAAAAACTTACCTTGACTATTACTGGATAGCAAAAAGAATTTTTAACACAAAGGGCGAAGGGCAGATAGTTTTAATCGGCAACACAAGGCAGACTTTGGAGAGAAATATTTTGTCTCCTATGCGCTCTATATGGGGCGAAAAGCAGGTCGGAAATATTAAGGGTAACGGAAAGGTGGAGCTTTTTGGCAAAACCTGTTTTGCGCTCGGTGCCGACAGACAGAACCAGAAGGACAAGCTTCAGGGTATGGGTATAGAATACTGCTACGGTGACGAGGTTACCACCTGGAACAAGGAAGTTTTTGAGATGTTAAAGTCCCGTCTTGACAAACCACATTCGGTATTTGACGGGACCTGTAACCCTGAAGGACCTGACCATTGGCTTTTAAATTTTATGGAAAGCGGAGCCGATGTTTATCGCCAGAGCTACACCATTTACGATAACCCCTTTTTAACCCCCGAATTTGTGAATAATCTGGAGAAGGAATATTCGGGCACCGTATATTTTGACCGATACATCTTAGGAAAATGGACAAGGGCAGAAGGGCTTGTATATCCTATGTTTGATAAAGAGGCGCATACCTTTTCCAAAATCCCCGAAAAAGGCGATATGTATATTTCGATTGACTACGGAACAATTAACCCGACATCAATGGGACTCTGGGTTGTATCGGACCAAAAAGCATACAGAATCAAAGAATTTTACCACGACAGCAGAAAGACGGGAAAACAGTTAACAGATATTGAGTATTACGAAAAATTAAAGTCATTAGCAAGCGACTACAAGATAAGATATGTTGTTGTCGACCCGTCTGCTGCAAGCTTTATAACGCTTATTAAACAAAAGGGCGAATTTTCGGTAATGAAAGCCAAAAATAATGTGATAGACGGAATAAGGTATACAGGTGGTCTTATAAATTCTGGGAAAATTATGATACATAAATCCTGCACCGATACTCTCCGTGAATTTGGGGTTTATTCGTGGGATGATAAGGAATCGGGGGATATTGTCATAAAGGAAAACGACCATGCGATGGATGATATCCGTTACTTTAGTAATACAGTAATTAAAAGGTACTATAACTGAAAGGACTGATTAAGTTTGAAACTTTTCAAAAAAAACACACCGCCTGAAGAAATCAAGGCTTTGGCGGGCGTGGAAATGTGGCGCGATTTATATGAAAACGGCGGAAAGCTTTCTTTGGCATCGGCAATTTCAAAAGAGATTGCAAGATTGGTGACACTTGAAATGAAAAGCTCGCTTTCAGGCTCAAAAAGAGCCGATATGCTAAATACTGCATACATTTCTTTAATAAACAAAGCCAAGAATTTTACCGAAATTGCTGCTGCAATAGGCGGAGTGATTTTAAAGCCGTATATTGAATCGGGAAAAATCCAGACGGCAATTTTACCGCAGGATTCGTTTTTAGTTACCGCTACAAAGCCAGACGGCAGTATCAAAAGTGTAAAGTTCTTTGAAAAGAAGGACCAGGACGGCAAAAGATACATAAAATTAGAGCATCATATTATGGAAGATGATTGCTATATCATAAGAAACACCGCATACTCTGATGACGGCGGATTTAAAAAGGAAGTCCCGCTTTCAAAAATTGATGAGTGGTCAAACATCGAAAATGAAGTGGTTTTAAAAAACGTAAATTCACCGCTTTTTGCATATTTTAAGATGCCGTTTTTATCACCCAATGATATAACATCGCCACTAGGTGCATCGGTTTATTCGAGAGCCTGTGAGCTTATTTTAGACGCCAATAAACAGTACGAAAGACTTTTGTGGGAATTTGAAAGCGGGGAAAGAGCTCTTTATGTAGACGAAACCGCTGTAAGACGCGATATGTCGGGAAATCCCATTTTCCCCGATAAAAAGCTATATAGACTCCTAAACACAGGATGCGACGAGCTTTTTGAAGACTGGTCGCCCGAAATCAGAGATGCGGCTATAATAAACGGACTTGACAAGATTTTAAAGAGAATAGAGTTTAACACAGGTCTTGCATACGGTACACTTTCCGATTCGCAGTCAACCGACAAAACTGCGGAAGAAATAAGAGCATCAAAGCAGAGAAGCTATGCGACTGTTACCGAAATTCAGGAGTCTTTAAAAACCGCACTTTCCGAATGGATTTTGGCCGCCGATATACTTTTAGACCTTTATGAGCTTATGCCGCGTGGCGAAATCAATGTAAATTTCGAGTTTGATGACAGCATTATTGCCGACAGAAAGACAGAATTTTCAGAAAGACTTTCTCTTTTAGAAAAAGGCGTTATAAACACAGAAGAAATGAGAAACTGGTATTTTGGTGAAGGGAGTGAGGCTCATTGACAGAAGAATTTTTAAAAGAGCTAGGCGTTATGGACGACACGATAGAAAAGATTTTATCAAAACAAAACGAAGAAAAGTTTGAGGGACAAATTAAGGAAAGTCTTATAAAAAACGGCGTTTTGGATATGGATGCGGCAGGGGCACTTTTAGACAGAGACGGACTTTCCAAAGAGAATCTTTCGGAAAGAATAGAGAGCTTAAAAACACTTCATCCGTCGATTTTTAAAAAAAGCGTGCCTGAATTTTTGACTAACGCCGATACAAAGGAAAAGCTTGACAGAGATAATTTTGAAAAGATGGGCTATAAAGAAAGACTTGATCTTTTCAAAAAGAATCCCACGGCTTACAAAAAATTTGCGGAGTAAGTTATGATTAGACTTTATGATTTTAATTTTAATCTGTTAAATGAAACAGAACACGCTCTCTCTTCAGAATGGGAGATAAAGCTAAACGGCATCGGAACATATGAAGGAAGTTTCCCTGTAAATTCCGAATTTTCAAAAGAGATTTCCAAAAACAAGTTTTTGATTTTGACAGAAGACGAAAATCAGGCGATTATAGTCGGAAGAAGAATTTCCGATAAGCTTACGGTTGTTGGTAAAACTCCCGAGTGGCTTTTATCAAAAAGAGTGGTTTTGCCGTTTAAGACAAGCGAAATTTTTTCGGGCGAATTTAAAACTCCTGAAGAAATTATAGTTTATCTTTTAAACAAAGCATATAAAGAGCCTAAAAAAATCACCGAAGACGGTGAGACGGAAGAGAATATAAACCAAAAGGCAGTATGTGAAAGTTTAAATATCCCCGAACTTCAATATACCCAAAAGCTCACAAGACATTTCTGGCGAAATACTGCAAACCCCCTGTCAGATGTAATAAAGGATTTGTGTGATTTAATGGGTGCAGGCTTTAAATTACGGTGTGATTTTGCCCGCAAGGAATGGGATTTTTCGCTCATTTTCCCGAAAGAAAAGACTTTTATGTTTTCAAAAAGCCTTAAAAACTGCTTTAATATGGGATTAAATGACAGCCTTATCGACTATGCAGGAGGCGGATATTTTGAAAGATATACCTCGGATGATGAAGAAAATCAAGCCTACGGTTATATAGAAGACTCGGATATTCAGGGAGAGGGAATGCTCTACTGGGAAAGGTCGTTTTCGGGTGCTTCGGGGATATCGGAAGCCCAGAACCTTTTAATAAAGTGTAAGAGTGATGAAAAAATCAACTTTGAAGTTTTTGGGTTAGAGTACGGAAAAGACTATAATCTTGGCGATATTTTCCCTGTGCAGTTTGAGTCGGGGCCTTTTCGTACGTCTTCAAAAAGAAAGGTTACGGCAGTAAGTATTATAAATTCAGGGAACGGAAAAAGTGTAAAGCCGACACTTGGCGAAATATAAAAAATCACTCTTTAAAAAAGCCCGTCTTATGAGTGATAAAATAGATTTATGACGGGCAGAAAGGATTTTTTTCATGGGATTTAAATGTAATTTTCTTGACAATGAAATCTACGGTGCGGATGATGTATCGGAGGCGTTTTCCCGTATTATGTCGTCGGGAGTGATGGCATATCAGGACAAAGATACTGTGGCAGAGTCTTTAAATGAAATGACGGGCGAGCTTATAAATAGCGGAGTAAACAGATATGACAGTATGGATGTAACCGTTACAGAAGGACATATTTTAATAGGACCTGGAACTGCGTTTTTTGATAGCGGTGTATCGGTAGTAGTTGATGAAAACGGTGAAACACTTGAAAGAGAAGAAGGTGTGTCGGGATATGTATATTTCCTTTTTGAGCCTGAGCTTAATTTAGTTGCACCGAAGTTTGCGTCCATCTTACCTGATGACAAAGACATTGTCCCGCTTGCTTTTATAGCAGAAGACGGCACGGTAACCGATATAAGACGCTATGCTACGAGCAAGGTGGCATTAAACAGCAAGAATAACTATTTTGAATATTCGGCATCTTTAGAATGGTTTGGGAACGCAAATTCAACCGACGGAAGAAACAAAATCGTTATAAATCTTCCGCATAACGGCTTTAGATATCTTATAATCAAAAAAGCTGAATGTCCTGATTTGGGGTATCGGTTTTATGCGGAAGAACAGATTTTTGACTTTGAAGAAGGAAACTACTTTGAAACATACACCGCCGACTCACAGACCTCAACTTATCTTACCATAGAGAAAAACGGTACAGAGATAGTGATGCATTCGATAAGATACAATACCAGAATGCCCCATAGCTTTCAGTTTGTATTTGCATAAAGGAGGAGAAACTTATGGAGAAAAAAATTCATATAGCTTTTACTGAAAATAAGCTTGAAACATACATAAAAACTCCCCTTGTAAGAGGAGATGAAAATGCATACAAGCTTATAATGAATTTAGAAAAATATCCCGATGCTAAATATGTGTTTATCTATGCCGAAAGAGCGGACGGAGAAACGGTTTATGATTCCTTTGAAGTTTTCGGAGAAAAAGCAGAATACATTTTAAAGCAAAGCATTTATATGTGCGTGGGAAATATGACACTCAGAATTGTCTTAAAAGACTCAGGCAAAACCAGTTTGACGGCATCGCTTCTTAAGTTTAATGTAATAGATGGGGCGTATTCTTTGAATATGGCAGAGGATATGGGAAATCTAGAAGACCTTATGCTTGTAGCAGAGAAAAAAGCCGACAGGGCAGAAACTTTGTCGGGCTATGGCATAAAGGACGCTTATACCAAGACGGAAGTTGATAATAAATTCGGCGGTGTGTATCGCTATTGCGGAAGTGCTACTGTTACTTCTGCTGGGATGATAACCGCACAACCCACCAAAATAGGTGATGTGTATAATATTGCGACAGGCGGAACGATTTCAGGTGGTGTTAATCTGTCTATTCCATTTGAAATTCCTTACCCTGAAGGTAGCCTCTTTTATATGAAAACTGCAAATGTAGAAGATAATAATACTTTAGCTGTAGTTGCAGCAGACCCTGACAATTATGTATATATAGGTCAGAAAGGTACAGGATATCAAGGACGTCAGGCAACTATTCGTATAACTAAGGTTGATTATGCGAGTGATTATGGTCTTAAGTTGTATTTTGAGTATATTGAGCCACCTGCTGATGGTGTATTGGATTCAGAGAATTGGGAGATAACCGCAGTAGAATATCAGTTTGATGTGAAATCGGGCGATAATGTTGTCTGGAACGGCAAGATTTGGGATATTTTAGCAGGTACAGTTGACACAAGTGAGTTTGCAACCAAAGAAGATGTAGGCAACATTGAAACTGCACTCGATAACATTATAACTGTTCAAAATAGCCTGATAGGCGGTGATGGTGTATGAGTATAGCAGAAAAATTAACAACCATAGCCGAGAACGAGCAAAAGGTCTATGATGCAGGCAAAAAAGATGAATATGATGCTTTTTGGGATATTGTGCAAGAAAAAGGAAAACGAAAGAATTATCAAACAAGTTTTGCAGGATATACTTGGAATGATGAAAATTTCAAACCTAAATATAATATTATCCCAATAGGCAATATGAATAATATGTTTTTTGAAACACAAATAACAGATTTGGTAAAGATATTAGAAGATTGTGGGATTATATTTGATACAAGTAACGGCACTACTTTTAATTACTTTATGGCATATTCCAAAATAACTAATGCTCCAATTATAGATTCAAGAAACACAACCATAACAAAACCTTTTACTAACTTTTGTTATGCGGCTAAAGCGTTAAAATCTATAAAACTTATTCTAAAAGATGACGGCTCACAATCGTTTGAAAAATCATATGCATTTTTTAATTGTTTGGAGCTTGAAAACTTTATTATAGAGGGGACTATAGGACAAGACGGCTTTAATGTTCAATATAGCACCAAGCTATCCAAAGCAAGTATTCTAAGTATATTGAGAGCATTAAAAGATACTGGTGAGCCGTTATATACTGTAACACTTAGCAAGGTGGCGGTGGACAAAGCCTTTGAAACTTCACCGGGTGCAAACGATGGCTCAGAATCACCAGAATGGTATTCCATAACTAATCAAGGTGGGGCATATTGGTGGACTATATCACTTGTATAAGGGGAGAAAATTTATGAAAACAAGAATTGTACTTTTTGCCGATAAGGG
>JAZNQG010000029.1:0-25622 GCA_045590035.1 Clostridia bacterium
AATATACAGAAAACCTGCTCGATAATCCCTTTAACGGCGTTTATAAGGGTCAGTCGGCACTTCCCTTTAAAAGTGACACTATAAAATATCTTACAAACGATATTTTAGATAACTGTATAGTAACATACTATGACTCGGGAAAAGGTGTCAAAGGAGACATCTATAATATGGAAAAGGCATATGGCAAAGACCCTTATGAAATGTTTTTGTCGGGTACTTCAGCTTTGATTGAAATCGAAAATCCGACTGCCAAAACAGATAAAGAACTTCTATTGTTTAGAGATTCGTTTGGAAGCAGTATAGCACCACTGCTTGTGTCGGGATATAAAAAGGTAACTGTTGTGGATATAAGATATATCCAAAGTAGCTTTTTAGGGAATTTTATAGAGTTTTCCAATCAGGATGTGTTATTCTTATATAGTACAACACTTATAAATAACAGTAAGGCTATGAGATAAAAGTGCAATTTATTGCACTTTTTTCTGTTTACAAGAAACTGCTTTTGTGATAAAATATCAGAAAAGAAAGGGTGGGGGATTATGAGAAAATCCGGAATACTTATGCATATATCGTCACTTCCTGGGAACTACGGGATTGGTTCTTTGGGAAAAGATGCTTATAAATTTGTTGACTTTTTAAAGAAATCTGGACAGAGCTTCTGGCAGGTTTTACCTGTTTGCCCTACAAGCTACGGGGACTCGCCGTATCAGAGTAATTCTGCCTTTGCGGGTAACCCTTATTTTATAGACCTTGATACTTTAAAGGAAGAAGGACTTTTAAATCAAAGGGAAATTGATAACTACTTCTTTGGTGAAAATGATGAGTCAATCGACTATAAACGCCTTTTTGACAATAGATACCCAGTTTTAAGAAAAGCTTTTTCAAGATTTGAAAAAACCGAGGAATACTATAATTTTGAAAATCAGAATAACTACTGGCTTGATGACTATGCTTTCTTTATGGCGGTAAAGGAGCATCATCATTTTAGGTGCTGGCTCTACTGGGACGAAGACATTAAAAGTTTAAAACCCGAAGCAGTTTTAAGACACCGTGAAATGTTGGGGCGTAATATCGAATTTTATAAATTCATTCAGTTTAAGTTCTTTGAGCAGTGGATGAAATTAAAGTCATATGCCAATCAAAACGGTATTGAAATTATCGGTGATATGCCAATATATGTGGCTTTAGACTCGGCAGAAGTATGGATGCACCCCGAATTCTTTGAGCTTGATGAAAATAAAGAGCCAAAAAGAGTTGCAGGTTGCCCGCCCGATGCATTTACAGAAGACGGTCAGCTCTGGGGAAATCCGTTGTATGATTGGGGTTATATGGAAAACACAGGTTATGACTGGTGGATAAAGAGAATTAGGGCAAGCTTCGAGCTATTTAATATGGTAAGAATTGACCATTTCAGAGGCTTTGAGGCGTATTATACAATTCCCTTTGGTATGGAAAATGCTAAAATCGGTTCTTGGGAAAAAGGCCCCGGAATGAAGCTTTTTAATAAAGTACGTGAAATGCTTGGTGATGTAAAAATTATTGCCGAAGACTTAGGGTTCTTAACCGAAGATGTTCATAAGCTTTTAAAAGATTCGGGATACCCCGGTATGAGAGTTTTAGAATTTGCATTTAATCCGTATGAAGACAGTATGTATCTTCCGCATAACTTGTGCAAAAATACAGTTTCATACACAGGTACTCACGATAACGACACAATGGTCGGGTGGTATCAAAAGCTAAAAGGGGAAGAAAAGGAGTTTGTAAATTCATATCTTGGTGTTAAAAGAAAGACAGAAGTGGCTATGGCCGGTATAAGAGCGCTTATGCAGTCAAAGTCAAATCTTGTTATAATTCCCATTCAGGATTGGCTAGGAAAAGACTCGGCGTCCCGAATGAATACACCGTCAACTCTCGGCGGAAACTGGCTTTACAGGATAAGAAAAGACGAATTAACAGACGAATTAAGTGAAAAAATCCATAATACTACAAAAACTTTCAGACGACTTTAATGTAAATACTTGAAAAATTCCAGAAAGTGTTATATAATAATATGTAATATGGGTAGAATATTGTTAAGTATATGTTTATAAACGGAAAGGACTGATAATAATGTCAATGGTTTTTAATAACGAAATAGGCGATATCATCATTAGCCCTAATGCAATAGCAAAAATTGCCGGTGCAGTTGCTACAAAGTGCTACGGCGTTGTCGGCATGGCATCAAGAAATAAAAAGGACGGTTTGGTAAGTCTTTTAAAGAGCGATAATCTTACAAAGGGTGTAAAGGTTACATCTGATAAAGAAGGCATCGCAATCGTTCTTCATATCATTGTTGAGTACGGAGTAAATATCAATGCAATCTGTGAAAGCATTATCCACAATGTTGAATACCAGATTGAAAAATCACTTGGTACAAAGGTCAATAAGGTCACTGTCCAGGTTGAATCGGTAAGAGTAGGACACTAAGATAAAGAAAGGATTATAAGATTATGATAGACGGTCATATTCTTGCAACCGGCTTTATCTCCGGTGCAAATATGCTTTATAATAAGCGCGGGGAAGTGGATGCGTTAAACGTTTTCCCTGTACCCGATGGCGATACAGGTACAAATATGTCTATGACATCAGGTGCACTTGCAAAGGCTTTGGCTGAAGTAAAGAGCGACTCTGTTACAAAGATTTGCGATACAATGTCTTATGCGACATTAAGAGGCGCAAGGGGTAACTCGGGCGTTATTTTGTCGCAGTATTTTCGTGGTATCTCGAAATCATTAAAGGGAAAGACAGAATGTACTGCTCTGGAGTTTGCAGAAGCCTTAAAGGCAGGTTCAGAAGCTGCATATGCCGCTGTTATGAACCCGACAGAAGGTACAATCTTAACAGTTGGTAAGGCGGCAGCTTCTGCTGCGTACTTTGCCGCAAGGGACGGCGGAGAGCTTGTTGATGTTGTAAAGGCTGCTGTATCGGAGGGTGAAGACACATTAAACAAAACTCCCGATATGCTTCCGCAGTTAAAGGCTGCAGGCGTTGTTGACGCAGGCGGTCAGGGTTGGGTTTATATTCTAAAAGGTCTTCTTTTGGCAATTGAAGGTAACCCTGTAGAAAGAGAAGACGGTTCAGTTGAAGCAACTGCTGCACCGACAGCGGGCGCTCAGGTTAATGAAGAAATCAAGTTTGGATATTGTACTGAGTTTATTATCGAAAAAAGCAACGCGGATGTAAATGTACTTTCATTCCGTGAAGCTATTTCTGATAAGGGCGACTGTATGCTTGTAATCGATGATGACGAGATTGTAAAGGTACATATCCATACCAACAATCCCGGATATGTATTGGAAAGAGCTATTAAGCTTGGTGCTCTAATAAACATCAAGATTGATAATATGCGTTATCAGCATCAGTCAATCATTGAAAATGAAGCACCTAAGAAGGAAGATAAAAAGAAATACGGCTTTGTTGCTGTATGCGCAGGCGACGGTTTGGAGAGCATTTTAAAGGACTTGGGCGTTGATGAGATTATCAAGGGCGGACAGACGATGAACCCGAGTACAGAAGATATTTTATCTGCCGCAAATAAGGTAAATGCAGAAACTGTATTTATCTTCCCGAATAATAAAAATATCATTATGGCGGCAACTCAGGCGGCTGAAATCTGCGATAATGAAGCAATTGTTATTCCGACAAGAAGTGTTCCTGCGTGCATCAGCGCATTGATTGAATTCTCGCCTGATAGCGATAAGGATGAGAATAAGGAAAACTTTGAAGAAGTTTCAGCGAATATTAAAACTGCTCAGGTTACCTATGCAGTAAGAGATACTGTTTCTGACGGAAAGGAAATCCACGAAGGAGACATTATGGGTATCCGAAAGGGAATAGAAGTAGTAGGTTCAAATCCTGAAGATGTAGTATGTGAGATCGTAGGAAATATGTATGATGAAGACGAAGACGAGTTTATCACAGTTTACTACGGTGAAGATATTGATTCTGATAAGGCAGAAGAGCTTATGGAAACTTTGGAGGATAGATTCCCCGATGCAGAAGTTTCGCTAAAATACGGCGGACAGCCTATTTATTACTACGTTCTTTCAGTTGAATAAGAAAAATTTTTCGGCGGAGCAGGTTTTTTTGCTCCGCCAAATCTATATTTAGTGAGGTGAGGAAAATATGAAAAAGCTAACCGAAATAAACGGTATAGGTCCTAAAAGAGCAGAGCTTTTAGGTAAGCTTGGCATCGGTAGTTTTGATGATTTAATAAGATATTTTCCCCGCACATATGAAGACAGAACAAAGGTTGTAACATTATCCGATGCACCTTTGGGCGAAAATATTTCAATTCGTGCACGTGCGTTTTCTGGAATTAAGGAAACAAGGATAAGAAAGAATATGACGATATATTCTATGATTATCCATGATGAGTCGGATGCGTTAAATATAATCTGGTACAATAACCGATATGTAAAAAATGCCTTTCGGGTCGGCGAAGAGTACATATTCTACGGAAAAATCGTCTTAAACCGTGGAAAAAGGGAAATGGTAAACCCGATTTATGAATCAATAGAAAAACAGAAAGCAACAGGCAGAATTGTGCCTGTTTATCCCTTGGTTGAAGGTCTTAACCAGACGGTTATAAGGGGTGCTATGGAAAGTGCACTGTCAGATATGGGTATATTGAAGGAATATATCCCTGCAAAAATAAGAAAGCAGTATAACCTTGCTGAAATAAACTTTGCTTTTCGGAATATTCATTTTCCCGAAGACGCTAAGGCATATGAAATTGCAAGGAAAAGATTTGTGTTTGAAGAGCTTTTCTTGTTAAGACTTGCCCTGATGCTTAGAAAGGGCGAAAATATCGTAAGACTTAGAAAGCCTTTTTCAAATATTGATTATTCTTTATTTTTAGACAAACTCCCGTTTCCTTTGACTAATGCACAGAAAAGAGTTTTATCTGAAATATCCAAAGATTTAAAGAGCACCAAAGCTATGAGCCGATTGGTTCAGGGTGATGTTGGCTCGGGTAAGACTGCAGTTGCAGCTTGTGTTATGTATTTATCGGCAATAAACGGATATCAGTCTGCTATGATGGTTCCGACAGAAATTCTTGCAAATCAGCATTATGAAACATTTTTAAAAATGTTTGAGCCGTTTGGAATACGTGTTGCGCTTTTAACGTCATCATCTAAGAACAAAAAAGCCACATTAGAAAAAATCAAAAATGGCGATTATGACATAGTTGTCGGAACTCACGCAGTTATCCAAAAAGATGTCGAGTTTAAGTCACTAGCACTTGCAATAACCGATGAACAGCACAGATTTGGTGTCGGACAAAGGGGAGAGCTTATTAAAAAAGGCGAAAATGTAAATGTCCTTGTTATGACTGCAACTCCGATTCCCAGAACTCTTGCGCTTATATTGTATGGGGATTTGGATATTTCGGTAATTGACGAACTGCCACCTGGAAGAAAACCTGTAAAAACCTATGCAGTCGGTGAAAATATGCGGGAGAGAGTATATAACTTTTTAGAGAAAAATGTGAATGAAGGTATGCAAGGCTATGTCGTGTGTCCGCTGGTAAAAGAAACCGAAAAAACAGACCTTGAAAATGCCGAAAATCTTTATATGAAAATAAAGAAAAAGTATCCCGCTATTTCTGTCGGACTCGTTCACGGAAAAATGAAGGCGAGTGAAAAAAATGAAGTTATGATGGCATTTTCTAAAGGTGAAATTGATGTTTTAGTTTCAACTACTGTAATTGAAGTTGGTGTAAATACTCCAAACTCAAACATAATGATAATCGAAAACGCTGAAAGATTCGGTCTTTCTCAGCTTCATCAGCTACGTGGCAGAGTCGGAAGAGGGGACAAGCAGGCGCATTGTATCCTTTTTTCACACGGAAATAATGAGATTACAAAAAAGCGAATGGAAACAATGGCAAAATCTAATGATGGCTTTTATATTTCTGAACAAGACTTGAAATTAAGAGGTCCGGGTGACTTTTTTGGAACAAGGCAGCACGGACTTCCTGAACTTAAAATAGCCAACCTATTTGAAGATATGGACCTTCTTTCTATGGCTCAGACTGCGGCAAATGATTTATTAAATGAAGACCCTATGTTAAAGACGGAAGAAAACATAGAACTATATAAAAGAGCCGTGTCCATAATTTCTGAACATACTGTTATGAATTGACAAAATACGGAAAAAATAGAAAGACTAATCGGGTAATTTGTAAAAAAAATAAAAAATTTCGGATAAAAGGTTGACCTTTTTAAATTTATATTATACAATATATAAAGGTAGCTTGGGAGTGTTAGCTATGAGAATTATTTCAGGCATACGCCGTGGACATAAGCTTGTAGGTTTTGATGGCGAGAAAATCCGTCCTACAACCGACAGGGTGAAGGAATCGGTGTTTAACTTAATACAGGAATTTATCCCAAATAGCAAGGTTTTAGACCTTTTTGCAGGTAGCGGTTCATTAGGATTTGAGGCTATGAGCAGGGGCGCAGAATCTGTAGTCTTTGTTGATAAGGATATCGAGTCTTTGAATGTTGTTAAAAAAAATGCCGCGTCACTTGCATTTTCGGGTGATGTAAAAATTCTTCATATGCCATATGATGAGTTTTTTAAAAATTCCCAAGATTGCTTTGATATAATTTTTTTAGACCCTCCGTACAACAAGGGATTTATCGAGCCGGTTTTATCCGATATCGCCCAAAACTCAAGGATTTCCGAAAACGGAATTGTTGTTTTGGAAAGTGATAACACCGATATGCACGGCGAGATAGATGGACTTTCAATACTTAAGCAGCGAAAATACGGAAGAAGTTACATAACTGTTTACCAAAGAAGGTGATGCATGTTGAGAATTGCAGTTTATCCGGGCAGCTTTGACCCAATTACTAACGGTCATCTTGATATTATAAAGCGTGCGTCGAAGATTTACGACAAGGTTGTAGTAGGTGTTCTTGATAACATAAATAAAAAGCCGCTTTTTACTGCAAATGAACGTAAAGATATGATAGACAGAGTAACTAAGGACTTAGAAAATGTCGAGTGCGATGCTTTCTCGGGTCTTTTGGTTGATTTTCTCAAGGCTAAAAATGCGACTGTTATCGTAAAGGGTTTAAGAACTGTTGCGGACTTTGAGTATGAGTTTCAGATGGCACTTTTAAATAAGGCACTTAACCCTGAGTTTGAGACTATGTTTATGATGACCAATTCAGGTTATTCATATATCAGCTCAAGTATGGTAAAGGAAGTTGCGAAATACGGCGGTTGTCTTGACGGACTTGTTCCTGAAGAAATTATCGGGGACATAAGAAAAAAGTATAATATTAATGAATAGGAGTTTGAGAAAGATGGATATCTTAGAAATTATTGATTTAATGGAAGAAACTATTGACAAGGCTGCAGTAGTACCCTTAAGCGGCAAGATTCTTGTTGACAAGGAAGACCTTCTTGATTACATTCAGGAAATGCGTCTTGTATTCCCCGAAGAGCTAAAAGAAGCAAAATGGGTGAAGGAAGAAAGACAGAGAATTTTATCAGAAGCTGAAACACGTGCACAGACAATGGTTAAGAATGCTGAAGACAAGGTTCGTCAGATGATTGATGAAAACGAAGTTACAAGACAGGCAGTAGAGCAGGCTAACCAGCTTGTAAACGATGCACAGACAAGATCAATGGAAATCAAGATGGACTGCGACCAGTATGCAGACGATGTTCTTGCAGATGTTGAAAAGCGTCTTAATATGCTTTTAAACAAAGTCCATGACGACCGTGTATATTTTAACAACAAACAGTAATTATATGTAAATAAAGGCTGTACCTTGTGTTCTTATTAAGTGAATATGGTATAGCCTTGTTTTTTTGTTGAATTAGGGGGATACATTATGATTACTATTGGAATGAAGGGCACATATAAAGTATTGGTATCTGATAACAATACTGCAAAAACAATGAAATCGGGTTCTTTGGATGTCTTTGCAACTCCGTCTTTAGTTGCCATTATGGAAGCGGCAGCGGTTGATGCTATAAAGGATGGAATAGGTGAAAATGAAACATCTGTCGGATGTGCAATTTCAACATCACACCTTGCACCGTCATTGATAGGTGATGAGATAATTTCATATGCAGAAGTGATAGACGTTGACGGACGGCAGATCAAGTTTAAAGTCTCGGCTTTTGATAAAGATACCCTTGTTGGCGAAGGCGAACATGTAAGAGTGATTGTAGACAAAGAAAAGTTTATAAATAAAGCTAAGAAAAGGAGAATGGGCGATGTTAAGTGATATCGAAATTGCAAGAGGGGCTAAAATGCTTCCGATTAGCGAAATTGCAAAAGGTCTTGGGATAACCGATGATGAAATTGAGCAGTACGGAAAATATAAGGCAAAGCTTTCTTATGATGCGATTGACCGCATAAATAAAGAAAAAGACGGAAAGCTTGTACTTGTTACAGCAATTAACCCGACTCCTGCAGGTGAGGGTAAAACAACAACAACTGTAGGGCTTGGAGATGCTTTAAAAAAGCTTGGTAAAAAGACTGTTTTAGCACTTCGTGAACCGTCAATGGGTCCTGTTATGGGTGTAAAAGGCGGTGCAGCAGGTGGCGGATATGCCCAAGTTGTACCGATGGAAGATATAAATCTCCATTTTACAGGTGATATGCACGCTATTACAGCGGCAAATAACCTTTTGTCAGCAATGATTGATAACCACATCCATCAGGGAAATGAGTTAGGCATTGATGTTTCAAACATCACATGGAAAAGAGTTCTTGATATGAACGACAGAGCGCTTCGTGAGACAGTTGTTGCTCTTGGCGGAAAGATAAACGGAAAGCCCAGAGAAGACGGCTTTATGATTACCGTTGCATCTGAGATTATGGCGATTTTGTGTCTTTCTAAGGATTTAGAAGACCTTAAAAAGAGATTTGGCGAAATTATAATCGGCTTTAACTATTCGGGAGAGCCTGTGTATGCTAAGGATTTAAAGGCAGAAGGCGCTATGTGTGCACTTTTTAAAGACGCCATTAAGCCTAACTTAGTGCAGACTTTGGAAAATACACCTTGCTTTATCCACGGTGGACCTTTTGCAAATATTGCTCACGGATGTAACAGTATAGTTGCAACAAAGCTTGCGATGAAATTGGGCGATTATGCAATCACAGAAGCGGGCTTTGGTGCTGACTTGGGTGCTGAAAAGTTTTTGGATATTAAGTGCCGTTTTGGTAGCCTAAAGCCTGATGGTATTGTAATTGTTGCAACAGTAAGAGCACTTAAGTATAATGGCGGAGTTAAAAAGCCTGATTTGGCAGTTGAGAATGTAGAAGCACTTAAGAAAGGTATGCCGAACCTTAAAAAGCATATCGAAAATATGCAAAGCTACGGCGTGCCTGTAATTGTAGCACTAAATAGATTCCATACTGATACAGATGCTGAAATCAATGCAGTAATTGACGCGTGCAGGGAGTACGATGTTGAAGTTGCATTGTCCGAAGTATTTGCAAAAGGCGGAGAAGGTGGACTTGACTTAGCTAAAAAGCTTGTTGATATGCTGGATAATAAAAAGTCTGATTTTAAAGTTCTTTATGACGAAAAGCTTCCCATTAAGGATAAGATTGAGACTATTGTTAAAAATATCTATGGCGGTTCAGGTGTCAGCTACACCAATAAGGCTAATAAAGAAATTGCGACTTTAGAAAGTCTTGGTTTGGATAAAAAGCCTGTGTGTATCGCAAAAACACAGTATTCATTATCTGATGACCCGACTAAGCTTGGTCGTCCCGAAGGCTTTACAGTAACAGTGCAGAAGGTAAGAGTATCAAACGGTGCAGGCTTTATTGTTGTTGAAACAGGCGATATTATGGTAATGCCGGGACTTCCGAAGGTTCCGTCTGCAGAAAAGATTGATATTGATAAAAACGGCACAATAACGGGGTTATTTTGATGATTTATAAAACTAATAGTCCCAAAGAAACCCATAAGGTAGCTTTGGAACTTTCAAAGAGATTAAAAAAAGGCGATGTTGTGTGCTTAGACGGTGATTTAGGAGTCGGAAAGACTATGTTTACAAAAGGTCTTTCGGAAGGACTTTCGGTAACCGACTATGTAACCAGTCCCACATACACCATCATTAACCGCTACGATGCACCAATTCCTGTATTTCATATAGACGCTTACAGAATAGACGATGTAGACGAAATGTATGAAATCGGGTTTGAAGATTGTCTGTCTGACGGAATAACGGTAATTGAGTGGTCAAAAATTATTGAAGATATTTTGCCAAAAGACCGTATCAGAATTACAATTAAAAAAGATATGGATATCGGCGAAAATTACCGTGAAATTGAAATTTTATAATATTTAGAGGTTTTCTTATGCGAATACTTGCAGTCGAAACATCTTCATTAGTTGCATCCTGTGCAGTAACGGAAGATGAAAGGCTTATATCGGAAGAGATAGTTAACACCAAGCTTACACATTCCGAAACACTTATGCCGATGATTGACTCGGTTTTAAAAAAAGCAGAACTTAATATAGAAGATATTGATGTCTTTGCGGTAGCGGTAGGACCAGGCTCTTTTACGGGACTTAGAATCGGGATATCGGCAGTTAAAGCACTTGCTCATGCTTTTGGGAAAAAAGTATGCGGCGTGTCAACTTTAAAAGCATTATCTAAAAATATACCGTTTTCCGATAAACTGATTGTGCCTATAATGGATGCAAGACGAAATGAGGTTTATACTGCGATTTATGATGGTGATGATGAAATTTTAGAGCCGTCTGCGATGTCTGTTTCCTGCCTTTTGGAAATTATAAAAGAAAAGGGAAGGGAAGCCATATTTTTAGGCGACGGAGTTCATGTTTTTAAAGAGATTATAAAGGAAACTCTTGGTAATCAGGCACATTTTGCACCTGTAAATTTAAATCTTCAAAGAGCTTCGTCTGTTGCATATTTAGCGGCAACACAAGAAAAATCAGAATATTCAGGACTTTCTCCTGTCTATTTAAGAAAATCTCAGGCAGAGAGAGAAAGAGAAGAAAGAGAGGCAAAATGAATGTTAGTAATCGGTTCGGATCACGGCGGTTTTGAATTGAAAAATCATGTAATTAAGTATTTAGAAAGTAAAAATATTGAATATACCGATGTTGGTACATATTCAGAGGATAGCTGTGACTATCCTGATATTGCAAAAAAGGCTTGCGATATGGTAGTGTCGGGTGAGTGTGATAAGGGCATACTTATATGCGGAACAGGTATCGGTATTTCAATGGCGGCAAACAAGGTTAAGGGAATAAGAGCCGCGCTTTGCTCGGATGTATATTCTGCAAAGATGACAAGAGTCCATAATGATGCAAATGTGCTTTGTATGGGCGGAAGAGTGTTAGGACGCGAATTAGCTTTTATGATAGTTGATGCTTTCTTGGATAACGAATTTGAAGGCGGAAGACATCAGACGAGAATTGATAAAATACACGCTTTAGAGAACTAAAAAACAAAAGCTGTTGAGTATTACTCAACAGCTTTTTTAAATACTATTTCACCATCTATAATTGTAAGTATATTGTCCGAAGCAAAATCCATCGGGTGTCCATTAAAGAGTGCAAAGTTTGCATTTAAACCCTTCTTAATTTCGCCGACTGTATCGGAAATGCCTGTATTTACTGCGGCATTCTTTGTAATAGATAAAAGAGCCGATTCTTTTTTCATTCCGTTTTTAACTGCCAATAACGCCATAAGTCTAAGATTTCCGATTGTGGTTTCGGGGTGGTCGGTTATGATTGCGGTTGAAATTCCTGCTTCATCAAACGCCTTATAAATCGAAAATCCCAAATTCTTAAGCTCGGGCTTACTTCTGTCGGTAAGTGTCGGACCAAGCATTACAGGGATTTCTTCTCTTTTTAGAATCTCTAAAACTCTCTCACCGTCGGTACAATGTTCGATTGTGATATCAATTCCGAACTCTTTTTTAAGTCTAATTGCTGAGCATATGTCATCAGCTCTGTGAGCGTGTATTTTTGCAGGGATTTTGCCTTCCAGTAATGGAATAAGCGCCTCATTTTTAATATCAAAATCGGCATCTTCCTTTTCCATATACTCCTTTGCCTTATAAAGAGCCTCACGAATTAACGCCACTGTGCCCATTCTTGTTGCAGGTGTGTCGTCCTTGTCTGAATAAACAGACTTCGGGTTTTCGCCGAGCGCAAATTTTATCGACTGCGGAGCTTTAATAATCATATCGTCAACCGATATGCCGTGAGTCTTGATTGCGGCAAACTGTCCGCCGATTGCATTTGCACTTCCAGGTCCTGTAACCACACATACAACTCCTGCTTCTTTTGCCTCTGTAAATCCTCTGTCGAAAGGATTTATAGCATCAATAGCTCTTAAATGCGGAGTTACGGGGTCGGTGTCTTCATTTCCGTCATCACTTTCCATTCCGACAGAATCTCCCACCATACCGAGATGGCAATGCGCGTCTATAAGACCTGGTGTCAAATATCCGCCATTTGCATCTATTGTATCGATACCGTCGGGAACTGAGCAGAATACATCAAGTATTTCCTTGTCATAAAGAACATTACCTGATTCAAATGTTCCGTCTTCTTTTTGTATATTTGCATTTATAATAGCTTTCATATGTTTTACCCTTTTATAGAGAATTTATATAGCCGATTGCGGTGTTTGCTGCGACTGCACCATCAGCTGCGGCAGTTATAATCTGACGAAGCGGTGTGTTTCTTACGTCTCCTGCAGCAAAAATGCCCGAAACCGATGTTCTCATTTTTTCGTCTGTTATAATGCTCTTGTCAGGTGCAACGTCTAAAATGCCTTCAACCAAGCTTGTTTCGGGGATTCTTCCGATTGCAATAAATACAGCATCTAAATCAATAACTTTCATTTTACCTGATACAGAGTGCGATACAACCAACGACTTTACTTTCATATCACCCTGTATTTTCTCGGGTCTGGTATCTGTTATAATGCTGATATTCGGTGTTTTTGATGCCTTATCTATCAAAAGCTTGTCCGCACGGAACTTAGACGAGCGGTTTATAAGATACACGGTTTTTGCGATTTTTGAAAGATACAAAGCATCTTCAAATGCAGTATTTCCGCCGCCTATTACTGCTACGGTTTTTCCTTTCATAAATGCACCGTCACAGGTTGCACAGTAGCTTACACCTGAGCCTGAAAATTCGTTTTCGCCGGGAATTTCTAGCTTTCTTGGGTTTGCACCTGTTGCGACAATTATCGCTTTTACATCAAAAGTTTCTTTTCTTGTAACAATTTTTTTTGCGCCGTTTGGCAGATGCTTTATTTCCCGCACCTTGTCGGTTTTAAAGTCAACATCGAATTTTTCTGCGTGGGAGTGCATTTTTTGAGATAATTCAGCACCCGAAACACCGAAGAGCCCTAGATAGTTATCAACATCTGACGTTGAATTTACCTGACCGCCAAATCCTGTACTTTCAAATAAAACTGTTTTCATTCCGCCACGGGCGGAGTAGATAGCAGCCGACAAGCCTGCCGCACCGCCACCTATAATTGCAATATCATAGTTCATTAAAATCTTACCTCTTCAATAATATATCTGGGACGCTTTTTAACTTCCTTATACATTTTGCCGATATATTCGCCGATTAAACCGAGCGACAAAAGCTGAACTCCGCCGATAAACCAGATTGACATCATTAACGATGTCCAGCCTGTACTTGTGTGCCCTGCAAGATTCTGTATAAATGCATAAAGCGCCATTATGACTGCAATAACGCAAGCTACAAAACCGACTACACTGATTATTCTTATCGGTGTGATTGAAAAGGATGTAATTGCGTCCATTGCAAAGGAAAGCATTTTCTTTAAAGGATACTTTGACTCACCTGCAAATCTTTCGTGTCTTTCGTAGTAAACTGTGGTTGTGTTGTAGCCGATTAAGGGAACCATACCGCGAAGGTAAAGGTTTACTTCGGAAAACTCAGAAAGTGCTGATAGTGCACGTTTACTCATAAGACGGTAGTCGGCGTGGTTATAAACTGTATTTACACCTAAAAGCTTCATTGTCTTATAAAAACCTTCGGCTGTAATTCTTTTAAATCGTGTATCTGTGTCTCTTTTTGATCTTACGCCGTAGACTATATCATAACCCTCACGGAATTTTTCGACCATTTCGGGTATGGCATTTATGTCGTCCTGAAGGTCGGCATCAATAGAAATTGCACATTCGCATGAATCCTTGACCGTCATAAGCCCTGCAAATAAGGCGTTCTGATGTCCTGCGTTCTTAGCAAGCTTAATTCCGTAAATTTCGTCGTGCTCGACGGATAAATTTTCTATAATTTCCCATGTTTTGTCACGAGAGCCGTCATCAACAAAAACAATTCGGGACAGAGAATCTATAAGCTGATTTTCTCTCATTTCTCCATACAGCTTTAAAAGACGGTTTGAAGTTTCAAAAAGCACTTCTTCTTCGTTGTAGCAGGGGATTACCAAGAATAAATTAACGGGATTTGTTATCATAACGAACCTCCTTATTTGTCATTTTAACAAAATATATGTATATTATAGCATAAGATAAAAAAATATACAATAAAATCCAAACTTTTTTCTAAAAAAATATAGGCAAACGGAAAAATATGTTGTATAATAGATATAGACTTAGGAAAGGTGTGGTATTTTTAATGAATTTTGTTATAAGTTATCTTTCAAGATTCTTTCAGGTACTCAAGGTTTCAGACCTGATAGATATTGCAATACTTGCCTTTATTATATATAAGCTATTTAAGGTTTTAAGAGAGACAAGAGCAATCCAGCTTATAAAAGGTATAGCAATTCTTTTATTTTCGCTTGTCGTGTCCGACTGGCTCAATTTAAATGCAATTAACTATATTTTAGCCAATGCAACTCAGGTTGGTTTGTTTGCTGTTGTTGTTATTTTTCAGCCTGAGCTTCGTAATATGCTTGAACGTATGGGAAGGTCAAAGGCGGGAAAAATTATTGATATCGTATCGGGACAAAGCTCAAATGACGAGGCGGTTAAGATTATTGACCAGCTTTGTGAGGCGGCATCTAATTTGTCAAAATCAAGAACGGGAGCTTTGATTGTAATTGAAAGAGAAACAAAGCTTGGTGATGTTATAAGAACAGGAAGCGTTGTAAATGCTGACATTTCTTCGTCGCTTTTAGAGAATATTTTTGCTCCCAATACACCGCTTCATGACGGAGCTGTAATTGTAAGGGGAGACAGAATACATACAGCAGGATGTCTTTTGCCGCTTACTTCAAATCCTAATTTATCAAGAGAACTCGGCACTCGCCATAGAGCTGCCCTTGGAATTTCCGAGGCATCTGATGCTATGGTAGTTGTGGTGAGTGAAGAGACGGGTAAGATTTCTATCGCAATTAACGGTACGCTTACAAGAAATCTTGATAAAAATTCCTTAAAGCATGCACTAATGAAGGTGTTCGCACCCACTGAACCGCAGGAAAAATTCAGATTCAGGAGGAATAGTAACAATGCTTGATAAATTAAAGAATTCCAAGATGACTATGCGTCTTTTCTCTGTAATCATTGCGGTTGTAATATGGCTTTCTATAACGCATACCTTAAATCCTGTAATTTCTCAGCAGGTAAAGTTTATTCCTGTAACATTTACAGGAGAGGGAATACTTACAACAAACGGCCTTGTAGTTTTGGATAAAGATGATATCGGAACTGTGAGTGCTAAGGTAAGGGGACCCAGAAATTCGGTTATAAAAGCGATGTCCACAATGACTGCTAAGGTAAATCTTTCTGATATTACATCTGTCGGTGAATGGACGGGGGATGTAACATTCGATATAGGTGTTGCAGGTGTATCATTAGACGGAAGAGCTACATCCAAGGTAAAACTTACTATAGACAAGCTTTCGGAAAAAGAAATTCCTGTTATTGTTAAAAGAACAGGTTCCGAAAAGGACAAAAATAAAATTTTATCATCAGTCCCCGAAATAGATACTGTAAAAATCTGGGGTGCAAAATCTGAAGTTTCCGAAGCTAAAGCACTTGTTATTCCAATTGATGCGTCGGATATCAAGGAAGATGAAGTTGGCGAGTATGACTATTATTTTATAAACAATCGGGACGAAAAACAGGAATTCTCAAGTGTGAAGACAGGCTTTAACTCTATAACTGTCACAAATACTTTTATGGATAAAAAGACGGTATCTTTAGATATTGTTTTATCTAAAAACGATCACGTTTACTATCTTGAAAAAGAATGGGTATCTTTAGAAAGAATTGAAGTCGGTGTTCCTGAAGGATTTGATGAAGATAAAATAGAGGTTTTATTTAATCCTGATTTATATACAGAAGAAGCATTGGAATACACACTTTCAGTTCATGCACCTGACGGCGTATATATCCCGTATGAGAGCCGTGAGATTTTGGCAAAGCTTAATTTAAAGGAGCTCGAAAAGGGAGAGGCGACATTTACAATTGAAGCTAAAAATGTACCGAATGACTATTCATATTCAATCGTAAAGCCTCAGGTTACAGTTCCTGTAAAGAAGGTAAAAGGTACATCTTTAAACGATAAGGTGAAGGGTTATGTTGACTTAGACGGACTTTCGGAAGGACATCATAATTTAGAGATAATAATAGAATCGGATGAACCGGTTTTCCCTGTTGGAAAACAAACTATCGGAGTACTTATATATAAGCAGAAAGGATAAATTTACCGAAATGGCAGACAAGTTGGTAAGAGGTCAGAGTATGGACGGCGCAATAAGAGTATTTGCGTGCGTAACAACTGACATAGCAGAAAGAGCAAGACAAATTCATAACGCATCTCCCGTTGCGGCGGCGGCACTGGGCAGAACATTATCTGCTGCTGCTATGATGGGTGCGCAGCTTAAAAATGATACCGATTCGGTAACACTTCAGTTTTCGGGCGACGGCCCGCTAGGAAAAATCGTTGCAGTAACCGATTCCGAGTCTAAGGTAAGAGGATATATTGAAAATCCGTATGCGGATTTGCCTTTAAATAAAAAAGGCAAGCTTGATGTAGGCGGCGGAATAGGTAAGGGTAGATTAAGTATTGTAAGAGACTTGAGCTTAAAAGAACCGTATGTAGGGCAGGTCCCGATAGTAACAGGCGAAGTTGCAGAAGACATCACATACTACTATGCAAAAAGTGAGCAGACACCGACTGCCTGCGGCTTGGGAGTTTTAATTGATACAGATTTATCTGTTAAAGCATCGGGCGGATTTATGATTCAGCTTATGCCTTTTGCAACAGAAGAGACAGCAATTAAGCTTGAAGAGCAGGTAAGAAAAGTAGGAAGTGTAACCGATATGATTGTATCGGGAATGGATGCCGAAGACATATTGTTTAAAGTCTGCGAAGGCTTTGATATGATGATTGAAAATAACTTTGTAACCCCCAAATATGAGTGCAAATGCTCAAGAGAAAGAATGGAAAGAGCGCTTATCTCTATTGGAAAAGAAGAGCTTCAGGGGATTTTAGACGATATAGGTGAAGCGGAGCTTACTTGTCAGTTCTGTGATGCAAAATATAAATTCGCCAAAGAAGAAATAGAAAATATGATAAAAATCGCAAAAGTCAAGCAAAAAACCGAATAAAAAGAAGAAAAAATGCTTGACAGAAGTTGTAAATTTGTGTATAATGTTAGAGATGTCCGATTTTTTTAGCGTGAGAAATCGGTTTATGACTGTTAATTATATGGAGGTGTTAAGATATGAAAAGAACTTATCAGCCTAAAAAGCGCCAGAGATCTAAAGAACACGGTTTCAGAAAAAGAATGAGCACATCTTCCGGCAGAAAGATCCTTGCCAGAAGAAGATCAAGAGGCAGAAAAAAATTGTCGGCGTAAAAACATTTAAGGCGAGAAGTTGTGCTTCTTGCCTTTTTGACATTTTTATGAGATAAAATTTTTATGAAATCAACTGTAAGCATTAAGGAAAACAGAGTCTACAGGCTAATGTATAATCGCGCTAAAAGTGTCGTTTTAAGAAACATTGTAGTATATGCAAGACCTAACGGCAAAACGTACAATCGCTTAGGACTCACATCTACAAAAACTGTCGGAAAAGCAGTAGAAAGAAACCGCTCAAGACGCCTTATGAAAGAAGCGTACAGGTTAAATGAAGATAAAATAAAATCGGGCTTTGATTTTATTTTAGTTGCCAGAACAAGGTGCAAGGATGCGGTTTATTCTGATGTTGAAAAGGACCTTTTGACTGCTTTTTCTAAGCTTTCGCTCTTTTTGTAAAGAGTAAAAATGTTATGAAAAAAGTATGTATCTTTTTAATTGAGTTTTATCAGAAAAATATTTCTCCCTTAAAGGGTGTTTCTACGTGCAGGTTTATCCCGACCTGCTCGGAATATGCAAAACAGGCTTATCAGAAGTACGGTTTTTTAAAAGGAACATACCTTGCGGTGAGAAGAATTTTAAGGTGCCATCCGTTTTGCAAGGGTGGATATGACCCGCTTAAATAATATTCGAAAGGGAAAATACGAATGTTTGAATTTTTTATTACCAGGCCTTTAGGCTACATTATTCAGTTTATCTATAACCTTGTCCAGAACTACGGCTGGGCAATTGTGATTTTTACAATCGTAGTAAAGCTTTTACTTTTGCCTCTTCAGTTTAAGTCACAGAAGAGTATGAAAAAACAGCAGAAGATTCAGCCGATTATTGCATCTCTTCAGCAAAAGTATGCAAATGACAAAGAAAAACTACAGACCGAAATGATGAAGGTCTATAAAGAAAACAATGTCAGTATGTCAGGCGGATGCTTACCGCTTTTGATTCAGCTACCGATTTTGTTTGGTTTCTATCAGGTTATTCAAAAACCGATGAAGTATCTTCTCCGTCTTGATTTTAATAGTCAGGCAATTTTGGATAAGGTTGAGGCTGCTTACCAGAGAGTAGTACAAGTCTTAAATCCTGAAACTGCTGAAAAATGCCTGGAGTATATGCAAAGAGATGATCAGATAGGTTTTTTAAGATGCATAACCGAACTTAGTGAAAAGACAGGTGAATTTGCTGAATGGGTTTTGAACTTTAATTTCTTAGGACTTGATCTTTCCAGAAACCCGTCTGCATCAATATCCGCAATCTCTAGCGGTAATTTTGACAATTTAAGCACTATGCTTTTAATTTTGATACCTGTTATCGCTGTGTTTACCACATGGCTTTCAACTCATCTTATGCAGAAGATGTCAGGTACAAATAATTCAGGTGCGGGAGAATCTGCACAGTCTATGACAAAGTCGATGAACCTTATGATGCCGATAATGACAGGTATCTTTACCTTTACACTTCCAGGTGCTATGGGTATTTACTGGATTGCATCGAACATTATGCAGATTGTCACACAGTATATGCTTAATAAGTTTTTAGAGAATAAGGAGGATGATTTCGTTGTTAAAGTTCCCGAAAAAAACAGAAATAACCGCAAAAAGCGTAAGTGAAGCTAAAGAGCTTCTTTTAAAAGAAACAGGTCTTACAGAAGATGAGGTTACATTCTCGGTTGTTGACGAGGGAAGCAAGGGCTTTTTAGGTCTTGGCTCTAAAGATGCAGTTGTAACTATGGAAGTAGATGATCCTATCACATCTTCTGCAGTAAAGTTCTTAAATGAGCTTTTTAAGAGCATGGGACTTATTGTAAAGGTTGATGCTTTTCTTTCGGAAGATACATTGAATATCGACTTGATTGGTGACGATTTAGGTGTTGTAATCGGTAAAAGAGGCGACACATTAGACTCAATCCAGTACCTTACATCACTTGTTGTAAACACATACACAGACGATTATATCAAGGTTACAATCGATGCTGAAAACTATAGACAAAAGAGACATGACTCTTTGATTGCACTTTCAAACCGTCTTGCAGATAAGGTTGCAAAATCAGCCAGAAAGTACACTTTAGAGCCGATGAATCCGTATGAAAGAAGAATTATCCACGCAAATCTTCAGGCTAATGATAAGGTTACAACATTCTCAGTTGGAGAAGAGCCTTACAGAAAGCTTGTAATTGCTCCGAAAAATCCGAGGCCGTTTGTAAAACACGATTCTGTAAAGAAAAGCACAAAGGGCGGATACGAGAGCGGATATAACTTTGAAAAGTTTCTTAGCATAAACGAAGAAGATACGGAGGAATAAGATATGTCCGGTCATTCAAAATGGAGTACAATTAAACGTAAAAAAGGTGCAAATGATGCTCAGAGAGCAAAGATTTTCACCAAAATTGCAAGAGAGATTATAGTTGCAGTAAAAGCGGGCGGTCCTGAGCCTGATAATAACTCAAGCTTAAAGGACGCAATTTCTAAAGCAAGAGCTGCAAATATGCCGAATGATAACATAAACCGTACTATTAAAAAAGCGGCTGGAAGTACAGATGGTGATAACTATGAAAATATCACATACGAAGGCTACGGTCCGAGTGGTGTTGCGGTAATTGTTGAAACACTTACAGATAACAGAAACAGAACCGCTGCAGATGTACGCCACTACTTTGATAAGTTTGGCGGAAATATGGGACAGACAGGCTGCGTAAGCTTTATGTTTGACAGAAAAGGTGTTATTGTTATAGAAGACAGTTCTATTGACGAAGACCAGATTACAATGGATGCATTAGAAGCTGGTGCTGAGGATATCGAAATCGAAGACGGTGTTATTGAAATCACAACTGACCCTAATGATTTCCATGCAGTCCGTGATGAGCTTGAAGCTAAATACGAGCTTTCAAGTGCCGAAATCACAATGGTTCCGCAGACTATGTCAGAACTTACAGATGAAGACCAGATTAAGATGATGACAAAACTTATCGAAAATCTTGAAGATAACGATGATGTACAGAACATCTATCATAACTGGGATGCTCCCGAAGATTTAGAATAATTAAAAAACGCATCCATTAGGATGCGTTTTTTGTGTGCCTTAAAGCATTACTTCTAACAGTGCATATTTTAAGTTTTCATCAATATCCATAGATATAATATCGGTAATTGCTTCGGATTTTTCCTTTGAATCAACAATATTATAAATATCTCGTTTTAAATCATATAAAGCGTGAGAATCATAAAGAATATCGTAAACCTTTTTCTTGTAGTCATTTTCTGTAATCTTAAGTGATTTTGAAAAGTTTATGATAATATCTTCGTCTGATTTAACCTTGATTTCAATAGCACCGTTTTTGTATGACTTGCTAACCTTTACATTAGAAGACGCTTTTACATTATCAACACAGTTTAAGATAATTTTGTATTTTCTGTTTTCGGGTATAAGTGAAAGGTCGCCCTCGGGTTTTGAAATTTTAATAGTTCTATTATCCCAATCAAGAGTGATATTCGTTTTTACAAAACTACCCTTTTCATAATCTCTTGTTTTACCATCATCTTCGTAGAGTGTAAATGTGTTGTTGGCTCCCGGGAAGATGTTAAGAATGATTTCTTCGGGGTTTTCTAATGAATTTCCGTTGACAGTTGATGTGGGTATTATTGCACCTGCTTTAGCGAATACTGGCATTTCGTCGTACTTTCGGTACATATTCAGAGTGCGGTTGCCTTTGTATGAGTATTTGTTGAAGAAATCAAACCATAGTCCGTCCGGAAGATATACTTTTGCTTTACCCATATTTGTAATTTCGTCTTTTTTCTTAGTAATCGGAGTAACTAAAAGCTCGCTTCCGAAGAAATACTCGTTGTTATTTTCGTAAGCATCGTTAATGGTGGGATACTCATAATAAAGCGGTGTTATAAGTGGCAAATTATCGTTATAAGCACGATAGTTCATTGTGTAAGTGTAGGGGATAAGCTCATAGCGAAGTCTTAAAAACTTTTTCGTGCTATGGAAGGTATCTCTGTCATATTCCCAAGGCTCATGTGTTATAAACGGATTCTCGCAACAGTGGAGCCTTAAAATCGGTGAGAATGTGCCAAGCTGAGCCCATCTGCTCATAAGCTCATCATCGCGGTATCCGTGGTAGTGTCCGCCGATGTCATGGCTCCACCAACCATAGCCGACATTGGTTGCAGATGCGGTAAAATACGGCTGAAAATCTAGTGATTCCCATGTTATATGTGTGTCACCAGAAAAGCCTATAGGATAGCGGTGTGAACCGAACTCTGCAAATCTTGAAAATAACATTCCGCGGTTATTGTTTTTTGAGTTATCTAAGTAGTGGAAGTGGTTTAGCATCCATAATGGGTCAAGACCCGGCATTTTGCTTGTGTTACCCTGTTGCCAGTCCATCCACCAAAAATCTACGCCGTCATTTTCCAAAGGTCTTAAAACCTTGTCAAAATAAACGTCCACAAACTTTTTCTCGGCAATATCAAAGGGAATGTTTTCCTCTGTTTTGGGGTCAACGCCCATAGCTTTGGCGGTTTCTGTGTAGCAATCTTCGTGAGCAGAAATGCCCTCTGCGGGATGAAGATTAAAAGCTGTTTTTATGCCGTTATCGTGAAGATATTTTAAAAATTCTCTCGGATTTTTAAAGAAATCTCTGTTCCAGCTAAAGCCTGTCCAACCGCTTCCGTATTTAGGGTCAATATCTACCTTGTGCCAGTCCATATCAATAACGGCAACAGATAAGGGGATATCTTCCTTTTTAAAACGCTCGACAAGGCTTGTATATTCTTCGTCTGTGTACTTATGGTATCTGCTCCACCAGTTACCGAGTGCAAAACGGGGAAGAAGCGGAGTTTTGCCTGTAAGTGAGTAAAAATCATTTAAGCACTCTTTATATTCAGAAGGATATGCAAAAAGATAAAGGTCTATGTTGTCTTTATCTCTTACCTCAATCCAACCGTCATCAGTTTGTATGAATGAGGCAGAGTCGTCCATAACTGCAAAGGATTTTCTGCTCATAACACTGTTTCCAAGCGGACAGGTGCCATTTACATTGTCAAGTGTTCTGGTTGTTCCCGGGAGAGTGGGTAGATTATATCCATAGTACCATACAGACATATATTTTCCGTATTTTCCGGAGAATTTAACATTCAATGAATTCCTAGAAAATTCACCGCCGAGATATGTAAGTGTTATGTAGTCAGTTTCAATTTTTATTGTTCCGTTTTTATCGGTAACTTTAAAATCAGGAACGGGGAAGAGTCTGTTTACAACTGACTGTGTTTTTCTGTCTTCAAAATTTCCTGACTTTGAATATTCAATTCTCAATAATCTGTCGGTAAGAACGGTAAATCTATATTTATCGCCCTTTATAACCGCTTTTTTGTCTGCTGTTGGATTCATTGATTGTCCTCCTTTGTTGGTATTGTACTTAAATTATATCACATAAAATTTTATTGTCAACAAATATTATAAAAAGCTTGTATATGGGTTAAAATATGGTATAATATAATAAATTAAATACTGGAGTGATAATATGAAAATTGCATTTTTTGATACAAAACCATATGATAAGCCTGCATTTGATAAGTTTGCCGGCGAAAAAGATATAAAAATCAAATATTATGAAACTAAGCTAAATGAAGACACTGTTGAGCTTGCAAAAGGCTCAGATGCCGTTTGTGTATTTGTAAATGATACTGTAAATAAAGAAGTTATTGACAGATTAGTAGAGCTCGGAGTGAAAATTGTAGCTTTAAGATGTGCGGGATTTAATAATGTTGATATGAAGCACGCGTTTGAAAAAATCCATGTTGTCCGTGTTCCTGCGTATTCTCCTTATGCGGTCGCAGAGCATACTATGGCACTTTTATTAACATCTATCAGAAGAATCCATAAAGCATATATAAGAACAAGGGATTTTAATTTTAGCTTAAACGGTATGACGGGTTTTGACCTGTTTGGCAAAACTGTTGGTGTAATAGGTACTGGTAAAATCGGCAGAGTATTTATTGACATCTGCCGAGGTTTTGGAATGAAGGTTTTGGCGTATGATAAATTCCCTCAATCAGGCCTTGATAACGGTGACACAATAAGATACGTGTCTTTGGATGAAATTTTTGAAAATGCGGATATTATTTCTCTTCACTGTCCGCTGACCGACGAGACACATCATATTATTAACGAACAGTCTTTGGAAAAGTGCAAAAAGGGAGTGGTTATTCTAAATACATCAAGAGGTGCATTAGTTGATGCAGAAGCTCTTTTAAATGCAATTAAGACAAGAAAAGTCGGAGCTGCTTGCCTTGATGTGTATGAAGAAGAATCCGACTTTTTCTTTGAAGATTTCTCAGGACATATTGTTGAAGACGACACATTAGCCCGCCTTATCTCGATGCCAAATGTTATCGTATCATCACATCAGGCGTTTTTAACAGAAGAAGCACTTTCAAATATTGCAGAAACCACTGTTAATAATATTATAGGACTCATTGAAAACGGACAGTGTCCAAATGAGCTTTGCTACAGAAAAGGCAATACAGTCGACTGTATAGACGGAAAATGTTTTTAATTTTTAAACGGCAATATCTTAAGGTATTGTCGTTTCTTTTTGATACCTATTTAGAAAAATATCTAAATAGGCGTTGACAACAGCATATATTTGTGGTATATTCTATTTAGAGATATCTCTAAATAGAATAAGAAAGGGTGATTTTATGGGTATGAATGAAACCTTGAAAGCTATTTCCGACCCTGTAAGGCGTGATATCCTGTCAATGCTGAAGGGTGGCAAAAAGTCAGCAGGGGAGATAGCTGAAAAATTTAATCTTACAGGTGCAACTGTATCGTATCATCTGTCAAAGCTTAAAAAGGCAGATTTAATTGTCGAAGAAAAGTATAAAAATTTTATATACTACGAACTTAATACGTCTGTATTTGAAGAAATAGTAAAGTGGATTTATAATATAGGAGGGAACAGAGAATGAAATTTATAAAGCTAAAAACTCTTATTATAACAAGTATTGTTTGTCTTTTGCCAATTTTACTGGGAATATCTGTTTGGGATAAGCTTCCCGAAACTATGGCAATTCATTTTGATATTTACGGAAATCCGGATAATTTCGCTTCCCGTGGCTTTGTTGTTTTCGGACTTCCTGTTTTGATGATGTTACTTCAGTGGATTTGCTGTGTAATAAACGATATAAATACAAAGAAGTTTGGTGAAAGAGTCAAGTTTACAAGAGTAACAAAGTGGATTATACCTGTTATGTCAATAATTTTGCAGGCAGTAACTATTGGATATGGAATGGGAATTGATATAGATATAAGAAAGGTTGTATGCATCCTTGTTGGCGTAATATTTTTGGTAATCGGTAACTATCTTCCGAAATTCGACAGGGTTAAAAACTTTGATTTGGAGTCCGATAAGGCAAGAAAGGTAAACAGATTCATAGGCATTGAAACGGTTATTATGGGAATTCTCTTTTTAATAAGTTCGCTTCTTCCACCGATTTTTTCGGTGATTTGTCTTATATTGCTTATTCCGTATGCAATAATTAGTATTATATATGGAATCAAGGTTTCAAAAGAATAAAAGTTAGGAAAAACCGATGTAAAACATCGGTTTTTTCTCTTGACTTTTGACGGTATTTTTGATATGGTTTACCTAAAGGAAGTCGGTATATAAATATGAAAAGAACTGTTGAAACTGCAAACGGAAAAATTGAATATTTTCTTACATATAAAAATGTAAAAAA
>JAZNQG010000030.1:0-2248 GCA_045590035.1 Clostridia bacterium
ATGTTCCCGATGGTGATTTTTACAGGGCTAGCGTTTTCATTTGTTGGAATATTGCAGTCCTTCGGTGAGTTTAATATCCCGTCTTTAATGAGTCTTGTTTCAAACCTTGCAGTTATACTTTATTTCCCGCTTTTTGGAAAAAGGTTTGGGATTTTGGGACTTTCGGTTACCATTTTAATTTCCTGGAGTCTGCAGGTTTTAATTCAAATTCCGTCTTTAAAGAAATTCGGGTATAAATTTAAACCGCGTTTGGATTTTCGTGACGAGCATATTAAAAAATCCTTGTGCTTGGCACTTCCGATGCTGATAAGCACCTGGGTTCAGCCTTTATATTCTTTAGTAAACACTCGTCTTGCCTCAAATGCAGACGGAGTTGTTTCGGTTTTAAACTGCTCCAACAGACTCTATCTTGTTATGACGGGCGTATTTTCCTTTGTTATTACAAACCTTATTTTCCCGAAGTTGTCAAGAACAAATGCAGGCAACAGGGAAGACGAAACAAAGTCGGTGATAAAAGGCTCGCTTAAGGCGATTACCCTGATTATCGTTCCTTTGATGGTTTTATTTATTATCCTTTCCGAAGATATAATCGGCATAATCTATGAGCACGGAAAATTCACTCACGATAAAACCTTAATCACCGCATCGGCACTTTCTATGTATTCTGTCGGTATGATAGGACTTGCATATAATGAAATAATGTCAAAATCATTTTTCTCTATGCAGGACTCAAAGACACCGATGTTTTCGGCTCTTATATCGATGGGTGCAAATATTTTAATGGCGTATGTATTCTATAAATATATCGGCGTTTCAGGGCTTGCATTGGCAACTGCAGGCGGTTCTTTAATAAATGCGACTCTTAATTTTATTATGTATCGCATAAAAAAAGGTGTCTTTATGGAAAAAGCTGATATAATTGAGATTGTAAAGACATTTATATCGGGAATAATTATGGCTGTGGTTGTGATTTTTATATCCCGATTTATAAAGATATATACAGAAACTAATTTATTAGGATATATTATCCACGGCATAGTGTCGGGCGGGGCAGGACTTTTAGTATATATTCTTTTACTTTGGATATTTGATATAAAAACCTTTAAAGCAGCAATCGGAGGTGTGATAAGTGGCAAAAAGTAAAATTATCTCTCTTTTGGTGTTTTTGTGGCAAAAGATTGTTCTTTTCTATGAATCAAGCCTTATCGCACGAGGAATTGGTGCATTTTTAGACTTTTTTAAAAATAGAGCTTCGGAAAGCTTTTTTGTAAGACTTTTCCGCCACGGAGCATTCGGCGGAAACTGGTACGAGGAAAGTCTTACCAATAAAGCAATAAACCGCATCTTAATTCCCAAAAAACCGATTGGTTTTGGCAAGTCTTCGGTTGTTGATTTTATTTTTGATATAAAAAATGTACCGCTTTTTAAAACAGGTCTTATACTTATCGCATACAGTGTGCCGATGGTTTTAAAAGAAGCCTTATTGGGAAGTACACATTTTGAACTGCTTACATCGGCTTTGATTTTTTTGCTTGGTGTAATACTTCTTATTTTAAGAAAAACGCCGTACGAGATTTTTTCGGGAAGCGTGGTTTTAAAATGGATTGGCTCGCTTTTCTTCGAGACAGAATATAAAGGCGGTAAAGAAAGAGAGCTACCCTTAAAACCTTATTTAATGGGTGCTGTTATAATCGGCATTGTCGGTGCATTTTTAAGTCCCGTTATGGTAAGTTTGTCTATTCTGGCATCTTTATTTGTATCGGTAATTGTTGCACGGTTTGAAGTCGGCGTATTTATGATTTTGTTCCTTTCCGCATTTTTGCCGACTGCACTTATTGCAGGACTGACCGTTTTAACGTTAGTCGGATTTTTAGTGTCTTTAATTTCGGGAAGAATAAATAAAATAAGCCTTTCTCGTGTATTTCCGCTAATATTGATATACTTAATTTTTGCGGTATTTGCGACTTTCACAAGTCCCAAGCCAACCAGCAGTCTTTTTGTGCTTATGGTTTATGTAGTATTCATTTTAGCCTATATTATGATAATCAACACTCTTAACACCAAGCAAAAATGGAGAGCGGGACTTAAGTTATTCTTAATTTCAGCATTCTTTATATCACTTTACGGAATTTATCAGAATTTCTTTTTGGACTCGACCACTGCAAGCTGGGTTGACCAGCAAATGTTTAATGAAATATCAACCCGTGTATATGCCACATTTGATAACCCGAATGTTTTAGGACAGTAT
>JAZNQG010000031.1:0-1641 GCA_045590035.1 Clostridia bacterium
TTTGGATGTACTTTGCGACATTAAGCTCATTCCCTCAAAGGGCGAAGGCAGACGTCTTATGCAGCAGAACGGTCTTTCTGTAAACGATGTAAAGACAACAGACCCCGCCACAGTTATTACCGCCGATATGTTTAAAGACGGAGCGATGATTGTGAAAAAGGGCAAGAAGGTATTCCATAAGATTACATTGGGATAAATAAAAAGGAGTCGAAATGATATGCACCCCAAAAGTTAGACACTTTTGGAGGTGCATATTTTTATGAGCAAAAAAGGACAAAAACAAAGAAAGTACTCGCCAGAATTCAAAGCATCTGTTATAATGGATATGCGGGAACACCGATTATCGTATTGTGAAACGGTCAGAAAGTATGAATTAGGCACTACACAAAGCGGTGCTGCAATAGGGCTTTTGCAAAGGTGGGAACGCATATTTTTAGAAGAAGGAGCCGAAGGTCTAATGAAAGAAAGACGAGGCAGAGCTTGCAAAGCAAGCGGAACACGAAAAGGTCGCCCACCTAAACTTGATAAAAAGGTTGAAGAAGATTTAATTGCAGAAAATCAGCGTCTTAGAATGGAGATAGACTACTTAAAAAAACTGAGTGCCTTAGTACTTGCGGAAGAGCGAAAGAACGGGAAAAGGCGTTAATTATCGCTGAACTAAGGCAATTGTATCCGCTAAAAGACTTGCTAAAATTATCAGGTATTGCAAGAAGCACTTTTTACTATTATCTGAAATCAAAAGACACCGATAAATACAAAGAAGTTAAAGACGACATACTTATCATATTCGATCAAAACAAAGGTAGATACGGTTATCGAAGAATTTTATCTGTACTAAAACAAAAAGGATATACAATTAACCATAAAACTGTATTAAAATTGATGAATGAGCTTAACATCAAAGGAAAACAACGCAAAAATGGAAAATATCATTCGTACAAAGGCGAGGTTGGTAAAATTGCAGATAATCTGCTTAAAAGAGATTTTACAGCATCAAAACCATTTGAAAAACTCACAACCGATGTAACCGAATTCAAGGTGTGTGATGATAAAGTATATTTATCACCAGTAATGGATTTATACAATCGTGAAATTGTGTCATATTCCATTTCATTAAGTCCTAATCTATGGCAAATCAGAGAAATGCTTGATGGTTTGTTCAGGAAGCTCCCTGACAATGCAAAACCTTTGTTTCACTCTGACCAAGGTTGGCAGTATCAACATGCAGAATATCAACGATTGTTAAAAGAACATAACATTACCCAAAGCATGTCAAGAAAAGGTAATTGTATGGATAATGGTGCTATGGAAAATTTCTTTGGCAGATTAAAAGTCGAAATGTTTTATGGTGAAAAATTCGAAAGCGTTAATGCTTTCATTGATGAATTAAAAAGATATATTGAGTACTACAATAACGAAAGAATTTCTATGAAACTAAAAGGAATGAGTCCGGTGCAATACCGAACTCATTCAAAAGCAAGTTAATATTAAAATTTGTCTAAACTTTGGGGTTCACTTCAAATTGACATCTCTTTTTCTTCAAATATAAACTGTCCGTTTTCGTCTACCTGAAAGGTTAAGACGAATTTTTTTATTCCGTCTGTAATTATGGTCGAGTATGTGCCGTAAGCATATCCGATT
>JAZNQG010000032.1:0-1553 GCA_045590035.1 Clostridia bacterium
TTTACCGAGCTATTTAATAACGGCTATCTAACAAGCCTTTGTGGCGGAACTACAATCCGCCTAGCACCACCGCTTATCATTACTAAATCGGATATTGACCTATTTATAGCCGAGTTTACTAAGGTTTTAGAAAGGATTTGAAAGTAAATGAAGGATTTTATCAGTCTTCACGACTTAACTAAGGAACAAATTTCAGAGCTTATCGAAATGGCAATAAAGCTTAAGGAAGATAAGAAAAACGGTATAGTAAATCAGCCTTTAAAGGGCAAGACTCTTGGTATGATTTTTACAAAATCATCAACAAGAACAAGAGTTTCCTTTGAAGTGGGAATGTATGAACTTGGCGGATATCCCTTATTTTTGTCATCTGCTGATATTCAGTTAGGAAGAGGCGAAACAATCTACGATACCGCAAAGGTATTAGAGCGTTACTTAGACGGAATTATGATAAGAACATACTCGCATCAGGACGTTTTAGATTTAGCAGAGCACGCTGACATCCCCGTAATCAATGCACTTACCGACCTTTTGCATCCCTGTCAGGTTTTAGCAGACCTTCAGACAATTTACGAAAAGAAGGGAAAATTAGAAGGTCTTAAGATGGCATATGTGGGCGATGGCAATAATATGACAAACTCACTTATGTTCGGGTGCGGAAAGATGGGGCTTAATCTTACGGTTGCAACTCCCAAGGGCTATGAGCCGGACTCTAATGTAACAAAGCTTGCTATGGAAGACTTTAAGAAATCGGGCGCAACACTTGTTTTAACAAATGACCCTGTTGAAGCGGTAAAGGATGCCGACATTATCTATACAGACACATGGGTAAGTATGGGTATGGAATCGGAAAAGGCAGAAAGAGTAAAGCTCTTTAAAGATTATCAGGTAAATGCCGAGCTTGTAAAATACGCTAAACCCGACTATATATTTATGCACTGTCTCCCCGCATACCGTGGTTTTGAGGTTTCCGACGATGTTATAGACGGACCCAACTCAATTATTTTTGACGAAGCAGAAAACAGACTCCATGCGCAAAAAGCCGTTATGGTAAAGCTTATGGCATAAGGAATACACAAAATGACTGTATTAGAATCATATTTTCATGTACGGACGGCAACTTACAATGACATAGAAGCCATTGCCGCAATAACCCGCGAAGGATTTTTAAAATATAAGGAGCTCTCACCCGACTCAAATCCCGAAGCACTTTTTGAGACTTTGCAGGACATAAAAAAGGACATTGACACAAAAATTGTCTTAATTGCCGAAAAGAACAAGGTGCCTGTCGGAAGCTTAAGAGTTGAAATTAACAAAGACACAAACGAAGCGTACTTAAGCCGTTTTGCAGTTAAAGTGTCTTCGCAGAATAACGGAATCGGCAAGTCGCTTATGAACTTAGTCGACGAGATTATGAAAAAAGAAGGCGTTAAGTCGATTTCGCTTCACACCGATTCACGTGTTGCTTCATTGGTCCGTTTTTACTACGGGAGAGGCTTTCATATCGACTCGGTTGATAACTCCCGCGGCTACACACGGGCACATCTTATAAAGTA
>JAZNQG010000033.1:0-1911 GCA_045590035.1 Clostridia bacterium
GCTGGCAAAAAAGTTCCTTTTAAAAATCAGCTCCCTGGAGCTTTGTTTTCGGCAATAGGATGGGTGTTTTTCTCGCTCGTATTCGGACTCTATATCAATAACTTCGCGGATTATTCCTATATCTACGGAAGTCTTACCGCAATTATACTTTTCTCGCTCTGGTTATATTGGTGTATGATTATTTTCTTACTTGGAGCAGAGATAAATGTGCTCGTACAAATTCTCATAAAGGAGAAATCAAAATGAATATAGGTTTTATCGGGTGCGGAAATATGGGAAGCGCCATCATAAAAGGGATAAAGGACAAAGGTCTTTTTGAAGAAATCAGAGTTTTTGACAAAAACCCCGAGAAGATTAATATCGACGGGATTAAAAAATCGGAGCTTTCAGATACTGCTAAGTGTGATATTGTGGTATTGGCAGTAAAACCAAATGTTATATATGATGTTATCGGTGAAATTAAGGATTATACAGGCAAAAATTCAATAATTGTATCAATAGCAGCAGGGCAAAGTATTGAAAGAATGGAAAAAGCCTTTGGAAAAGAAATAAAAATCATCCGTGTGATGCCCAATACACCGCTTATGGTGGGAGCGGGAATGACGGCGCTCTCTCCGAATAAGTTTGTATCAGACGATGAGCTTTTAAAGGTAAAGGAGATTTTTTCATCAAGCGGCAAAGCAGAGATAGTTCCAGAAAGACTTATGGATGCGGTTACGGGAATTTCCGGCTCATCACCTGCGTATGCCTATATGTTTATAGAAGCACTGGCCAAAGCGGGAATAGAACATGGAATGAGCGAAGATAAAAGCTATACCTTTGCGGCACAGTCTGTCTTAGGTGCTGCAGAAATGGTTTTAAAAACAGGTATTCATCCCCGTACATTAAAGGAAAATGTATGCTCGCCGGGTGGCACAACCATTGAGGCGGTAAAGGTATTGGAAGAAAGAGATTTGGACGGAATTATTATGGAGGCGGTCTCTAGGTGTGTGGAAAAGTCGAAGAGTATGTAATTAAAAATGCGGAAGAATTTATACTTTCTTTGCCGAAACTCAGCTATCCTTTGGGAAATGAGAGCTTAAAAAAGCTCTTAAATCTTCTCGGAAATCCCGAAAAAAACTTAAAATTCATACATATCGCAGGTACAAACGGAAAAGGCTCATGCGCTGTTATGACGGGGAGTATATTAAAAGAAGCAGGATATAAAACGGGAGTTTTTACATCGCCCTTTCTTGTGGATTTTTGTGAAAGAATACGGATTGGCGATAAAAATATCCCAAAAGATAAATTAAAAAAATACACCTGTCTGGTGTATGAAAAGATGTTGGAAAACGGTATCAGTCTTTCGCAGTTTGCATTTATTCTGGCAGTTGCATTTTGTTACTACAGTGACGAAAAGTGCGATGCAGTAGTATTGGAAGTCGGACTTGGCGGCAGACTTGATGCCACAAATGTGATAGACGAAAGTTTAGTGTCGGTTATAATGTCAATAGGGCTTGACCACACCGAGCTTTTAGGTGATACGAAAGAAAAAATCGCATACGAAAAGGCGGGAATTATAAAGCAAAATGGCGATTGCGTTCTTTTAAAGGGCGAAAAGTCGGTGGAAGATGTTATAAAAAATGAGTGTAAAATAAAAAATGCACGACTTCATATTACAAAGAAGACAGAAAAAACCGAAAATGGAGTAATTTGGGAAAATAAAGAATATACATTGGGGTTAAAAGGCGATTATCAGGCGGATAATGCATCTGCGGTTTTGGAAGCAGTGTCGGTCTTAAGGGAAAAAGGCTTTAAAATCCCTGAAGATGCGGTAAAAAATGGACTTAAAAATGCCGTTCACCAGGGAAGATTCCATAGAGTCAGAGAAAATGTGCTACTTGACAGTGCCCATAACCCTGACGGAATTAA
>JAZNQG010000034.1:0-2389 GCA_045590035.1 Clostridia bacterium
CCTTAAACATTCTCATTGTGTGATAAGGACTCTGGCAATCTGTAGGCCAGAAGCTATCATAAATCATTCCATCTCTTAACGCCATTCTCATACCACCTGATGCACAGTTATTGATGTATAAGTCAGGGTATTTTTCTCTTAGCATTTCAACATACTTTTTCTGTCCTCTGAAATATCCAGAAAAAGCTTTATTGGACTTGTCAAATCTTAAATCCGCATTATAGTCGAACTTCATAAACTTAGCACCGTAGCGGTCTAAAAGTTCACAGGTTTTATTGAAAATAATGTTTACTGCATCATCATTGGCAAAATCGAGAAAATATGATTCTCCGCCGTCAATAAAGCAATCAGGATGCTCTTTTACAACTTTGGAATCTCTGTGTGCACACTCAGGTTCAAGCCAGAAGCCAAATTTCATTCCCTTTTCTTTTACCATGTCAGAAATTTCTTTCATTCTGCCGCAAAAACCGAAGGTCATATTTTCGTCCCAGTCGCCTCTTGCCTTAAACCAGTCCTGTCCAACACCAAACCATCCTGCATCAATTACAAAGTATTCAACGCCTAATTCAGCAGCTTTTTCAATCTGGCTTACTATATCGTCGTATGTAAACTTGTCAAACTTATAAAGCCATGAGTTATAGATTACAGGCATTTCTTTTCTTGGATACTTTTTGTTTATATATGTGTGAAGTTTCCACGCATCCATATCAAGTCTTGACATAAATTCATATAAGATAATCTGCGGAAGTTCATATTCTTCGCCAGGGTTAAGTTTTACACTCAGGTCTTCACTTATAACACCCGCTTCTACAACAATCTGAGAAAGTTCAGAAACGACAAATTCGCGCCTTACCTTTATTTCCCATGTTGAGTATGAAACAACATGAAAAGCCTCGCCTCTTCCTGTCTGCTTGTTCCAAAGACACACAAAAGGAGTTGCACTATGTGCATTTCTTGTAGAATCAGACTTTAGAAAAATACCTGTATTTAATGTCTCCCAGTTTCCTATACTCTCATTCTGCCAGCCGTTATACTGTGAATATACATCATATTCTCCGCCGTCAAGCGTGAATTTAAGAGAAAGTGCAGTAAGTGTCACTTCTTCATCCGAGATATTCTTGATTTTTGTATTTCTCACAAAGACGCCGTTATCTTCTTTTGTTATCTCAGAAATTACTGAAATTCGGTCATTTGATGCAGAAAAAGTATTGTCCTTTTCTAAAACAGCTTCATTAAGCTCACCAAACGAGCCTTTAATATTCCAAAGATCATTTGCAGTCTCTTTTTTTGCATAGATATTCATGATTCTTTCCCCTTTTTACTTTTATACATTTGCAGGAAACACTGTTCTGTTATTTCCAAGATGCTCGTCTTCGCTTACACTTACTATTTTCCATCCATCATCATATTCTATCACTGTAACTGAACCGTTTGAAACCCACGGAACATTTTTCATACGTGATAGATCACCATACTCAATAATCGTCTGGGTAACACGAATCGGTGTTGCATGAGTCGCGATTGCAATAGTCTTACCATCATTTTCTTTTGCAATCTTAGTAAGTGTCTCCATTACCCTTTTTCCAAGGTCTTTTACAGATTCTCCACTATCGCAGCAGGCGTTACCGATATCACTAAGCCACACACTATAAGAAGCAGAAAATTTACTTTCAAGTTCATCAAAAGTTTTCTTTTGCCAGTTTCCTGCATTGATTTCACGAAGACCTGTATCGGTTATAATATTCTTCCCTATCAGTTTGGAAAGTGGCAGAGCCGTTAAATATGCACGTTTTAAATCGCTCGAATAGATTAAATCAGGCGAATATTTTTGAGCCACATATTTAGCTGTAATTTCTGCTTGTTTAATTCCGTTCGGCATAAGAGAAGCATCAACCTGTCCCGCAAAATATCCCAAATTATTAGCTTCACTTTCGCCATGTCTTATTAAGAGTAATTTTGTCACAACAAATTCCAAACTCCAATCAGATAGATATTTTTTCCATGAAATTAAGTCCATCAGGGCTTTTTTTAAGTCTTAATACAAAGTCGAATTTATCAACTTCCGTGCACATAGCAAAGTCATTTTCAGGAAAAACATCATTTTGTGCTTTATCAAAGAATTTAGCACCGGATGTATATTTTAAATTCTCGGCTTCGGTTTTAATATCAATCTCATCACCGAGCAGTAATGCCTTAATATATTCAGCGCATAATGTGTCTTCTTCCGTCGGCGCTTTTGCTTCAAGGCCCATACAAACAAGCGACACTTCGTTATATCCGCTTTTTCTTATATACTCTGCAGTCGCCTTTGCATTAACTAATGATGCAGCAAGGATTTCATCCGCGAAGATAGCATTTGCTATACCTTGTGTGCCTGCACTTGTCGTAT
>JAZNQG010000035.1:0-11024 GCA_045590035.1 Clostridia bacterium
GCGTAGGAGCATCTTATATAGCCTTCACCGCTTTCGCCAAATGCATTTCCCGGAACGCAGGCAACCCTTTCTTCCTTTAAAAGTCTTTCGCAAAACTCTTCACTTGTCATACCAGTACTTTTAATGCAGGGGAACACATAGAATGCACCAAGCGGCTCAAAGCAAGAAAATCCGAGCTTTCTAAATCCGTCAACGATAAAACGACGACGGTAGTTATACTCCATTCTCATATCTTCAACATCTCTGTCGCAATATCTTAGAGCCTCGATTGCGGCAAACTGACTTGTTGTGGGACTCGACATTATACCGTACTGGTGGATTTTATTCATAGGAAGAATAATCTCTTTGGGTCCCATAGCGTAACCCAATCTCCAGCCTGTCATAGCAAATGTCTTTGAAAATCCGCTTACAACTATAGTTCTTTCCTTCATTCCTTCGATTGAAGAGAAGGTTGTCGGCTTTTCATCGTCATAGCGAAGCTCCGAGTAGATTTCATCCGATAAAACCAAAATATCTGTGCCGCGGAGAACCTCAGCGATTGCTTCTAAGTCCTTTCTTTTCATAACGCCGCCTGTGGGGTTATTGGGGAAGGGAAGAATTAAAAGCTTAGTCTTTGGAGTAATTGCAGCCTTTAACTGCTCAGGAGTCAAACGGAACTCGTCCTTTTCCAAGGTTTCGATTGTAACGGGTACACCGCCTGCCATTTGTGTAATCGGCTTGTAGCAGACAAATGACGGCTCAGGGATTAAAACTTCGTCGCCTGGGTTTATAACGGCACGTATCATAAGGTCAATAGCCTCAGACCCGCCGACTGTAACTATAATCTCTGAAGGGTCATATGTAACGCCGAATTTTCTTTCAGTATATCTGCAAATTTCTTCTCTTAATTCCAAAAGTCCCTGATTTGCAGTATAATGTGTGCGGCTTTTTTCTAAAGAATAAATACCTGCTTCTCTGATTGTCCACGGTGTAGCAAAGTCAGGCTCGCCGACACCTAATGATATAACGTCATCCATCGTGGCAGCAACATCAAAAAACCTTCTGATACCTGACGGTGGAATGCTTGTTACCGTATTATTTAAAAGTTTACTATAATCTATCATAACGTAATTACCTGTCTTGCGTCTTTATCCTTGTCAAAGAAGATAAAGCCGTCATCCTTATATTTTTTTAGCACAAAATGTGTTGCAGTAGAAAGAATGTGGTCCATAGGCGCCAATTTTTCCGCAACAAAGAGTGCAACTTCTTTCATTGTTTTACCTTCGATAATAACGGCTAAGTCATACGCACCTGACATAAGGTAAAGTGACTTTACCTGCGGGAACATAAATATCTTTTCTGCAACCTTGTCAAAGCCTTCGCCACGCTGTGGAGTGATTTTTAACTCAATAAGCGCATTGACAGTTTCCTTTTCTGTTCTTTCCCAGTTAATCATTGTCTTGTAACCGACAATGATATTTTCCTTTTCAAGACCTTTAACGATGTTTTTAACTTCGTCTTCGGTTTTTCCTATCATACCGGCTATACGCTCAAAATCTGCGGGTTTACCGCTTTTATCTAAAATATTCAAGATGTCAATAATGTTATCCATAATTAAAATCTCCGTTTCATAGTAATATATAATCTATTCTATCATACTTAGGAAAAAAATGCTATAGTAATTTAAAATTTTTTTGTTTCTAAATGTAAATTTGCTCTCATAAGAATATATTTAGGGAGTGATATGTATGTATATATCAATAAGAAGAAAAACCATTTTTCTAATTATCTTTTCAATTACATTAGGTATATTGTTGTCGCAGGTTATAAAGATTTATGCTTTTCAAAATAAAAAAGAACTGCCTGTTATAATGTATCACAGCATTTTAAGAGATAAAAACTATACAGGAAAATATGTTGTAACTCCCGAAAAGATAGAAGATGACATAAAATATTTAAAGGAAAAAGGATATAAAAGTGTTTTACCAAGTGATTTAGTTGAATATGCAAAAGGAAACAAAGAGCTTCCCGAAAAACCGTATATGATAACGTTGGATGACGGAGCGTATAACAATTTAACATATCTTTTGCCGATACTTAAAAAATACGACGAATGTGCGGTTATAAATATAGTAGGGAAATACACAGAGAACTTTTCAATTTCTGGCGAAACCAGTCCCCAATATAGCTACTTAAAGTGGGAAGATATAGACACTCTTATAGAAAGCGGGAGAATAGAAATAGGAAATCATAGCTATAATTTTCATTCTCAAAATAATAGAAACGGAGCAAAAATTAATAAATATGAAAATAAAGAAGAATATAAAAATCTGTTTTATTGCGATACCGAAAAAACAGAGCAACTGTTAAAAGATAATAATAATTATAAGCCGTTAGTATATGCATATCCGTTTGGTGCATACTGCAGTGAGTCGGAAGAAGTGCTAAGCCAAATGGGATATTATATAACACTTACCTGCGAAGAAGGGATAAATGAAATTTCCGATTTAAGCTCATTAAGGAAGCTAAAAAGGTTTAACAGAAGCGGAAACTTGACAACGTATGAATTCTTTAAAATATGTAAAATTTTCTAAGATGGGGTGGTTTTATGTATATAGTTTTCGGTAAAAAAAGACTTATGATGCTCTCAATGACAGTTTTGATTGTCGGAGTTATAATTTCTATAAGCCTTGGAGTAATTAAGGGTATGGATGTATTCGGACTAAAGGACGGAAAAGATTTTTTAGTCATAATTGATGCAGGTCACGGCGGAATGGACGGGGGTGCTGTCGGAATTTCGGGCACAAAGGAAAGTGATTTAAATTTAGATGTTGCAAAAAAGCTCGCAGAAGTTTTAAGGGGAAAAGGAATTGACACGATTATGACACGTGAAGATGAAAACGGTGTAAGTTCGGGGGAAGAATGGAGTAAACTTCGGGATATGAAAGAGCGGAAGAAGATTATAAAAGAGTCTGATGCCGACCTTTTTATATCAATACATATGAATCATTTTACAATGGAAAAGGTGAATGGTTTAAGGGTTTTTTACTCGGGCGACTTTGAAGAATCTGAAAGCCTTGCCCAACTTATTCAAAATTCGGTATCAAAAATTACAGGCGCAAAAATGACAAATGTAAAAGCAGCAGATAAAAGCCTTTTCCTGATGAAATCCCCGCCTATGCCTGCTATTTTGATTGAGTGCGGATTTATATCAAACAGTGAAGAAGAAAAGAAACTAAAAGACTCTGAATACAGAGCAAAAATAGCATGGGCAATTGCTGATTCTGTAGACAAATATTTTTCATAAAAAAACATTGAAAATGGAACGAAAAGCGGTTAAAAGTTATTGACATTCTATTTAAAAAGGTATATAATCTAGTTATATTTTTTTATAAGAGGTGTTAGAAAATGAACAGAGTTTACAATTTTTCTGCTGGACCTTCAATGTTACCGGTTGAGGTTTTAGAAAAAGCTCAGAGAGAAATGGTTGAATATCCCGGAGCAGGAATGTCAGTTATGGAAATGAGCCATCGCTCCAAGGATTATGACGATATAATCAAAGGTTGTGAAAAGCTTGTTCGTGAACTTATGAACGTTCCTGATAACTATAAGGTAATGTTCTTACAGGGCGGCGGTTCAAGCCAGTTTACAATGGTACCGATGAATCTTGGTAACAAGAACAAAAAGTGTGACATTGTTATCACAGGTCAGTGGGCGAAAAAAGCTATGCAGGAAGCAAAGAGATATATCGAAGTAAATGAAGTTGCATCATCTGCTGATAAGACTTTTTCATATATCCCGAAGCTTGATAAGTCAACATTCTCTCCCGATGCAGACTACTTCTATATCTGCTTAAATAACACAATCTACGGCACAAAGTTCCCCGAACTTCCCGATACAGGTGATGTGCCTTTGGTTGCTGATATTTCATCGATGATTATGAGTGAAGAGCTTGATGTTTCAAAGTTCGGTCTTTTGTTTGCAGGTGCACAGAAGAACTTAGGACCCGCAGGTGTTACGCTTGTTATTGTTCGTGAAGATTTAATCGGAAATGCTATGGATATTACTCCGACAATGTTTAATTATCAGATTCACGCAGATAACGATTCACTTTACAATACACCGCCTACATACGGCATCTATGTTATGAAGTTAGTGCTCGAATGGATTAAAGAGCAGGGCGGAGTAGCCGCAGTTGAAAAGGTTAATAAGCAAAAAGCAAAGATTTTGTATGATTTCCTTGATTCTTCAAAGCTCTTTAAGGGCACAGTTGTTCCCGAAGACCGCTCACTTATGAATGTTCCGTTTATTACAGGTAACGAAGAACTTGATGCAAAATTTGTGTCTGAAGCAAAAAAAGCAGGCTTTGTAAACCTTAAGGGACACCGTTCAGTTGGCGGTATGAGAGCAAGCATCTATAATGCTATGCCGGTTGAAGGCGTAGAAAAGCTTGTAGAATTTATGAAGAAATTTGAAGCAGAAAATGCGTAAGTTAGAGAGGCGAAAATTACAATGTATGAAATTCTTACATTAAATAAAATTGCAAAATGCGGTCTTGACCAGTTATCAAATGATAAATATACTATAACCGATAATCAGGATGCAAATGCTGACGGTATTATTTTAAGAAGCTTTTCAATGCACGAAATGGAGCTTGGTGACAAGCTTTTAGCAGTAGCAAGAGCCGGTGCTGGTACAAATAATATTCCCATTGACAAGTGCACAGAAAAGGGCGTTGTAGTATTCAATACTCCAGGTGCTAATGCAAATGCGGTAAAAGAGCTTGTTGTTTTAGGTCTTTTGATGGCATCTCGTGATGTTGCAGGCGGTATCGAATGGGCAAAGGGCTTGTCAGGTGATGATGTTGGCAAGCAGGTAGAAAAGGGCAAGTCTTCATTTGCAGGCTGCGAAATCAAGGGTAAAACACTTGGTGTTATTGGACTTGGCGCAATCGGTATATTAGTAGCCAATGCTGCAGAAAAGCTGGGCATGAAGGTTATAGGCTATGACCCGTATTTGTCAGTTGATGCAGCATGGAAATTGTCAAGCCATATCGAAAAGGCAAAGAATGTTGAAGATGTTTATAAAAAGAGCGACTATATTTCTGTGCATGTTCCGTTTACTCCCGATACAAAGCATATGATCAACAAAGACGCATTTGCTTTAATGAAGGATGGAGTTAAGGTACTTAACTTCTCAAGAGCGGAGCTTGTAAATAATGATGATATAAAGGAAGCTATTAAGTCGGGCAAAGTATCCTGCTATGTAGTTGATTTCCCGAACAGTGAAACTGTAAATCAGGAAAAAATCGTTGCAATTCCGCACCTTGGTGCATCAACAGAAGAGTCAGAAGATAACTGTGCTACAATGGCGGCTCAGGAATTAGCAGCTTACATTGAAACAGGTGACATTTTAAATTCTGTAAACTTCCCGAATTGCTCACTTCAAATGTCAAATGGCGGAAGAATTTCAATTCTTCATAAGAATGTACCCAATATGATTGGTCAGTTTACCAACATATTTGCAGAAGCAGGTCTTAATATTGCTGATATGATAAATAAGAGCAAAAAAGACAATGCTGCTACAATCATTAACTCTGATGGTGAGATTCCTGAAACAGTATTTAAAAAGATTTCAGAAATTGACGGAGTATTAAAGGTAAGAGTGATTAAATAATGCTAATAAAAAAACTGCATTGCCAAAAGGCAATGCGGTTTTTGTTTTGATTATTTTTGTCTTGCGTCTATATAGAACACTTTGTTATCAGCAGTTTCTACCTGATAGACAGGAAGAACTGTTGCTTTTTTGTGATAGATACTGTTTTCGTTTATTGCATATCCAAGTGTGAGCTTTTTAATTTCAATGTTTGAAAATGCCGTATTTTCGTTTAAATATTTAATTAAAAGGCTTGGCACAGAATCAAGGCTTGCCTGAGAGGGAGAAAATTCTTCGTTATAAAACCATGAGCCTTCGGCGCCTATTAACTTTTCACCTTTTAGAGTACACTTTATACTGCGGTCAAAAAACGGAAGTTTATCAAGCTTGCTTGAAAATGTTACGGTAAATATACCTGTCGCATCGTTTTCAACCAAAACATCTGTTTTATAAAGGTCAAGCCCTAATGTTAAAAGATATGCTCGTGCTTTTTCGGCAGGGGACTTAAGAGCACTGTCGGTTTCTAAGCCATTTGGGTATGTCACAGAAAATCTGTCACCCCAGAAGGCAAGAGTTCCTTTTTCGGAAGTGTATAGATTGTTATCGAATGTAAACTTCTCACCAAGCGCTGCCTTTACAAAAGCTTTTTGGTCGATAAGTGCATTCTCTACCGTATAAATGGGTGCAGACTCTAAACTCTTAGGTATTAAAGACGGCTCGATTGTTATATTTCTCTGACTGAGAATTTTAATTGCATTATTAACAGTATCATCGGATATTGTATTTCTTTTGGAGTTTGATGTATGAAGCATGGCTGATAAAAGCAATGTTGTGAATAAAAGAAAAATAATCAAAATTGTTTTCGCTTTGCCCCAGTTCATATATCATGCCTCCTTTATCCAATAACAATTTCCTTGATTGACACGTTCCATTCGGGGAAGAGTTCGCCAAATGTTCCGTCTGTTTCATAAGCGATATCCATACCGCTGATTTCAATTCCGTTAATCTGGTTTTCAAATTTTACAATAGCTTCGTCAAGTGCGGTAATATAGTTTTGAACTTCCGAATTTTCGCCGCTCTTTTTAAACTCCATAAGATGTTGTCTGTATTCAGTAATTCTTCCGTCTGTTACAGTCATGCTGATTGCAACGTCATTTGATTTAAACACAACAGGTATTCCGTTTACAATATAGTCTAAAGAAACCGAGAATATACCGCTGTCAAGCTCCTTTGCAGTAAGCTTGGAAGAAATCTTGATTGTCGCATTAGAACCTGATGCAAGGTTAATATTGTCCACAAAGCTACCTAAAGATGCAACTATATCATACTTTGATGATGTATTCTTCCTAAGACTGACGCCGTCTTCTTTTGTGGTTGCTTTATATTCTAAATATCCGCTTTCCGATATTTTAAGAGTTGAACTGTTTTCGACAAAAACCAAAGTTCCGTCAACTTCAGTATAGCGTCTTAATGAATTCGGGTTCATTCCAAAAAGCGGAAGAATTTCCGATACGGTTGCCTCGTTAATTCCACCTGATGATTTTAGCGGGTTCTCTGAGTAAACAGTTTCAACACTGAACGACTCGGAGTAAATCGGTATCATAGGTGACAAAACAGTCTTTTGAGTTGCGAAAGCCTTGTCAAAACCAAGGTCGAAGGCGTAATTGATTACGGGTGCATTACCTGTAATATTTTCAGCACATTCATCAATTGCAAGTGTCAGGTTTTCTGTGTCTAATAAAGATTTATATCTAAAAATATCTCGGCTTTCGCTGTCTTCTATATAGATATAGCCGTTTGTAGAAATTACAATGTTTCTGATAGATGAAATCTGGTCGGCAACGGCAGTATCGCCTGTTCCTAAAAGATAGGAAAAGAGCGAAGAATCATATTCTGTCGGATATCTTAAGTACACAGACTTTGCAGTAAGGGCAGTATAAAACTCGTCAGTTGATACTTTATCATACTGCTTTTTGCCTGAGAATGCATCATTTAAAAAAGCAGAAGAAATCTCCGATAAATTCATAAATTCATCATCGCTTGCATTAAATGAACGGCGTGTTGTCTGGTCGCCTGTGTTTACAATTATAAGCTCAGGCGCATCAAGATGCGACTCGTTCAAAGTATTATTTTTAAATGAATTAGTAATTCTGTCCCATATGTCCGATAATTTAAAATTACTTAAGCTAATAAAAAAATTATAGCCGTCATCCGACCATAATTTTTTCGTTGACAGTACTTGGCTGCCCAATATTAAATTCAAAATTACCAGAACAATCAGGACAAAGGATTTAAATTTTTCCTTCATATAATGTTCCTTTCTTATAAGGAAATTAGCTTAAAAAGTTCTTGATTGTTACTGTAAGAGACTTAAGTCTGTCGATTGTGCTCTTTTTAATCTTATTGATGCTGATTTTTACAATCTGTGAGCCTGACTGATTTTCTGCATATACAATAAATGTATTACTGTTGTCTGTAAGATCAACTACTGTACTGTAAAGACCGCTTGCACCGATAAATCTGTCACCTGTTATAAGCTTGCCGACATTTTCTGTCGGAGAGTATTTATATACTTTAATCTTAGTTCCGGAATTTCCTGTCGCTGAGATTGTATATGTCTTATCAGATGTACTTGCCGATAAGGATTCGGGACGCTTAATTGTGATTATGTCGTCTCTTGTGCCGACTGCATTAGCCGGAATTGTTAGTCCGTAATCTGCGAAACAAACAGAGGGAAGAAGCATAGTCAAAAGAAGTATAGTTACTGTAACTACCTTAAAAATTCTGCTTTTCAATTTTATCCCTCCTTTATATTTTCACATTTTACATTTATATTATAGCAATATTTATGTTACAAGTCAATTACAACGCTGTTAAAACCAAAAAACATTTAAGCCGATGGAATGGTAATTGTAACCTCTGTTCCGACATTTGCCTCACTCGTTAAGGTGATAGAACCGCCCATTTCTTCAATCATCTGCTTGGAAATTGCAAGTCCCAAGCCTGTTCCGCCTGTGTCACGGGAGCGTGCTTTATCGACTCTGTAGAATCTTTCAAAAATTCTCGGAAGATTTTCTTTCGGAATACCAATTCCGTTATCGGTTACCTTTATATATATGTCGCTGTAAATTTTACCTGAATAAACCTTAATTGTTCCGCCTTCAGGAGTGTATTTAATAGCATTTGATATTATGTTTATTATAACTTGTTCGAGTTTATCCCTTTTTCCTAAGAAATCATCAACTCTATTCATCTGTTTGTAGGTAAGAGTCTGGTTTTTCTCTTTTGCCGAGATAGACATTCTCTCTGCAATCCCAGAAACAAAACTCTTTAAATTGATAAGCTCCAACGGTTCGGGGTCGGGACGCTTTTCATCAAGCTTTGAAAGAGTTAAAAGGTCACGGACAATTCTTGTCATTCTGTCAGCTTCTTGTGCGATAACGCCTAAGAATCTGTTCTGTACCTTAACATCATTAAAGGGTGTGTCCATCAATGTTTCTGCATACGACTTAACGGTAGTAAGCGGAGTTCTTAATTCGTGCGATACATTTGCTACGAATTCACGGCGGGAAAGCTCAAGCTTTTCCTGATTTGTGATGTCGTGAAGAACCACCAGTACGCCGTCTGGCTTTTCGTCTTTTGTAATTGTAGCGAATGCAAATCTTATGAATTTGCTTCCAAGTGACACAATTCTTTCAATCGGCGTATCCTGCTTTACATATAGCAAATCGCCGATTCTTATATCAATATCAAGCTCTTTAAAAAGCTCGTCGAAGCTTACTCCGCCAATATAGCTTGCTCCTAAGATGTGCTCTGATGCGGGGTTTATGTGGATAAGGTCGCCTGAGAGATTAAATGCCAGAATTCCGTCTGTCATATTCTGCAAGATTGTTTCAACCTTGTTTTTCTCGGTATTTACTTCGTCGATAGTTGATTTTAAGGCAGATGACATATACCTGAATGTGTTTGAAAGTCTGCCGATTTCGTCATTTGACGAATAAATCGGAATATTTTCAAAATTACCGCTTGCAAGTTTGTCCGCTCTCTTAGTCAAAAGAATAATCGGGGAAGTGATTGTACGGCTTAAAAGATACGCTAAAAGCATTGTGATTATAAGTGCTACCAAAAGCGATTTGATTATAACAAATACAATGTTTTCTGTGATTGAATTTAGCTCATTCTTTGTGTCCGACACATATACAATTACTCTTTTGTCCCCTTCGCCGACACTTACCGCATAGTCCATGTAGGATCGTTCCGAGTTTACACTGTTACCCCTTGCACCGCTCATAGCCGCAATAATATTGTCGCTCATAACAATATCCTTTGCAAGCTCTCTGTCGGATGTGTATATTACCTCGGCGGTATCAGCATCAAGGATGCTATAAAAACGGTATGTATCAATACCCAAAGGTCCTATATATGACCTAACCATTTTATCAACACCAACTGCACCGCTTTCGGAAACTGCGGTCTTGGACATTTCGTTTATGAAGCTTTCTGTAAAAACCTGCTCCATCATTGTCGAAAATTCGTTGTGGTAGAATGACACGATATTGGTTGATAAAAATGCACCCATAATAATAGTAACTGTCAAAATCAGCACAACAAAAATCGCAATGATTTTATACTGAATACTTTTAAACATATTGATTATGCCTTGTTAAAATAGTAGCCGACTCCGCGCTTAGTAACAATGTAGCGGGGGAGTGACGGGTCGTCTTCGATTTTTTCTCTTAGTCTTCTTACTGTAACGTCAACTGTGCGGACATCACCGTAATATTCATATCCCCAGACATTTTCCAAAAGGTTTTCTCTTGAGAATATTTTCTCGGGCTGCTGTGCCAAGAACTTCAAAAGCTCAAATTCTCTTAAAGTAATGTCAACAACTTCGCCTCTTTTTTGCACTTCGTATCGTTCAATATTGATTAAAAGGTCGCCTGATGTGATAGTATTCTGCGGGTCCTTTGAAGATGCGGTCATATCGGTTGAAATTCGTCTTAAGTTAGCCTTTACTCTTGCGGTAAGCTCACGGATTGAAAACGGCTTTGTCATATAGTCGTCAGCACCCAGCTCTAAGCCTAAAACCTTGTCAACTTCTTCTTCGCGAGCGGTAAGCATAATGATAGGCACATTTGATTTTTCACGAACCTTTTTTAATACTTCAAAACCGTCCATTTTAGGAAGCATAACGTCAAGCAAAATCAGGTCGGGATTTTTAGAAAGCGCAAGCTCTAAGCCATATGCACCGTCCATAGCAACAAAGGTGTTGTAACCTTCCTTTTCAAAATTAAATTTAAGTATATCTACAATGTTGGGATCGTCCTCGACGATAAGAACTGTTCTTTCCTCCATGAATATCATTCCTTTCAAGTATAGATATAATTATT
>JAZNQG010000036.1:0-4990 GCA_045590035.1 Clostridia bacterium
TTTAGTTTATCATATGTTTTAAAAACCTTTTCAAATGTCGGGTGAGCGTGTGACATTATATACCAAAGTCCCAAAGCCAAAATCGGTACAGTTGCTAAAAATATAAGCGAAAGCTCTACATTTATTGAAAATGCCGCAACAAGCGAAAAAATCATCATAAATGGTGAACGGAATGCCATTCGGGTTAACATCTGGAACGCCATCTGCACATTGTTTACATCGGTTGTGAGTCTTGTTACGATACTTGATGTTGAGAACTTATCTATATTGGAAAACGCGAAATTCTGCACATTATGATACATATCACGTCTTAAATTCTTCGCAAATCCGCAGGATGCAACCGCCGCAAATCTGCCTGCCAAAACGCCGAACAAAAGTGAAAACAGAGCAGAAATCAAAAGTGCAACGCCGTATTTGGCTAAAGCGTTAACGTCGCCCCTTTCTATTCCGAAATCAATTAAATCCGCCATAATAAGCGGTATTATTACTTCTAAAAGTACTTCCAAAAGCACAGTAACAGATGTCATAACCGCGGGGAACTTATATTCTCTTACGCTTTTTGCAAGTCTTCTTATCATTTATAATTTCTCCTTTCTTAAGAAGATACAAAAAAACGGATTTTTTCCATAATTTATGAAAAAACCCCTTAAGTAAAATTATAAACCCGTTTAATGTGATTGTCAATAATCACGAGAAAATTCTATTCATTTTTGCCGATAAATTTTGCCAAAATACCGTGAATATAATAAAGATTTTATAAAATATGATTTTTTTTAAAAGTGGTGTTGTAATCTAAAAGAAAATATTGTATAATGATAATGTATGTAAAGAAAAAGGAGGAGACGGATATGTTTAAAAATATCGCTTATGATGTAAAAGCTATTTTAGACCGCGACCCTGCGGCAAGAAATTCGCTTGAAGTATTCTTTCTCTATCCTGGACTCTGGGCAGTTATATGGCACAGACCCGCCCACTTTCTTTACAAGCATCATCTTAAGTTTCTTGCAAGATGGATTTCCCAGACGGTAAGAGCATTTACGGGAATTGAAATTCACCCCGGTGCAAAAATCGGCAAAGGACTCTTCATCGATCACGGAATGGGCGTTATAATCGGAGAAACTACCGTAATCGGCGACGACTGTACGATTTATCAGGGCGTAACTCTTGGCGGTACGGGAAAAGAAACGGGCAAAAGACACCCGACACTCGGAAACAATGTTATGGTCGGAAGCGGTGCAAAGGTTTTAGGACCTTTTACCGTGGGCGATAATTCCAAAATCGCAGCTGGTGCGGTGGTTTTATCGGAAGTACCTCCCAATTCAACCTGTGTGGGTGTACCTGCAAGAGTAGTAAGGTCAGGGGGACAAAAGGTGGAGCAGGATCTTGACCAGGTTACAATCCCCGACCCTATCTCAAGTCAGATGTGTACATTGTCGGTGCACATTACAAATCTTGAGAAGAAGATAAAAGAGCTTGAGGAGAAATTAAATGAAAATATTTAACACAATGACCAGAAAAAAAGAAGAGTTTATACCGATGGACAAAAACGAGGTTAAAATGTACTCGTGCGGTCCGACAGTGTATGACTATTTCCATATCGGTAATGCACGTCCCTTTATTGTATTCGATACAATGAGAAGATATTTAGAATACAGGGGCTATAAGGTAAAATTTGTGCAGAACTTTACCGATATTGACGATAAAATGATAAAGCGCGCAAATGAAGAAGGCATCACCGTTAAAGAGCTTGCCGACAGATTTATCGCTGAATATTTTACCGATGCAAAGGCACTCGGCATAAATGAAGCAACAGTTCACCCGAGAGCAACCGACAATATTGATGCTATTATTGAGATTGTAAAAAAATTAGAAGACACAGGCTATGCTTATAACGTTGACGGAAACGTATATTTCCGTACAAAGAAATTTAAAGAATACGGCAAGCTTTCAAAACAGCCTTTAGAAGACTTGGAAGCAGGTGCGAGAATTGATGTAAGCGAGCAGAAGGAAGATGCAATGGACTTTGCACTCTGGAAGGCTAAAAAGGAAGGCGAGCCTGCATGGGAAAGCCCCTGGGGATTGGGACGCCCCGGCTGGCATATTGAATGCTCGGCTATGGCGAATAAGTATCTGGGCGAAACAATCGACCTTCACTCAGGCGGTCAGGATTTAATATTCCCGCATCACGAAAACGAAATCGCCCAGTCAGAATGTGCTCACTGTAAGGCTTTTTCAAACTACTGGATGCATAACGGTTACATTAACATAAATAACCAGAAAATGAGTAAATCACTCGGCAATTTCTTTACTGTCCGTGATATTTCAAAGAAATATGACCACGAGATTATAAGATTCTTTATGCTCTCCGCTCATTACAGAAACCCCGTAAACTTTAGCGATGAGCTTATGGAACAGGCAAAATCTGCGGTTGAAAGAGTATATAATGCGATTGAGAACTTAGAATTCTTAAAGGAAAATGCCACAAGGGATACCCTTTTGGATGCGGAAAAGGATTATCTTAAGAAATTAGACGAAATTAAGGATAAGTTTATTGCCGCTATGGACGACGATTTAAATACCGCCGATGCAGAAGCCGCAATTTTCGATATAGTTTATCTTTCAAATACCGCTTTATCTAAAGACGGCGACAACGCAAAGGAAGTTATCGAAAAGACTCTCGGACTTATTGATGAATTAGGCTCTGTTTTGGGACTCTTTAAAAAGAGAAAGACCGAATCAATAGACGAAGAAATAGAAAAGCTTATTGAAGAAAGACAGAAAGCCCGTGCGGAAAAGAATTGGGCACAAGCTGACGCAATCCGTGATAAGCTAAAGGAAATGAATATTGAACTTAAGGATACGCCCGCAGGCGTAAAATGGTCATATATAAAATGAGTGAAAAAAGACCTAATGACTTTTCCCCACTAGCTCTTGCCTATCTTGGCGACAGCGTTTGGGAGCAGTATGTAAGAGATAAAATATTAAAAGAAAATCCCGACCTTCCTGCACATAAGCTTCATAAAACCGCAATAGGCTATGTAAGTGCTGTGTCACAGAGTAAAAGTATGGAAAAAATAGAAACTATTCTTTCTGACTCTGAGCTTTCGGTCTACAAGCGTGGCAGGAATGCAAAGTCTCCAACCGCATCAAAGAATGCAGACATTGTAGACTACAGGCGTGCGACGGGCTTTGAGGCTTTAATCGGGTATTTATATTTAAAGGAAGAGCCTGACAGACTGAATGAAGTTATGAAAACGGCTTATGATTATATACACACGGAAAGGACCAAAAAATAATGAACTCTAAGAGAAAACTCGAACTTTCAATTATTGCAAACAAGGTAAGAAAAAATATCCTGCTTGCAACACACTCGGCATCATCAGGGCATCCCGGCGGTTCTTTGTCAATCGCAGATATGCTTACATATCTTTATTTTGAAGTTATGAATGTTGACCCGAAAAACCCCAAAAATCCCGACAGAGACCGCTTTGTTCTCTCTAAAGGTCACACTTCCCCCGCTCTTTATTCTGTTTTGGCAGCTAAAGGCTTCTTCCCCGAAGAAGATATTGCTACATTCAGAAAGGTGGATAGCTATCTTCAGGGACATCCAGATATGAACAAAGTCCCCGGCGTAGATATGTCAACAGGCTCACTCGGTCAGGGTGTATCAACTGCAGGCGGTATGGCGTTGGCAGGAAAGCTCGACAATAAATCTTACAGAGTTTATACAATATTAGGCGACGGCGAATTGGAAGAAGGTCAGGTTTGGGAGCAGGCAATGTTTGCCGCTCACTATAAGCTTGATAACTTAACTGCAATCATTGACTTTAACGGTCTTCAGATTGACGGCGATATCACAAAGGTTATGAACCCCACTCCGATTGACAAGAAATTTGAAGCCTTTGGCTGGCACACAATCGTTATCAATGCTCACGATTTTGACGAAATCGAAAGTGCAATAAATGAAGCAAAGGCTACTAAGGGTAAGCCCACCGCTATTATTATGAAATCTGTTAAGGGCAAAAACGTTTCCTTTATGGAAAACAACGCCGCATGGCACGGACAGGCTCCCAACAAAGAGCTGTATGAAATCGGAATTGGTGACCTTGACAAGATTATTAAGGATTTGGAGGATCAGTTAAATGGCTAAAAGAGCAACAAGAGAATCATACGGTCAGGCTTTAGCAGAGCTTGGCAAGGACGAAAATGTAGTTGTTTTGGACGCAGACCTTTCCAAATCAACAAAAACCGAAGTATTTTTAAAGTCATACCCCGAAAGATTTATAAATTCAGGTATTGCTGAAGGCAATATGATGAGCGTTGCGGCAGGATTGGCATCATGCGGAAAGACTGTTTTTGCATCATCTTTTGCAATGTTTGCAGCAGGCAGAGCTTTTGAGCAGGTAAGAAACTCAATCGCAATTACAAACTTGAATGTTAAAATCGGTGCAACTCATGCAGGTATTTCTGTCGGCGAAGACGGTTCATCGCATCAGTGCTTAGAAGACATCGCACTTATGCGTTCACTTCCCAATATGGTTATCATAAACCCCGCAGATGACATAGAAGCACAAATGGCGGTAAAGGCGGCAGCTGAGCATAAAGGCCCCGTTTATATGAGATTTGGCAGACTCGCTGTTGAAGATGTAAACTCAGATGACTATAAATTCGAAATCGGCAAAGGCGTTATGCTTCGTGACGGCACAGACGTTACAATCGTAGCAACAGGTCTTATGGTTGAAATGGCAGTAAATGCCGCAAAGGAATTGGAAAGCGAAGGAATTTCGGCAAGAGTTATAAATATCCACACAATTAAGCCTATCGACAGAGAAATCCTAAAGAAAGCATCAGAAGACACAGGTGCTATCGTAACCTGCGAAGAACATTCAATCTACGGAGGCCTCGGAAGTGCGGTCTGCGAAGTTGTGTCAGAACTTGCTCCCTGCCCTGTTAAAATGATTGGTACAACAGAGTTCGGCCGTTCAGGAAA
>JAZNQG010000037.1:0-1654 GCA_045590035.1 Clostridia bacterium
CTTTGATTTTTTCTATTAAGGCATCAATTTCGTCTTTAGTCTTAATTATATGGGTTTTTGTGTTTTCAATCGGACTTTCTTTGGTTTCCACGATAACTTCCGTATCGGAAAAATCCATTCTTTTTATAACAGAATTAAGTCCTAAAGTTCTTAAGGTATTATAAAGCTCACCGCTCGGCTTATATGTGCCCTTAGCCTTTAAAAAATCAATCTCCATCGGCACATTTTTGTCAATTGTTGCAAGCTGTTTTGATAAAAACGCCATATCCCGTCCATTCTGGAGTTTGGTAAGCTTTGCACCCTTAAATCCGTGGGAGTCAAAGTCATTATAAATATTTTCGATACTCTTAAATTCCTTTATTAACTCAATCGCCGTCTTTTCGCCGATTCCCATAACACCGGGGATATTGTCGGAAGTGTCGCCCATCAGAGCCTTTACATCTATAAACTCAATAGGTGTTACGCCGTAACGCTCGAAAACCTTTTCGGGTGTATAACAATCGGTTTCGGTGTTGCCGTTTTTGGATACTGTTAAAAGAATGTTGGTATATTTGTCCGCCAACTGCAAGTCGTCCTTGTCGCCCGTTGCGATTAAACACTTTATCCCCTTTTCGCCTGAAATACGGGACACTGTGCCTATAATATCGTCTGCTTCATAGCCTTCTTTTTCAAGCCTTAAAATGCCCATTTCATCTATAATCTTTCTTGCATAGGGCATCTGGGTTGCCAAGTCATCGGGCATACCCTTTCTGTTCGCCTTATATTCAGAATACATCTTATGTCGGAATGTGGGAGCTTTTAGGTCAAACGCCGCCATAATATAGTCAGGTTTTTCTTCTTCTATAAGCTTTAAAAGCATCATAAGAAAGCCGTAGATGGCGTTTGTCGGTGTGCCGTCGGGAGCGGATAAGTATCTTACTCCGTAAAATGCACGGTTTATAAGACTGTTAGAGTCTATGATAAGCAGTTTTTCCATAAGACTTTTTCCTTTCTTATATATTCTCAATCTGCCAGTCGATAGGAATTTTATTCATAGCAGTTAAAATTGAATTTATCTCCTTAAAATGTCCGCAGCCGAAAAATCCGCGTGATGCAGAAAGCGGGCTTGGATGCGGGGCTTCTAAAATAAAATGGCGGGAGTTTGTTATAATATTTTTCTTTTCCCTTGCATTTGCTCCCCATAAAACAAAGATTATAGGCTCAGCTCGGTCGTTTAAAAGCTCTGCAATTTTGTCGGTAAATATTTCCCAGCCTTTGCCTTTATGAGAATTTGCCATATCTTTTCGGACGGTAAGGGCATTATTAAGTAAAAGAACACCCTGCTTTGCCCATTTTGTAAGGTAGCCGTTATTCGGGATATAGAGTCCGAGTTCGTTTTTAAGTTCCTTATAAATATTCATTAAAGACGGCGGAATATCAACATCGGGAAGCACCGAAAAGGCTAAGCCATGTGCCTGACCTTCGCCGTGATAGGGGTCTTGTCCGAAGATAACTACACGGCAGTCTTTGTATGATGTAAGGTTAAGGGCAGAATAAATATTCTGTCTTTCGGGATAAACGGTGTATTGGGCATATTCTTCTTCTAAAAAGCTTTCCAAATCTTTCATATAACCTTTAGAAAATTCATCAGCCAAAAGCTCGCCCCAGTCATTTT
>JAZNQG010000038.1:0-2014 GCA_045590035.1 Clostridia bacterium
TTGAAAGTGTCCTGAATCTTTTTAAAAATCCGTAATAAATAATCAAAACCAAAGGCAAAAAAAGATATATAAATGATGTAGATGAAAATAACATATTTCTTTTTCTCCTTTCGTTTTTTGTTTAGTCCCATTTTATCACAATCTAAAAAAAATGACAATACTTATGTATTGTCATTTTCATTTTTAATATAATTTAGTGCTATACCAAAACTCTACTCTGTCGCCGTTTTTTAGTATATAGTCGGAACAGCCGTATCTTGGCTCTATTCCGTTTACACTGTAAAGCCAGCCTGATGTATCACCCAAGTCAAATTCATAAAGATTTCCTATACCTTCTATATATACCGAATTATAGGCAGGTGTTTTTACAAACTCAAAGTGAATATTGTTTTTTGTCATCTCCCTTAAAAGCACATCAAATACACTCTCACCATGGGTAAATTCTACCGTCTGTTCTTTATAGATAACCCCGTTATGCGGAACAATAATTCTTTTGTTTTCGGAAAGTTTTTCTATATTTTCTACCACCTGATCACATCGAACGGATAATGTGCAGGTAGTTTTTGGAACTTCGGGAGTTTGGGGACTATTTATAACGGTTTCATTTGGCAGTTCTTTTTCTTTAGTAACAGGCTTAGGCGTTGTAATTAAAACTTCATCTTCCGGTTTTTCGCTTGGCATTACAGTTTCTAAAATCTCTTGTGTTTCAGTTTCAGTTTCTAAAGCATTTTGGCAGGAACTTAAAATCCACACAAATGCAAAACACAGAATAAGACCTAAAATAATTATTCGTTTATTTCTCATTTTTCTGCCTCTGTAAATCTCTTTAGCATCGATGCAACCTCTGCTCTTGTTGCCATATCGGACGGTGCTATAAGATTTCCTGTTTTTCCGCTTATTACACCCTTTATAAGAGCATATTTAACAGATTCTTTTGCAAATCCTGATACCTTTTCAAAGTCCTGATATGATGAAATATCCACACTTTCGATACCGCTTACATCATAACCCTTGTATTTTGCAAATCTATAGAGTATCGCAGATAACTGTTCTCTTGTAACAAACCCGTCGGGATTGAATTCATTATCCGAAACACCCGAAACTATATTGTTTTTAAATGCCCAGTCTAAGCTATTAGAATACCACGCATTTTTTAACACGTCTGTAAACGGATTTTCTCCGTCTGCTTTTTTGTCTCCCGACATACGGTAAAGAACAGATACTATCATCGCTCTTGACATATTGGTGTTAGGTTCAAAACCGTTAGGTGTACCCGAAAAAATTCCGTTTTCATACACAAATTTAACAGAATCATAGAACCAGTCGCCTTTTTTTACATCTTTGAATGTGTCTTCTGCCAAAACCAAAGACGGCTTTTCTTCTGTTACTTCATCTTTTGGTTCTTCTTCGGGCTTTTCTTCCTTTTCATCGTCTTCCTTTATCGAAACACCGCCGCCACCGCCGCCGATAGCAGAAAGGGAAACTGTAATCGTCTTTTTTTCTCTTCCCTCTTCATCTTCTTTACTGACAGTAAATGTGCCCGATTCACTTCTGTATCCCGATAATGAAACGGTATATTCATATTCGCCTTCTTTTAAGTCATAGAATTTGCTTGAAATTCCGCCGACTCCCTTTATCTGATAGTTTGCATTTGAGGGCGACACATCAAATACCACAGGGCAGAATTTAGCGCCCGTAACATTTGCTTCGGCTAAAGGATACTTTGAAAAATCATACATTTTTTTATCTTTTTCCTTCATTAACTGCCAGGAAAGAAGTCCCCTTAGTCCCTGCTCTGTCGCAAAAGCATTCGGGAAGCTATCAAGCTTTTCATTTGCAGTTCCGACAAGTCCGTCAATTAAGCTTTCTTTATCCTTTTTTATGTCGTCTGCATCTATACCCATAGCCGAAAGAGCACAAATCGCAAGACCTGTCGACGCACTTTCGTACCCTTCAAATCCGTCGATAAGTCCGTCTTCTCTCTGTTCGCCCTTTAGTATTTCTATTCCGTCTT
>JAZNQG010000039.1:0-2081 GCA_045590035.1 Clostridia bacterium
AAAGCATATAAAAAGACATACCAAAAGGTATGTCTTTTCTTTATACTATCATCATAATAGCCGTTAAAATTATCAGAAATCCAAAATTAAACGCCGAGAACATTCTGATATAACGTAGGGTTACATCTCTGTTATGCTTTATATATTCATGAAATGTAATAAGGCTCGCCAAAGATGCAATCAGTGTCCCCGCACCGCCGATATTTACGCCGATAAGTAAATCGGGGTAGTTTGTCGTAAACTGCGAAAGCAAAATCGCAGACGGGACATTACTTATAAACTGGCAGGATAGGACGCTAAATAAAAGCGTGTTTTTATGAAGCAAAAATGAAAATAAATCTCTCACCGCCCCGATTCTTGCCATATTCCCCGAGAATATAAAGAAAAATACGAAGGTAAACAAAAGCGGACAATCGACCATCTTCAAGGCTTTTCTGTCCATTATAAAAAGTGCCGTCGGGATAATTAAAAGTGCTGTCCAGTATGGAATGGTTCTGAAAACTATTAAAATTGAATATGCAAAAAGCAAAAGATAAATGACTGTTCTTTTAGGATTTAACTCGATTTTTTCGTCGTCTATCTTGAGTTTGTCAGGCTTTACAAATATGATGCAGCATACCGTGATTAAAAAAATCGAAAGTAAAAACGGTAAAAGCATTATCTCCATAAATTCTAATGTCGGGATATTGAATTTTGTGTAAAGATAGAGGTTCTGAGGATTTCCAAAGGGAGTCAACATTCCTCCTAAATTTGCTGCGATATTTTGCATAATAAAGGTAAATGCCATATACTTTTCCATACCCGTAGTCGTAAGAACAAAGTAACCAAGCGGCAAAAATGTCAAAAGTGCCATATCATTTGCAATAAGCATAGAGCCTATAAATGTTATGTAAACCAATGCCAAAACGCTCATCCGTGCCGTTTTAAAAAGTATAACTACCTTTTTAGCAAGCATATAAAAAAAGTTGATATTTTTAAGCGCACACACAACCGCAAGAACTGAAAATAAACAAGTCAGCGTCTTAAAATCAAAATAGGATATATATGTACTGTCGGGCGGAACTATAAAGCTTGTTACAACCGCCGCCAAAAAAGCAATACATAAGACAACATTCTTTTTTAAAAAATACGATAATTTCTTAACCATAATAAATCCCCATATTCCAAAATCCGACATTTATTCTATCACAAAATTTTAAAAATGGCAATAAAAAAAGAAGTGACCCTCGACTGTTTTTACCCTTAGCCGAGGGTCACTTCTGTTCACTCTTGATATCTAACATCATTTGGTTATCCTCTCTTTCTTAGTCTACCTTTTGCTTTTTCTCTACATCCTTACGAACTTCTTTTCATCCTTCTCTAGCGAGAACTGCTTTTTCCTACCATGTATTATTTAACAAAAGGTGAATGTCAGTTTAACTTCTTTTTTCTGTTACAAAGACTTTTTGAATCGGACTTTTAATCTATATAAATTTAAATTTAAAATTTCCTCTTCTTCTCTTCTTCTCCGACTACTAAAAATCCCGACACTTTCTTTGACAACCTATTTTTTATCCAAAATCCTTTGTCCTTCATCTTAAGTCTTCGTCTAAAGAAGTTTAAAACTTACTTTTTCATTGGACTCTCCTCCTCTTTTCTTGATTTAAGTTTAACATAAAATTTCCCCTTTTGCAATTGACAATTTGTTAAAACTATTATCTGTCTTTTTGTTTAAAAGACAGATTTTTATAACGATTTTTTAAAATCCCCTTTACAAGCCATATCTTATATGATATGATGAATTTATGATGTTGTTAAAAAACCGACAGAATTATATTTCTGTCGGTTTTTTTGATTTCATGCTCAAGGCTTAAATACCCGTTAAATCAAACGGCGGAGTAAATTCTTCCCTTGCACTTGTCTTTTCTTGAATATATGCGTTTTTATATCCCAGCTCCCATGCTGCATCAACAACCGAATTATACTCAAAAGTTGTAATCCTTCTGTTTATCTCAGAGTAATTCTCCAAGTGCCCGTTAGGTGTATATTGGCTCATAATACTTAAGACAAAATCATCTACCCCGAACCTTTTTTGGAGGCTT
>JAZNQG010000040.1:0-1600 GCA_045590035.1 Clostridia bacterium
TGTACTTTCCTATATGGTAAACAAAAAGTCGGGACGGATTATAAATATTTCGTCTGTCTGGGGCGAAGTTGGTGCATCGTGCGAAGTTGCATATTCTGCTACTAAAGCGGCACTTATAGGTATGACAAAAGCATTGTCAAAAGAATTGGGACCGTCGGGAATTACTGTAAATGCGGTAACTCCGGGGTTAATTGATACCGATATGAATTCTGATTTATCGGATGAAGATAAAGCGGAATTTGTTTCGGGAATTTCACTTCTTCGTGAAGGGACACCTGAAGATGTAGCAAACCTTGTGTCATTTTTGGCGTCGGATAAATCAAATTATATAACAGGACAGGTAATAGGCGTAAACGGTGGGTTATAAATTATGAAAGTTAAAATTGGCGAAGAAAGACTTATATATTCGGTGCCCGTAAATGAAATTACAAATAGGTGGGGAGTTTATGCAATACCGAGAATGTGGAGAGATATATCGGGGAAACTGATTATTCGTTTAAATGGCGAAATTGACTGTGGGGATACCGACAATATGCAGGCGGCACCCAATCTTTTTTTCATATCGGAAGATAACGGTAAGACGTGGGAATATGATAAAGACGGAGACAAAAACTATCCCATAGACATTTTAAACGGTATCGGACTACATTCAACCTATACAAAGATAGATGATATAACACTTGCATTTCGTGAAAAAGCTGACCGTGGGCCTATTAAAAACACTTCGGCACAGAAGGAATTTTTATATCCAAACGATGAGGCGTATGTTAAATCATACCGTTACGGCGATATTTCCGACAGTGCAAAGGGAGTTGAAAGGCTTAAGTATCAGGGCGGTAATTTAGAAATTACTCCTGTTACCATTGACTTTCCCGAAAGAGAAATTTTAATAAATTCTAAAGGCTTTAACAGTGAAGAATATGTAAAAGTAGAAGAAAGAGTAAAGCAGAGTATATTTAAAAATACATATTTCTGCTCGGTAACTTTGCTTGACGACGGAACTTTAGTTGCGGTAAGCTGTGGACAGAATCCCGAAGTTTCAGACCATTATTCAGGTGTTGCATACTTAATTGAAAGTAATGATATGGGACTTACCTGGAAAAAAAGAAGTGTAATTGCCGAAAGCAAAGATATGCCGTATGGCTTTACGGGCGACGGGCACGAAATTTCAATGACACGCACCAAAAACGGAACACTTATCTGCGCTATGAGAACAGAAATGAGCATAAATCCCGAAATTGCGACACCGATTTGTGACACATTCATAGCAATTTCCCGTGATAACGGCTATACATGGGATGCACCTTTTTCCATTTCCGACTCAAGCGTTACTCCGCAGATAATGTCTTTTGAAAACGGAGCGGTAATAGTGGTTTACGGAAGACCGGGCGTGCATTTTAAATATTCTTTAGATGACGGAAAAACCTGGAGTAAATCATACGCTATAATTGGTGAAACTCTGGAAGAAACAAGGGCTAAGGGTATAAAAGACTTAGACAGTAAATATGCAGACACCCAGAGTTACAGTAATATTTTTATAGAAAAACTTGACGAAAACAGTGTTTTGGTGTTATATAATAATATGAAGTATATTGATAGT
>JAZNQG010000041.1:0-6229 GCA_045590035.1 Clostridia bacterium
GGAACAAATCTTTTTCCGTTAAAGAAGGAAAGAACATCAGGTAGCTTTCTAAAATTATAGTATTTGTTATATACAATCGCTCCTAAAAATCCCGAAATAATGCCCGAAAATACACCTAAATTCAGGGCAGGGGAGCCTAAAACGGTAGTAAAATATCCGTTTACTTCAATTACTTTTCCGAATAGAGTCTGGGTAACACTATTCGGGTCTGCAAGCATTTCGGAAGTTACACCAAAGATTGAACCTGTTATATTGTTGATTAGAATAAAGGCAAGAAGTGCCGCAAATGCACCGCCTGCACGCTCTTTTGCCCACGAGCCGCCGATTGCAACTGCAAAAAGAATATGAAGATTTGAAATTATCGCCCAGCCAAGGCTTTCCAAGATTCCGCCAAACGACATAATGATCGGCACTGATTCAGCAGACATTGCAATAAGCTTACCGATACTTATCATTAAACCTGCCGCAGGCATAACTGCAATTACCACCATCAAGGCTTTACCTAGCTTCTGCAAAACATCGAAGTTTAAGGACAGTCTTTTTTTGTCATTCGCTTTTTCGTATGTTTGGTCCGAAACCGACATACAAACAGTTTTTCCCGCTTTTACAGTACCATCTGCAAAGTCTAATTTAAATCCGTCAGGAAGATTTGAAATAACAACAGGTGTGGCCAAGTTAATCTTCTTTTTCTTCATTAAATCAAGGTCTGCAATACAAAGAGTTTGTCCCTTTTTAACCTTATCACCTTTATTTACCTTTACATCAAACCCTTCACCATTTAATGAAACAGTCTCTAAACCAAAATGTACCAGAATTTCAAGTCCGTCATTTGATTTAATACAAAATGCGTGTTTTGTTTCTGCAATCGAGATAACTTCACCGTCAACAGGTGATAAGATATCGCCGTTATGCGGTAAAATTGCTATTCCGTCTCCCAATATCTTTTCTGAAAACACACCGTCTTTTAAGTTTTCAATCGGTATTATTTTTCCGCTGACGGGAGACAAAATTATATCTTTTACTTTGTTTTTCATAAATTTCTCCTTAGCCTAATTTCCATATTTCTTTATTATATTCTTCTATTGTTCTGTCGGACGAAAAGAACCCTGCCATACTTATATTTTTAAGCATTTTTCTTGACCAATCAAATGAATTGTTACAATCTGAAATAACTTTATCACGTGTCTCTTCATAGCTTTCAAAATCAAGCAAGGTCATATAATAGTCTTTATTTATAAGCTCATTTTTAACACTTTCCAGATTTAAAGAGTTCCCGTGTCGTTTTAAAGTTTCGCTTGTTATAAACTCAACCGCTTCTTTAATTCTCGGCTTATTGTAATAAACAGACGGGGAATAGGAATTATTTTTATATAAATCTATAACTTCATCACTCGATTTTCCAAAAATATAGATATTATCCTTTCCGACTAAATTTGCAATCTCAATATTTGCGCCGTCCATTGTGCCAAGAGTTATAGCACCGTTTAACATCAATTTCATATTTCCCGTTCCGCTCGCTTCCTTTGATGCAAGCGAAATCTGTTCGGAAATATCGGTTGCAGGAATAATCTTTTCAGCATAAGAAACATTGTAATTTTCCGCCATATAGACTCTTAAATATTTCTTTGCCATTTCATCACTTTCTACAAGCGATTTTACCGCCAAAATAAGATGAATTACGTCCTTTGCCATTCTGTATGACGGAGCGGCTTTTCCGCCAAATATAACTGTAATTGGTCTTTTGGGGAGTATTCCTGATTTAATATCAAGGTACTTTCTTATAACATATAAAATGTTCATCTGTTGACGTTTATATTCGTGTATTCTTTTAATCTGAACATCAAATACTGAATCGGTATCTAAAGTTATTCCATCTATTTTCTTTATATAGTTTGAAAGAGCTACTTTAGATGAGTGCTTAATATCAAGAAGCGACTCTAATACACACTCTTTATCTTTAAATTCAAGAAGTTTTTTTAGTTCTGAAAGATCTTTTTTAAATCCGTCGCCAATTAACCCTTCAATAAACTTTGTAAGATTATGATTAGCTTTAAAAAGCCATCTTCTTTCGGTAATTCCGTTTGTTTTATTGTTAAATCTTTCAGGATAAATATTATAAAAATTCTTTAACTCAGTTTCCTTCAAAATTTCTGTATGAAGCTTCGCTACACCATTAGTTGAAAAGGTGTAATGAATGGCCATATAAGCCATATTTACCTGATTTTCGGCGTTAATTATATACACATTTTCGTCCTTAAATCTTCTTCGGACTCTGTTATCTAAAACTTCGATAATAGGGAGCAGGGTAGGGCAAACCTTTTCTATCATAGAAATATCCCATTTTTCTAAAGCTTCCTGCATAATAGTGTGATTTGTGTACGCACACATATTTTTTGTTTTTTCAATTGCTTCAGAAATTGTCATGCCATTGTCAATAAGAAGTCTTATCATTTCAGGAATAATCAGGGTAGGGTGGGTGTCGTTAATCTGAATAACTGCCCATTTATCTATTTCGTTTATTGACATATGCTTTTCCATACACTCATCAATAATCAGTCTTGCAGCACAAGAAGACATAAAATATTCCTGATAAAGCCTTAATAATTTACCTGATTCTGTTGAATCATCAGGATAGAGAAACAATGTAAGATTCTTTAAAACTTCATCTTTAGGAAAATCTATTCCACTGCCAATTATTTTTTCGTCTACAGTTTCAATATCAAAGAGCCTTAACTTGTTTGTCCTTGATTTATAGCCTGTTACATCAATTTCGTACATTCTTGAAATACAGGAAAACCCGCCAAAATCAATTTTAAATGTTTTGTTAGTTTTATTAAGCCAGGATTCGTTTTCAATCCATCTGTCAGGTAATTCGTTCTGGAAATTATCTATGAATTTTTGTTTAAAAAGACCGAAATGGTATAAAAGCCCAACACCGTCTCCATTTAAGTTAAGTGTTGCAATTGAATCTAAAAAGCAGGCTGCAAGTCTTCCAAGACCGCCATTTCCCAAAGATGGCTCAGGCTCGATTTCTTCGATATCTGTAAGATTTTTGCCGTGTTTTTTTAATATTTCATTTATTTCATCATAAAGACCCAAATTAATAAGATTATTTATTAGCAGTCTTCCGATTAAGAATTCTGCCGAAACATAATATAGCTTTCTTCCAAGGTCGTAAGTGTTATTATCGTATGATTTTTCTTTCAAAAGCCCTGAAATTGCGAAGTAAAGCTCTTTATTTTCTGCTTTTTCTATGTCTTTATTTAAAATTCTTATGATATTATCTTCCAAAGTCATAAAATACCCCTTTCATATTTTGTAATTCAAGGTTATTTTAGGCTTTTTAAAATAATTTTATGCAAAAAAATAAAACCCCCGCAAAGACCGTAGTTTTAAGTCAAATTTCTTACCTGTTAGTAAACAGGTGGCAAAGACCTTCAGGCTTTACATGTCCACTGGCAGTTCCCAAAAGGGAAAAGGAGGCATATGCGCCGCCAAAAAGAGACTTATAGCCAAATTAAGAAGTGTTGGTAAAAAAATGACCGTCTACGCGAATTGCAGGGTTAACAACTATATCTATAATAACATATAATCGTCAAAATTCATAGTGGAAATAAAAGGAAAATTACTCGTTATACATTTCCTCATCTCTTTTTAAGAACTCATCAAATGCTTTCTGGAGTTCATCTTCGTCAGTAACTGCGATAAGTTCAGCATCATCAGTATCAATCTTGTCAACCTTCATGATTAAAACTTCATCGCTTTCTTCTTTTCCGTCTTCTACGACTTCAACCATAGCAAAATATGTGTTATCATTTAACTCATAAACATCGATAACAGCAAATTCAACCTGATTTCCAAGATCGTCCTCTAAAATAATAATATTGTCTTCCATATTTTTCATATCTCCTTTTCTTTTTTTAATATTTTATATGATATGTACTTTTTTGTCAACAGTTTTTGGCAGATGTAAGGTAAGAATCAAGTATTAAACAAGCAGATACTGTATCAATAACGCCTTTTCTTTTCTTACCGCGTGTATTGGTTTCATTTAAATATCTTGATGCGCCCATAGTTGTAAGCCTTTCGTCCCATGTTACAATTTCGCCATTATATACATTCGAAAGGGAAGAGATAAATTTCTCTGTAGCATCAGCTCTGAAACCTCTTGTTCCATCCATATTTAAAGGCATACCAACAACAATTCTTTTCGGCTTATATTCATTGATAATAGTCTCTAACTTTTTTACCAATGTATTTAAACCGTTATTTTCAATTGTGCCGACACCGTGAGAGGTAAATCCCAATAAATCACTTACAGCAACACCAACTCTTTTATCACCGTAATCAATTCCCAAAATTCTTTCCACTTGTGTTTCTCCTTAAAAATTTTTATAATAGGTAGTATATCAAAATAAATCAAATTCGTATAAATTACTCTTTATACGACTTAGAAGCACTATTTTTCTAAAATCGGCAATATTGAGCCGATATCTTCAATTTGTCCTTTATTTAATGAAATAATCTCTACATCGTATTTTGATGCAAACTTTATAATTTCATCTTTATTCTTATGATAATTTATGTTTCCGTTAACAAGCATCTTATCAGGAGCGATTTTTCCTGTTGCACCGCCCAAGAATCCATGATTTAGATTTTTTAATAAAATAGAATTATCTTCTGTGAGTAAAACATCTATCGGAAAAAATCTGAGAGCTTCAAAAATTCCTTTATCGGATGTAATTACTGCATTTTTAGCTATTATTGCCATATTGCACTTAGCATATCCTTGGCGGACATCAATTATCGTCATACCATTTGTTTTGGCGTATTTTAATATATTATTATCAGTATAAGCTTTATTACAGATAACAAACTCACCCATTATTGCAGTATTATAGGCTATATCCCCGGGGTAATTTCTATTTATACTCTTACCCGTACATATGTTCGCATTAGGGGAGTTTTGTTCTAAATACTCCTTTATATCAGGCTCGGCGATAATAAAGTTATCACCAATATGGCAAAGCCTTATATCAGGATGTGATTTTATTGCATCATAAAGCTTGTCCGATTTTGGTATTTTCACAAGCTCTATACCTAGCGAATTTAAAGTATATTCGCCCTCTTTTGATATTTCTGATGAAACAATCGCTTTTATAACTTCACTTTCGGGAAGATTAGGATTTTTTAAATATCTCATTTAATCATTTCCTCAAATTCTTTTTCAGAAATCACCTTTACACCAAGAGCGTTTGCTTTATCAAGTTTGCTTCCTGCATCAGTGCCTGCTAACACATAGTCAGTATTCTTAGAAACTGATGAAGACGTTTTTCCACCGAAGCTTTCTATAATCTTCCCTGCTTCTTGTCTTTTGTATTTTTCCAAGGTTCCGGTTAAAACAAAAATTTTGCCAAAAAAACGATTATCGGTTATCTCTGATTTAACATTATCCATAGAAACACCAGCAAAACGGAGCTTGTCTATAAAGTCGATATTCTGCTCGTTTTTAAAGAATTCAACTAAAGATTCTGCCATTTTAGGACCGATTTCTTCAATTTTTGTTAAAGTTTCTATATCAGTTCCAATCAAATTATCAATATTTTTAAACTCAGATGCCAATATTTTAGCCGCTTTTTCGCCAATATGACGGATTCCAAGCGATGTAATTACTCTGTACAACTCATTATCCTTCGATTTTTGGAGTGCAGAAAGAAGGTTTTCAGCAGACTTTTCGCCCATTTTATCTAAAGATGCAATATCTTCCTTCTTTAAATAGTACAAATCTGCTGCTGTCTTGATTAAATTATTGGAAATTAACTGTTCTATAACCTGAGGACCTAATCCGTCAATATCCATTGCGGGTTTTGATACAAAATGTATGATATTTCTCTTTCTCTGTGCTGGACATTCTATTCCTGTGCACCTAAATGCTGCCTCGCCGTCTTCTCTTATAACTTCAGCACCACATTCAGGACATTTTTCGGGCATTAAAAATGGGGTTTCATTGCCATTTCTTTTATCCAAAACCACTTCAACTACAGCCGGAATAATGTCTCCTGCTTTCTCAATTATGACATAATCACCTATTTTTATATCCTTTTCGGCAATATAATCGTAATTATGGAGTGTTGCACGTGAAACTGTAGAACCCGCGATTTTAACAGGTTCTAAGTATGCTAACGGTGTTAAAACACCTGTTCTTCCAACCTGAATTTTAATATCTGAA
>JAZNQG010000042.1:0-6674 GCA_045590035.1 Clostridia bacterium
ATGACAAAAAGAGAAATTGCGATAAACTATTTTAATAACGGATATAACTGTGCGCAGTCGGTTGTTGCGGCATTTTCAGAAGATTTTGGCGTTGATAAAAAGACGGCTTTAATGATGAGCGAAGGCTTCGGCGGCGGAATGGGCAGAATGCGCCTTACCTGCGGTGCGGTTACAGGTATGTTTTTTATAGTTGGTCTTAAATACTCCAAAGGTCAGGCGGGAGATTTAGACACAAGAATGAAAATTTACGAAACGGTAAGGGAACTTGCAAAAGAGTTTGAAGAGAAAATGGGAAGCACGGTGTGTTCCGAGCTACTTGGCGGAAATATCCCGAAAGATAAATCCGCAAGACCTGAAGAAAGAACCAAAGAGTATTATAAAAAGCGTCCATGCCCTGAGATTGTGGGTATAGCGGCAGAAATTTTAGAAAAACATTTAATGGGAGATAGGTAGTATGGCAACTCAGGCCTCAAATAAAAATAAATATTTAAAGTCATATTTAAAAGACCTTCCCGACTTTGTTTTTTCATACATTGAAGAATACTATAGCGGAGAGAGTGTAAATACCAAGCTTGCATATAGTCTGGATATCAAGGTTTTTCTGGATTTTTTAAGGTTTGAGGCATTCCCTAAAATCAAGAAAAACGAAGACTTTTCGGTTGATGATATGAACAAGGTAACGCCTGTTATATTGATACATTTTAAGTCATATTTAAGAGAATATGATATAACATACCTTTCGCCAAGAGGCAGAGAAGTCAAAAAGACTGTAAGAAATTCAGCATTCGGCATAAACCGAAAATTGTCTGCGGTAAGGGGCTTATTTATCTATCTTTATAAAACCGAGAGAATAAAGGAAAATGTAACCGATAAGGTTGATTTTATGAAGCTTCACCAGAAGATAAAAAAACCGCTCACAACTCAGGAGACGGTAAGCCTTATCGATGCTTTATATAACGGCGAAAAATATTTTGACGGTCGTCAGCTTTCCGAATACCAAAGACGAAGACTCCGTGATATTGCGATATTTATTACATATCTTGGAACGGGTGTCAGAGTAAGCGAGCTTGTTAGTCTTAATATTGGAGACATAGATTTTGGAACAGATGAGACAAACGGCTCATTTATAGTAACCCGAAAGGGCGGAGACCAGCAGGAAATCTTTATGCCGCCGCAGGTCTGGGAGGCTATGAAGAATTATATTGATTCGGTTAATTTAAAGGACTCAGACCCCTTGTTTTTAAACCGTTCGGGCGAAAGAATAAAGGTGGGCGGAGTCGAAAAAGCGCTTAAAACCTACTGTCAGGCGGTGGGGATTACACATCCTGATAAAACCCGTCCCCATGCACTCAGAAGAACCTTTGCGTGTCAGCTTTTGATGGATGGCGTGGATATTAAGATGGTTGCAGAGCTTATGGGACACAAGAATATCGAAGTAACGCATCGCTACTATGCGCAGTATTCAAATCAGCAGCGACGTGATGTAATGACAGGTCACAAGGTCTTTGAAAAAGCAGAAGAAACAGAAGAATAAAGGGAAGATATATATGAAAAAAGTTCTGGCATTTATTTTGGCGGTATTTATGCTTCTGCCGTCGTTTTTGGTATATGCCGAAGAAAATGCAAAAATAAAAATCACACTTAATATGGAAGATGAGCCTGTTATTCCGATTGAAAAGGATGCCGAGTTTAATCTTTATATAAACGGAAATACACATATTGCAGGACTGGTTAAACCCGTCGGTGAAGACAAGGTTGAGATAGAATTTGACCTGCCGGACCACAAAGACGGGAATATCTACTATCTTTCTTTTGACGAAAATATTTCGTGGATAACTTATGCTGACAGACAGTATAATTCGTGCAGTAAAATTCCTTTGAATACAAAAAATGGAATGGAGTTTTCGCTTTCTTATATGCCGCTTTTTGAAGAGCGTACGGGCGAGATTTTAGATGAAATAGAGATTATAGTACACAATAAGGGCGACATATCACGTGGCACAAGAGTAAGAGTATGCGTGCTTGACCAAAAAGGCAGACTTGAATCGGGCAAAAGGATATTTGTGTACCCCGGAAATGATACGGGTAGCGAAAAAATCAAGGTTAAGCCTTATTATAAGGGTAAAAACTTTTATATTTCGGTAACCGACGGAGCAAAGGAAGTATATTATCTTGATAAAAAATATAAAAGCTTTTCGGTATTCGGCATAGATACCCTTAATGGAAATTCTATCCATATAGGCATAAATCCGAGTGAGAATTCCTATTATACAGGCACATTTCATAATATTGGCGGAGACTATACCGCGTCGGCAGAAAAATATATAAACGGCACAATGATTGACAGTAAAACAAAGTATTTTATCTGGGTATCAAAGGCGCAGTTTAAGGTAAATGTTTTTGAAGGTGAACGTGGCAAGTGGCGTCTTATAAATAGCTTTCCGTGTTCAATCGGAGCGAAAGACACGCCCACAATTACGGGAATTTTTGAGTATTTTCAGCATCAGGACAGATGGTCGTATCCGACATATTATGTAGGCCCGATTATGCGGTTTGCTCCAAGGGGATATGCTATTCACAGTGTTTTAATGAGATATAACGGCGGTTTTGCAGATGGCAGAGTCGGGAAAATGATTTCCCACGGATGCGTAAGAATGCTTCCCGATGATATAAAATGGCTTGCAAGTACAATGCCGATAGGGACAAGGGTGTTTGTTACCGAAGAGTAAAGTTCTGTTGACAAAAATGGCATTTTGCAGGATAATAAGTTATATAAAGAGTTTGCAGAGCAAACTCAATGAATTGCCTTCGGCATGAATTGAAAATTTAAATTTTCATGAATTTAGCCGTCGGCTCATGAATTGCTCTTTCGAGCATTGGAATTCAATGTAATACTACGGAGTTTTTTGATGAAAAGTAATTTTTTGTTCGGAGCAAGGGATGGAATCCCGATAGCACTCGGATATCTTGCCGTATCGTTTTCCTTTGGAATGGCGGCATCAACCGAAGGTGTGCCGATTTGGGTAAGTGTAATGCTCTCGGCTTTGAATTTAACATCGGCAGGTCAGTTTTCGGCATTGACTTTAATGTGTAAGTCTGCGCCTGTTTTGGAAGTTGCGGCGGCAACATTGGTTATAAATATACGCTATCTTTTAATGAGCATAGTTCTTTCGCAAAAGGTAGAAAAAATGCCGCTTATAAAAAGAATGTTAATATCCTTTGGTGTAACCGATGAGATATTTACCGTTTCTTCCACTAAGCCTAAAAAGGTCGGATTTTCCTATATGGCAGGGCTTATTATTGTTCCGTATGTCGGATGGGTGCTGGGAACTTTAATAGGTGCGGTTTTGGGCGAATGGCTACCAGTATCTGTGTCTGCGGCACTTTCGGTTTCTTTATATGCTATGTTTATTGCGATATTCCTGCCGCCGGCTGCGGAAGATAAATCGGTACTTTTTGCAGTTTTAGTGGCGGTAGTTCTTTCATCTTTGTTAAAATGGGTAAATGTATTCCAAAGTATATCTTCGGGATGGGCAGTGATTTTTGCATCTGTTCCTGCGGCACTTTTGGCAGCGCTTTTATTCCCGAGAAAAACAGAAAATGTCTGATATAAAAAAGAAAGGGGAAAATATGTTATGAAATTTATCGATGCACACGCAGACACTGCGTCTTTGATGCTTGACCGCAAAAAGGGACTTTCTTATAACGGACTTTCCTTTGATTTATCAAAAGCGCCTAAAAATCACACACAGATTTTTGCATCATTCATATCTCCCAAATACCATACAAATCCGATGGAACGTTTGGAAAGTATTTTAAAAAACTTTAAAGAAGAAGTAGAAAAGTCGGACAAAATCGAGATTTGCTTAAATAACGAGATGAGAAAAAAAGCCTTGGAAAACGGCAAAACTGCGGCGTTTTTGTCTTTGGAAAATGCTGATTTAATAAAAAATGTGTCCGATGTAGAGAAGATTTATGATTTAGGCATAAGATTTGTTTCTCTTACCTGGAACGGTGAAAACCACTTGGCAGGCGGATGCGAGTCAAGAGAAAATCTTTCGGTTTTGGGACGCCGTGTGATTGGGGCAATGTGCGACAAAGGCATAATAGTCGATGTATCTCACTTAAACGAAGCGTCTTTCTGGGATGTTTTAAGGGTAAATAAATGGCCGCTGATTGCATCTCATTCAAATTCCAGAAGTGTTTATAACACCCCCAGAAACTTAACAGACGAGCAATTTAATGCTATTTGTTCACGCGGCGGAGTTGTGGGAGTTAATTTTTATCCCAAATTCTTAAACGGCAGAAACACAGCATATATCAAAAACATTTTAAAGCATATTGACCATTTCTTAAAGCTTGGCGGAGAAAATCATATTGGACTCGGCTCCGATTTTGACGGAATAGACTCAGTTCCTGATGACTTAACGGGTGTCGGGGAGTTAAATTCCTTAGTAGATGCTATGCGTGAGCACGGCTATTCAGAGAGTCTGGTTGAAAAGATTTGCTACAAAAACTTTGAGAGAATTTTACGCCTTTTGTAATTTAAATCACCCTTTCTTAATATAATTTATTATTCCGAAAGAAAAGGGTGAGATAAATGGACAAGGGTATAAAAAGACTTATTATAATAACGGGGATTTTTGCATTCGGTGTTTTGGCGGGTGCTATATATTCGGTAAAGACAAACCCCGAGATTTTATACGGTTATTTTAAAGGACTCTCAGGCGGTGAAATCAGCATAAATTGGGTCACGAAGATAATTACTTCGGCTTTTATGTGGGCTATGTTGTTTTTCTCCGCCTTTTTTAAATTCGGACTGACAACCAATGCCCTTTTGGTTGGAGCAAGAGGGTTTATTGACGGATTTTCAATCTGTTCAATTTTAAGAATTTTAGGTTTTCGGGGAATATGCCTTTGCTTTTTCGGTATATTCACAGCACCCATAATAATAGTTATGGCGGGTTTTTCGGTGAGCTATTTAAAGTCGGAAAGGAAAATGACGGGGGAATATATGATAAAAAGTATAATTGCTCTTTTGGTGCTTTTGGTGTTTTCCTATATTTCGGCACTTCTTTCGGGAGCAATAACTCCGCCATATGTCAGGGGAATAATAAAATAATAAAGGAGGTTTTAAAAGTATGCGAGAATTTCTGACAGGTTTTATTGGATACGTTTCGGATAAGTCAATGAGTACCATATCCTGTTACCGACGTGATTTGGAAAAGTATATTTTATTTTTAGAGAAAAACGGCATAAAATCATTTTCGGCTACTACAAAAACCACCGTATTGACATATCTTCTTAATATGAGCGCCGAGGGTTTTTCGGACAGTACAATAAGGCGAACACTCTCGTCTTTAAAGGCTCTATACAATTATCTTTCGATAGAAAACCCCGAAATTAAAAATCCTGTAATAAACATTGAACCGCCGTCAAGGGTAAGAAAAGCACCTAAGATTTTATCGTGGGAGCAGGTGGAGAAATTCTTGTCATCACCCGATATAAAGACATCAAAAGGCAGACGAGACAGAGCCATGATGGAAGTTTTATATGCGACGGGAATTAAGGTGTCCGAGCTTATAAATCTTAATCTGGGTGATGTAAACACTGCGGCGGGCTACTTAAGATGCTCTGCGGGTAAAAAAGAAAGAGTTTTACCTATGGGGCAGCTTGCATCAGAATCGGTTATGAGATATATAACGGGTTCGAGAAAATCCTTTTTAGAAGAAGGAAAAGAAACCGATGCACTCTTTTTAAACTATAAGGGCGAAAGAATGTCCCGTCAGGGCTTCTGGAAGCTGATAAATTCATACAGAAAAAAGGCGGGAATTAAAGAAGAAATCACACCGCAGATTTTAAGAAACTCCTTTGCGGCGCATCTTTTAAAAAACGGAGCCGATTTAGGCGCAATTCAGGAGATGTTAGGGCACGCCGACATCTCGACAACAAGGGCATATTCAGGCTTTTTGAAGCCGAATATCAGGGATGTTTACATAAAAACTCACCCGAGAGCATAAAACATACAAATTTTAACATTAAAAATTAAGATTTGTATTGTGCTTTCGGGTTTTTTGGTGTATAATATATGATGTGATAAAATGAGTTTGCGAAGCAAACTCAATGAATTGCCTGCGGCGTGAATTGAAAATTAAAATTTTCGTAAATTGAGCCGTGCGGCTCATGAATTGCATCTTGCGGTGCATATTAAGGCAATTCAATTCATGGAGCGATAGCGAGAAATTATGGCAGAATGCCAATTCATGACAACTTCAGTTGTCAATTCATTAAAATAATTGGTATCTTAAATATTTATTTTAAAATATGGGCAAAAATGGTGATTAAATGTTTAATATAGTTTTAGTTGAGCCTGAAATACCGCAGAATACAGGAAATATTGCAAGAACCTGTGCGGCAACGGGAAGCAAGCTACATATTGTAAAACCTATGGGTTTTAAAATAGACGATAAAAAGCTGAAAAGAGCAGGACTTGATTACTGGCATTTGCTTGGTGTTCAGTATTATGAAAACTTAGACGACTTTTTCCGGAAAAATAAGGGCGGAAGATTTTTCTTTTCGACCACAAAGGCAAAGTATAAATATTCCGATGCAGAGTTTAAAGACGGAGATTATATTCTCTTCGGAAAAGAAACCAAGGGACTTCCCGAAGAGCT
>JAZNQG010000043.1:0-3843 GCA_045590035.1 Clostridia bacterium
ATACCACCACCGACTACAACAGGATTTTCGTATTCTTTATTAACGAAAGCATTTCCCAAAGGTCCCATAATATCAAGCTTGTCGCCAATTTCAAATTTAGCAAGCTCTTTAGTTCCTTCTCCCTTGATTTCAAATATAAATCTTAACTTATCATCAAATGTATCGCAAATACTTATCGGTCTTCTTAAAAATACCTTATCTCCGCAAAGAATATGAACGAACTGACCCGGCACTGCAATTTTTGCAATTTCGGGAGCTAAAACTGTAAAATCAAAAATGTCTTTTGCAAGTTCTTTCTTTTCTACAAGCTCGCATAAATAATTAGTTTCCATTAAAATCACCTTTTAAAGAATAGAACAAAGCTCTTCCTTCATTCTGATTGCTTCCTTTCTTGCGCTTTCGGCAAATGCTTCTTCTTGCGAGCCGTCCTTTTTATATGCACACATAATTCCCCTTGATGAGTTTACGATTGCGCCAAGGCCGTCTTTGTTAAAGCTAAACTTAACATCATTTGCACCGCCGCCCTGTGCTCCGTAACCGGGAACAAGGAAATATGCTTTCGGCATAAGCTCTCGTAAGATTTTTGCCTGTTCAGGATATGTAGCGCCAACAACTGCACCGACAGATGCATAACCGCTCTCGCCGACAGTCTCTTCTCCCCACTTATTTACAAGCTCTGCCATCTTTTCATAAATAGCCTTATCACCAATTTTCAAATCCTGCAATTCGCCAGACGAGGGATTTGATGTCTTAACTAAAGCAAAGATTGACTTATCATACTTTTTGATATCTTCAACAAACGGCTTGATTCCATCTGTGCCTAAATATCCGTTTACAGTAACACTGTCGACAGGAAGAGCATCAAATTCTTCACCGTCTACCGTTACTTTACCAAGATATGCTGCAGAATATGCTTCCGCAGTAGAACCTATGTCATTTCTCTTGACATCTAAAACAACATAAAGTCCCTTTGATTTTGCATATTCGACAGTTCTCTTTAAAACTGCTTCGCCGTCAAGTCCGTACATTTCATAGAATGCAGACTGCGGTTTAACTGCAGGAACAACATCATAAAGGGCGTCAATAAGACCTTTATTGAATTCCCAGATAGCTTCTGTAGCACCTTTTAAGTTCTTGCCGTACTCTTTATATGCTTTTTCTCTTAAAAATGCAGGAACATATTCAATCTTCGGGTCTAAACCTGCGATTGACGGATTCTGCTTTGCTTTAATTTCCTTAATAAGTCTATCCATTGACATTACATTATTTCCCCCTGATTCACTATAATTTTTCCGCCGACTATTGTATATTCAGGCTTTGCTGTTAATTTATATCCGTTATACGGCGAATTTTTGCTCTTTGACATAAACTTTTCAACGTCTACTGTGTATTCTTTGTTTCCGTCAAATATAATCACATCGGCTACTGCACCAACCGAAAGCGATCCTTTAGACAGTCCCAAGATATTCGCAGGATTAAGTGCCATCTTTTCGATAAGCTCGCTGATTGTAAGGACACCTCCATCAACAAGGTACTTATAAGAAAGTCCCAAAGATGTTTCAAGTCCGATAATACCGTTTAATGCATCCTGGAATTCGATTCTCTTTTCGTCTAAATGATGCGGAGCGTGGTCGGTTGCAATTGCATCTATTGTGCCGTCTTTTAAACCTTCCTTGATTGCTTCTACATCAATTTGGGTTCTAAGCGGCGGATTCATTTTAGCATTTGTGTTATAACCTCTTACCGCTTCTTCTGTAAGTGTGAAATAGTGCGGACAGGTTTCACAGGTAACCTTGACTCCTCTTTTTTTCGCCTGTCTTATAGCTTCGACTGAACCCTTTGTGCTGATATGTGCAATATGAACGGGACAACCTGTGTTTTCCGACAAGTTGATTTCTCTTAAAACCATAAGTTCTTCAGCCGAGTTTGGTATTCCCTTAAGCCCCAATTCTGTTGCAACTGCACCTTCGTTCATTGAGCCTTCTGCAATTGACATTTCTTCACAGTGAGAAATTACAGTTACATCAAACATATCTGCATATTCCAATGCTCTTCTCATAAGACCTGCACTCTTTACAGGTTTTCCGTCGTCGGAAATTGCAACTACTCCTTGGAATTTAAAACTACCAATCTCAGCAAGCTCTTCGCTCTTTAGTCCCTTTGTGATAGAGCCGATTGGGTACACATTTACGTATCCTACTTCTTTAGCTTTTGATTTAATATACTCAATTACTGCAACATTATCACAGACAGGATCTGTATTAGGCATACACGCGACTGTCGTCACTCCGCCCATAGCGGCGGCTTTAGTTCCTGATTCGATATCTTCTTTATAAGTAAATCCGGGGTCTCTTAAATGAACGTGCATATCTACAAGACCTGGAGTTACGAATTTCCCTTTTGCATCAATTATCTCGATACCGTCAATATCGTCTATTTCGATGTTTTCCATAACATCAGAAATTACTCCTTTGTCAATATAGACATCCATAATTCCGTCAATATTATTCTTAGGGTCAACAACATGACCGCCTTTTATTAAGATCTTCATCAGTTATCTCCTCCCATAAGCCAGTCCATAACGCTCATTCTGATTGCTACACCGTTTGTGACCTGCTCGTCTATACAGCTTGCATCAGAATCGCAAAGAGCTGACGAAAACTCAACTCCCCTGTTTACTGGACCCGGATGCATAACTATTGCATCGGGTTTTGCAAATTTCATTCGCTTTTCGTCTATACCAAAGAATCTGTTATATTCGTCTAAGCTCGGGAAAAGACCTGATTTCTGTCTTTCTAACTGAATTCTAAGCCCCATTACGACATCTGCATCTATCATAGCTTCTTGAACACTCTTAAATACCTTTGCTCCAAGCTTATCAAGCCCCTTTGGGACAAGTGTTGACGGACCGCCAACAGAAACTTCTGCGTCAAGTTTAGTTAGTCCGTAAATATTACTTCTTACAACTCTTGAATGTAAAAGATCTCCGACTATCGCAACCTTTAGTCCTTCAATTCTTCCCTTTTTCTCCATTATTGTAAACATATCCAAAAGTGCCTGTGTCGGATGCTCGTGCATACCGTCACCTGCATTTATTACAGATGCTTTTACATACGGCGCCATAAATTCATGTGCACCGCTAGCACCGTGTCTCATAATCAGAATATCGGTACCCATAACATCGATAGTTCTTGCAGTATCCAAAAGACTCTCGCCCTTTTGAACACTTGAACCTGATGCTGTGATATTGGCAGCATTCGCTCCCATATATTTTGCAGCAAGCTCAAAAGAAAGACGTGTTCTTGTGCTGTTTTCGTAAAATAGCGTAACAACCGTCTTGCCTTTAAGATTATCAATTTTTTTATTACCTGAAAGGACAACTTCTTTCATCTTCTTAGCATTTTCAAGAATATAAAGAATGTCTTCTTTTGATAAATCCTTTAATCCAAGTAAATCCTTTTTCATTATAAATACCCTCCATTATTAAAGGCTGGGTATATTATACATTATTTTTTTACTTTTGTCTACAAAAAATACACTTAATTTTATATATTTTTACTCTTTTAACATACTTTTTATAATATCTTTATCGGTTTTAAGCGAAATGACATTTTCTTCGTTATCTATAACAGCCACAAGTGTTCTTTTTGACGGATTGAATTCTTTGATTATCTTTTTAAAACCGCTCTTGTTCGATACAACAAAAACTTCAGCTTTCCCGTCTTTTTTTCTGTCGAAAAATGTCAACTCTTTAATTAAATCAACAGAATACTTTTCTTTTTCAAATATTATGCTTCCCGCTAAAAATATGATAAGTGTAAGGCTGTTTATGTTTATCGTTTG
>JAZNQG010000044.1:0-2901 GCA_045590035.1 Clostridia bacterium
AAGAAAAGAAGACTTAAGAGTAATCTTAAACGGTCTTGGAAAAGACGCAGCACAGATTATTTCAAGAATTAACGGCTTTACTTATGTTCAGACTCAGTTTGACTACTCAACAGGAAAAGTGGCAGTTGTAAAAGAAACAGCATATTCTAAGGGCGAAAGAGCTAAGGTTCGTTGCTACGGCTGTGACGATGTTCGTGAAGGCGTTGCAATCATGCACTTAGAGGGCGTTGACGTATCTATCACAGGTAACTCAACAAACCCGACTCGTTTCCAGCACCCCGTTGCAGGCACATACAAGAAGGAATGTATCGAACAGGGTAAGAAATACTTCTCAGTTGCATCAGGCGGCGGTACAGGTAGAACACTTCACCCCGATAATATGGCTGCAGGCCCCGCTTCTTACGGCATGACAGATACAATGGGAAGAATGCACTCAGACGCTCAGTTCGCAGGTTCATCTTCAGTTCCGGCTCACGTTGAAATGATGGGACTTATCGGTGCAGGTAATAACCCGATGGTTGGTATGACTGTTGCTATCGCAGTTGCAGTTGAAGAAGCACTTAATAAGTAATTAAGTAAAATTAAAAGGACTTACCAAAAGTAAGTCCTTTTTTTATTGTATCTTTCTGTATTTATTTGGTGTCATACCATAATGTTTACTGAATTGACGAATAAAATTACTTACAGAAGAAAAACCGACCTTTAGGCTTATTTCTTCTACTGTCAAGTTGGTATATTGTAAATATGTAATAGCTTTCCTTAATCTTATATTTATAAGATATTCGTGTGGTGTATTATCTGTAATGAGTTTAAATCGTCTTATAAGATGTGGGACTGAAATAAAATATTCCTTTGATAATTCAGTAAGAGACCATTCAAAATTACAGTTATCATCCATTCTCTTAATTATAGATTCAACAAGGTCGTCTTGCTTTTTGTTTAAAGTTAAGTCATTTAGAATAAGTCGGTGATATATATCGGATATAACCCTTGAGCTTTCAATAAGAAATTCGTTTATATCAAGACTTCTGTTTCTTAAAAGATATTCGATATTTTTAAAAATTATATCAGGTTCTGATAAATTTAAAATATAAGACTCGCTGAAAATTCTATTAAAATCTGTATTTTCATCTTCTCTTATTGCTATCCAGTAAAATTCCCATATCTTGCCTTTTTCGGTATAATATGAATGGCTGATTCTTGGCGGAATCCATACGATAGAATTTTTCGGTATTTTAACGGGAGAAGATTTTCCGAACTTTAATATTCCGCCGTCTGTTACTGATAAAAGAAAAAGATGGCTTGAGTGTTCAGTATCTCTTGTTATGCTATACAAATCATTGCACTTATGCCATCCGATACTGTTAAGACCAAATGGAATATCATACTCGTTATTTGTGCGATATATTGGCGGCACATGAAAGTGCCTGACTTCGCCGAAATCACCGTTAACATTATACATATTATCACCCGAAATATTAAAAAATTATCATTTAATATGCCTTATTTTAATAAAAAAGGCTAAACTATTGACATATTTTATCATAGATTTATACTAAAATCAAGTATAAATCGGAGGCGATTGTTATGGAAATGACCACTAAAGAAAGAGCTACGAGAATCTTTAATCACCAAGAAGCTGACAGAGTACCTATAATTGATACTCCATGGAAAACCACCATTAAAAGATGGGTAAGAGACGGTATGCCGGAAAATGCCGACTGGCAGGATTTTTTTGAAATTGACAAGACTGCCGAGATTGGTGTCAATATATCTCCTAAATATCCTGTTAGAAGAATTTTTGAAGACGAAAAGTGCTATGTGGAAACAACCGAATGGGGAGCAACAATGCGTAAATTTAAGGAAGATGAGTCGACTCCTGAATTCCTTGATTTTAAGGTAGTTACTCCGGATGAGTGGGAACTTTGCAAAAAGCGTATGTTAGAAGACGACGGTACTCGTGTAGATTGGGACTATCTTAAGAAAAATTATCCAATTTGGCAAAAAGAAGGCAGATGGATAAAAGCAAATTTCTGGTTCGGGTTTGATGTTACACATTCATGGATGATGGGCACTGAGAATCACCTTATCGCAATGTACGAAGAGCCTGAGATGGTAGTTGATATGTATAATACATACTTAGACTGCTGTATCAAACAATTTGAAAAAATATGGGATGCAGGCTATCGCTTTGATACAATCTGGTGGTGGGATGATATGGGATATAAAGGCTCAACATTCTTCTCGAATGATTTATACAGAGAGCTTTTAAAGCCTGTCCATAAAAGAGCAATCGACTGGGCACATAATCACGGGATTTTTGCGGAGCTTCACTCCTGCGGTGATATTATGACTCGTATTGATGATTTGGTAGACCTTGATTTAGATGCTTTAAATCCTTTGGAAGTAAAGGCGGGAATGAAACCGATTGAATTAAAAGAAAAATACGGAGATAAACTTGCATTTCATGGTGGAATTGATGCACTTGCATGGAATGACAAGGAAAGAATGATTCAAACTGTGAGAAATATTGTGCCAGTTATGAAAGAAAACGGCGGATATATATTCTCGTCAGACCATTCTATTCCAAATACAGTATCTTTAGAGACATTTAAAGCTGTTATAGAAGAAGTTAAAAAGATAGGTAAATATTGATACTAAAAAAGCCGACATAAGTCGGCTTTTAATTATTTCTTTATATACTTTTTAGCAAATCTTCCGATTCTTACCAATGCTTCTTCGATATTGTCGATTGAGTAAGCGTAGGAGCATCTTATATAGCCTTCACCGCTTTCGCCAAATGCATTTCCCGGAACGCAGGCAACCCTTTCTTCCTTTAAAAGTCTTTCGCAAAACTCTTCACTTGTCATACCAGTACTTTTAATGCAGGGGAACACATAG
>JAZNQG010000045.1:0-7232 GCA_045590035.1 Clostridia bacterium
GATAAATGAAAACTCGTGGCTTGACCACAGGATAAGCTCTTCCGAAAATCTTGAAAGATGCATCATAATAACCGAGAGAACGAAAGACAGTTCAATTACAAAGTCTCTGTCGGATACGCCGTCTAATGAATTCATTGTAACGCTATCGAACCCGAGTTCGTCTTTTACAAATTCTCTGTCTAAAGGATATGTTGTGCCCGCTAAAGCACCTGAGCCAAGTGGCATCACGTTGCATCTTTTTTTCCAGTCATCAAGACGGGACAAGTCCCTTTTAAACATCTCAAAATATGCCATTAAGTGATGAGAGAAGGTAATCGGCTGAGCCTTTTGTAAATGAGTGTATCCAGGCATTATGGTATCTACATGCTCTTTTGAAAGCTTAACTAAAGCTTTTAAGAGATTTAAAATCATCTCACGGATTTCTTCATACTCATCCAAAAGATACATTCTTATATCAAGCGCAACCTGGTCATTACGGCTTCTGCCTGTGTGAAGTCTTTTACCCGCATCGCCAATTCTGTCGGTCAGAAGCTTTTCGATATTCATATGAATATCTTCGGCATCAATTAAAAATTCTACCTTGCCCGATTCGATATCGGATAGAATTTCCAAAAGACCATCTACGATTTTTTCCGAGTCGCTTTTAGGGATTATTCCCTGACGCCCTAGCATTTTGGCATGCGCAACGCTTCCCTTTATGTCCTGACGGTACATACGAGAGTCAAAACGGATAGATGAGTTAAAATCATCCACCTTTTTATCTGTATTCTTTTGAAAGCGTCCTCCCCACAGTTTCGCCATTTTAAAATCGCCTCCGACTTATTTCTCGTTCTTTTTCTTCATAAGAGCACGAACCTTTAAGGGTAAACCAAACAAGTTAATAAAGCCCTCTGAATCCTTATGGCTGTAAAGTTCTTTACTGTCGCCAAATGATGCAATATCTTCGTTATAGAGTGAATATTTACTCTTTGCACCTGCAGGTGTAACTGCACCCTTATAAAGCTTTACACGAACTTCGCCTGTAACTGTCTCTTCCATAGAATCAACCATAGCGGACAAAGCTTCACGAAGCGGTGTGTACCATTTTCCGTCATATACAAGCTCTGAGAACTTGATAGCTGCCTGACGCTTGAAAGCCTGAGTATCACGGTCAAGGCAAAGATATTCCAATTCCTGCAAAGCCGCATACAAAATTGTACCGCCCGGTGTTTCATATACACCTCTTGACTTCATACCAACAAGTCTGTCTTCTACGATGTCTGCGATACCTACGCCGTTTTTACCGCCAAGTTCGTTTAATTTTTCAACCAACGGACGTGCTGCCATTTTTTCGCCGTCTAAAGACACAGGAACGCCCTTTTCAAAACCGATTGTAACATATGTAGGCTCATCGGGAGCTTTTTCGGGCGAAACTGAAAGCTTTAAGAGGCTATCAAGCTGAGGCTCGTTAGCGGGGTCTTCCAAATCCATACCCTCGTGGCTGATGTGCCAGATATTTCTGTCTCTTGAATAAAGATCCTTCTTAGTTACAGGAATTTCGATATTGTGAGCCTCTGCGTAGTCAACTGCATCTTCACGTGATTTGATATCCCAGATTCTCCAGGGAGCTATAATCTTAAGATGCGGAGCGAGTGCCTTAATTGTAAGCTCAAATCTTACCTGGTCATTACCCTTACCTGTTGCACCGTGGCAGATTGCTGTTGCACCTTCTGCTAATGCAATCTCAACTAAACGGCGTGCGATAATGGGACGCGCGTGTGATGTACCCAAAAGGTACTTGCCTTCATAAATTGCGCCTGCTTTTAGAGTCGGGAAGATAAAATCTTCAACATATTCGTCTCTTAAGTCTTCTATGTAAAGCTTGGAAGCGCCTGCCTTTTTAGCTCTTTCTTCAAGACCTTCTGTTTCCTTGCCCTGTCCGACATCTCCGCACACTGCGATTACCTCGTAGTCATAGTTTTCCTTAAGCCAGGGAATGATGATTGATGTGTCAAGTCCGCCCGAATAGGCTAAAACTACTTTTTCCTTTGCCATAGCTTGCAATTCCTCCATTTGTGTTATATAATAATTAATGTATATTATACCGCATAATTTTATATTTTGCAATATCTTATTTTGATAAAATGCAACTTATTTTGGAGGGATATTTTGTGATTATTTTAGGTGTGGACCCGGGCTATGCAATAGTGGGAATTGGTGTAATCGAATATGTAAACGGAAAAATGCGCCCATTGGAATATAATGCAATCACCACACACTCGTCTATGTCGCCGTCGCTTCGTCTTAAGCTTATTTATGAAGAAATCGGTATGTACTTGGATAAATATAAGCCCGATGCCTTTGCGATAGAAGAATTATTCTTTAACTCGAACCAGAAAACTGCTATTTTGGTAGCTCAGGCAAGAGGTGTGTTGGTGGCACAGGCAGCGGTAAGAGAAATCCCGATTTACGAATACACTCCCCTTCAAATAAAGCAGTCGATAACAGGCTACGGAAGAGCAGAAAAATCACAGATTCAGCAGATGGTAAAGCTTATGCTAAGACTCGAAAAAATCCCAAAGCCCGACGACGCCGCAGATGCTTTAGCCGTTGCAATCTGCCACGCCAACTCATCCCGTGCAAACGATATACTCGGAACAAACAGACTATAAATCCCGTCTAAATAAATATAAGGAGTCAAATCTTCTAACTTGACTCCTTTTTTAGTGGTAATCAATATGTAACGAAACCGTAAAGCTTAAGTCCTTGTTTTAAAAAGTGTCTTGGTGTATGATAGTATAAGAGATATTGTATCTTTTTTTAAGCTAAGGAGAAAAGAATATGTATTATTATATAAAAGGCGAAAAGGTCTTGACGGGTGAAAATTTTGTCGTGGTCGAGGCAGGCGGTGTCGGATATAAAATCCAGACATCTTTAAAAACCTTATCGGAACTATCAGGTGTAAAAGGTCAGGTTACTATGTATGTTCAGCTTATAGTCCGTGAAGATTCTCATGAGCTTGTAGGCTTTTTGACAGACGATGAGCTTTCTATGTATAAGCATTTAAATTCAGTATCAGGCGTAGGACCAAAAGCTGCGATTGCAATTTTATCAAATGCAACGCCGTCAGAAATTGCACTTTCCCTAATGTGCGATGATGTAAAGACCTTAACCCGTGCACCTGGAGTCGGGCCGAAATTGGCAAAAAGGATTATTTTAGAGCTTAGGGACAAGCTTTCAAATGAAGAATTGTCAAGCGGTGTTACATCAGGCGATATAGTAAAGACATCGCAGGGGAATTTTCAGGAAGCCTCAGAAGCGCTCACAGTATTGGGTTATTCAATTCAGGATGCAAAGCTTGCACTTTCAAAGTTAGACCCCGAAATGCCAGTCGAAGACATGGTAAAAGAAGCACTCAAGCTTTTGATATAAGGAAGGTTCAATTATGGTATTTGATGATAACGAAAGAATAATAACAGGTGATTATACTCCCGAAGACAAAGGAATAGAATACGGTCTTCGCCCGAGAAAGTTAGAAGAATACACAGGTCAGAACGGCGTCAAGGAAAATCTTAAGATTTACATAAAAGCAGCCTTAGACCGTGGAGAGCCGTTGGACCACGTACTTTTATACGGACCTCCGGGGCTTGGTAAAACTACCTTGGCAGGCGTAATCGCAAATGAAATGGGCGTAAATATCCGTATCACAAGTGGTCCTGCAATCGAAAAAGCGGGGGATCTTGCGGCGCTTTTAACAAATCTTTCGGAAAATGACATTTTGTTTATCGACGAAATTCACCGAATGAGCAGAACTGTCGAAGAGATTTTATATCCTGCGATGGAAGATTATGCGCTTGATATTATTATTGGTAAAGGTCCGTCCGCAAAGTCGATAAGACTTGATTTGCCGAGATTTACCCTAATCGGTGCTACAACAAGAGCAGGACTTTTAACCGCTCCGCTTCGTGACCGTTTTGGTGTAATGGCAAGACTTGAATTATATACAAAAGATGAAATCGTAACAATTTTAAAGCGTTCAGCAGGTCTTTTGGATGTTGAAATTGACGATGAAGGTGCAACGGAAATCGCTATGCGCTCACGCGGAACTCCCCGAATTGCAAACAGACTCCTAAAAAGAGTCAGAGACTTTGCAGAAGTAAAACACGGCGGCAAGATAACCAAAAAAGTTGCCGACGAAGCACTTTTAATGATGGGTGTAGACGATATGGGGCTTGATATGACCGACAGACGAATGATTACCTGTATGATACAGAACTTCCACGGCGGTCCTGTAGGCTTGGAGACAATCGCCGCATCAATCGGCGAAGATGCAAACACGATAGAAGATGTTTATGAGCCGTATCTTATGCAGATTGGTTTTCTTACCCGTACAATGCGTGGAAGAATGGTAACAAGATTAGGCTACGAGCATTTTGGATTTGAATTCACAGAATAAAGGGAAGGTATTTTTCATTTTAGAAAGGTGGAAATAAAAAAATGAAGAAAATACTCTCTGTGTTCCTTATGTTACTTATTATGTGGCAGTCGGCATCTGCCATGACTTTAGTCTATAACGGAGCGGAGCACGAGTACGACGGATATAATTACGCTTTAATAGTAAACGGGAATGTGGTAGTCCCACCTCTTCAGCCGATTATTTTCAATAACCGTGCATTAGTACCTGTAAGAGAAGTTTTTGAGGCAATGGGAGCAACCGTTTCATACCATATACCGACTCAGGAGATTACAATTTCAAGGGGACATTCCTTTACATCTATGAAGATAGGTTCATCTGAGATTATGGTAAACGGCAACAAAACAACTATACCTGACGGAGTTACGCCTATGCTTATCGCAAAAAAAGGTGATATAAATTCAAAGACAATGGTTCCTGTAAGATTTGTATCGGAAAACTTAAATATGGATGTAGTTTTTGACGGAGCAAAAAAGGAAATAAGAATTTCCGACCCTGAGTTTTCGGGAAATGAAAGCAAAAAAACTGTTATAAACAAGCTTTCTGCAAAGGAATCGGGAAGCGATATTATTATAACCATATCTCTTACAGAAAAAGCAGAAAAGATAAGCGAGCTAACTTATGTAAAATCTTCAAAGGTTTTATATTTTGATGTATTCGGTGCAACACACACCGTTAAAGCAAACTATGAAATCAACAAGGGTGCAGTAAATAAAATAAGAGTGGGAACTCACGATGGTTATACAAGAATCGCCATTGATACCTTCGGCCCCGAAAGCTACAAAAAGGTGCTTTCAGCCGACAAAAAAACAATAACCATAACAGTATCGGGAGAAGGAAGCGGAAACGAAAACCCGTCATCTCCGTCTTTAGACGAAACTCCAAAGCCCACCCCGACTGTAACTCCTACACCAACTGTAAGACCGACTCCTACATGGCGTCCCGAGCACTATGCTCCCGATGACAAGATTGTAGTAATCGATGCAGGTCACGGTGGCAGTGACCCCGGTGCCGTATATTCTCATAACGGAGTCGACTATATCGAAAAGGAAATAAACCTGTCTGTTGCAAAAAAGGTAGTAAAACTCCTAAAAAATGCGGGCGTGAATGTCGAAATGACAAGAACGGGCGACACATATCCGTCACTTTCTGACAGATACAATTATGCCAATGACATAAATGCATCATTCTTTGTAAGTATTCATTCAAATGCCTTTGACGGAAACAGTCAGACAAACGGAATTGAGGTTTATTACTCAAGCACAAATAATTCTTCTGATTACACCGTGACAAGCAAAGAGCTTGCAACCGAAACTTATAAAAATCTTATAAAGAACACAAATGCAACTCAGCGCGGTGTTAAAACCGAACAACACGCTGTTACAAGAAACAGCAAAATGCCCGCAATTTTGATTGAAATGGGATTTATTTCAAATGAAGAAGAGGCTATGAAGATGGTGGACGACGATTATCAGAATCTTATTGCCGAAGCTATTGCAGATGCAATTATTTCTAAAATCGACACCGTTACATTCCCGTCTCCAAAGCCGTCAGAGACTCCCGAAACTGTATCGGAAGAAGATATGGCAGAATAAAAGGAGAAATAAACTAAACTAATGAAAACATGCGATTTTTACTATGATTTGCCCGAAAAACTAATAGCACAGGAGCCGATTAAAAACAGAAGCGACTCACGTTTAATGTGCTTGGATAAGCTGACAGGCAAAACAGAAGACAAGCATTTTTATGACATTGAAAATCTTTTAAATAAAGGCGACCTTCTCATAATGAATGACACCAAGGTTATCCCCGCAAGGCTTTTTGGCGAAAAGGTTGATACGGGCGGTGCTATTGAGTTTTTGCTTTTAAACAGGCGTTCCATTGACGAATGGGAAGTTATTCTAAAGCCAGGACGCCGTGCAAAAGTCGGTGCGAGATTTAATTTTGGCGGCGAGCTTACTGCGGAAATAAAAGAAATCTTAGAAGGCGGAACCAGAGTTGTAAAATTCGAGTTCGACGGAGTTTTTGAAGAAATTTTGGATAGATTGGGCGAAATGCCCCTGCCACCCTATATCACAAAAAAATTAGAAGACAAAGACCGCTACCAGACAGTCTATGCCAAAAATACAGGCTCGGCAGCAGCACCCACGGCAGGACTTCATTTTACGCCTGAGTTATTAGAAAAATTAGAGAAAAAGGGTGTAATAATTAAGTTTGTTACGCTCCACGTTGGTCTTGGAACATTCCGTCCCGTAAAGGTAGAAAATGTTTTGGAACACCAAATGCACTCGGAATTTTACGTGCTCCCCAAGGACACGGCAGACGCCGTAAACTTAGCAAAAAAAGACGGCAGAAGAATAATCTCAGTCGGCACTACTGCAACGAGAGTTTTAGAAACTGCGGGACAAAATGGACTACCCTTAACAGAATCAAGCGGATGGACAGATATATTTATCTATCCGGGTAAAAGCTTTAATGTAATTGATAGCCTGATTACCAATTTCCATCTCCCCGAATCGACACTTATTATGCTGGTTTCGGCGTTAGCAGGAAAGGAAAATGTGCTTTCAGCATACAAAGAAGCCGTAGAAAAAGAATATCGTTTTTTCTCCTTCGGAGATGCTATGTTTATTAATTAAAAACAAAAGGACAAGATTATGTTTAAAATACTTAAAACAAACGGCTTTGCACGCCGTGGTGAATTTACAACAGTTCACGGAACGGTCCAGACACCCGTTTTTCAGAATGTAGGAACGCTTGCCGCAATAAAAGGCGCGCT